>WBTZ01000055.1 GCA_009026175.1 Zoogloea sp. | reverse complement strand
CGGGCGCTGCAGGCCGAGCGGCTGGCCGCCTTCAGGAACCCCAGCCAGGTGGTGATGATGAAGCGGGCGTGATCGACGCGGCGGGCGGATCAACGGCCCGCCGCGCCGCCCAGGCCCTGTAGGGGCGACTTCAGCCGCCCGCGGCCCACTGAGTCGGCACGGATCCATCGATCCGCGTCCGAAGGCGGCTGCAGTCGCTCCTACAGGGGCCTTTGCATCGCAAAACAAGAAAGCCTCTCTGCCGCAGGGCAGGAGAGGCTTCTTTCGTTGTCCCGATGAAGAACTCCAGATTGAGGCTGACCTTGATTTACCGGTTCTGTCTATGGCGCCGGAGTGTCTCGGAGGGCAGCTCGTTGAACTGCTTCTTGTACTCGATCGAGAAGCGGCCGAGATGCATGAATCCCCAGTCCATCGCGATGCACGAGATGTTTTTCTGGGAGCCGCTGCGCAGGATTTCCCGGCGTACCTGCTCGAGACGGTGCTTCTTGCGATAGGCAAGGGGGGTCAATCCGAAGTACAGCTTGAAGCCCTCGTAAAGCTTGAAGCGGGAGACTCCGGCTACCTGCTCGATGTGCTCGAGATTGACGTCTTCCTTGGCGGTGTCGAGGATGAACCGACGCGCCTTGAGAAGATATTGCGGGGTCTTGCCTTCCCGGGAGCTGTGAAGCTCTTCAGAGTAGTTGTTGGGCTGGGCCAGCAGAAGGCCGCGGATGAGCGTGGTTTCCAGCTCTGCGGCCAGGTGGAGGTTGCGGTAAAGACTCTGGCTGCACGCCATCTCGCTCAGGAGGTGCCGCACGATGCGCCACCAGGATGCCGTTTCCCCGCCGGTGGCGTCCATGGTCGGGGAGAAGATCAGCGGCTTCGACAAAGGTCGCTGGAGCAACTCCTCGAGCACTTTGGAGACCGCGGCGTGAGACATCGAGACCAGCATCTTGCGGCAGTTGCCCGCGATCACCAGCTCCTGGGAAACGTTCGGTACCAGGATGGTGCCCACGTCGGCATTGGAGAGCAGGTGCTTTCCGTCGACCGAGAGCTCCTGTTCTCCCGTGATCGGCAGGCTGATGCTGAAACTGTGCAGGGGGGTCGGTTCGTGCACCAGGATCGAGACATCGGTGCCGTATTCCACGTAGCCGATGGTGGTCGAACGGGATTGCAGGACATTGCCCGAGTGCCGGAACTGCAATGGACGGTTTGCATGCGCCTTGAGGCCATGAGGGCCGCAGATCTCTGCCATCCATGTCTGGGCACTCTTCAGGTCATTACAGGATGCTTGCAGCTCCTGTGGAACAACTTTCGCGATCGTCTCCATCACGAACTCCTGGGTAGGGGTTGAGGCACTGCTTCATGCAGCTGTTCCGGGCCGGTGAGCGAGGATGTTGCATGGCCCTATGATCTTGTTGGTGCGATCCTTGTCGTTTAGCTGCCTGCCTAAAAAATCGAGATTTTTATTTAATATCGATTTTCTTGTGCTCTGCCTATGCTGTCAACTCTCGCCTGTGAGGGGAACTACCCCCCCTCACACGGGTGGGGACGGTACGTGGTGCTCGAGTCTGGATTCCATGTTCGGGTCCGGTTTTTCAGGGGATTTCGGTTGTCCACAAAAACCGGACAGACATTCCCCAACAGCAGGATATTCCCGAAAAAAGAACAGCCTTCTAATGAGGTCTCCATCAACACCAAAACAATGGGGACAACATGAGTACCGCAAGAACCACCGCCGAGTGGCGTGAATTTGTCTCGGGTTGCGTTGATTTTAGACCGGAGGAGGGCGTTTACCGAGTGGCTCGGAGCATGTTCACCGAGCCGGAACTGTTCGAACTCGAGATGGAGATGATCTTCGAGAAGAACTGGATCTACGCCTGCCACGAGAGTGAGATCTCCCAACCCAACGATTTCGTCACGATGAAGGCCGGCCGCCAGCCGATGATCATCACCCGTGACGCGAATGGCCAGCTTAACGCACTCGTCAATGCCTGTCAGCACCGTGGGGCCACCCTGACGCGTGTCGCCAAGGGGCGCCAGTCCACCTTCGTGTGCTCCTTCCATGCCTGGACTTTCCGGTCCGACGGCAAGCTGCTCAAGGTGAAGGCGCCTTCCGAGTACCCGGAAGACTTTGACCTTGCGTCCCGTAACCTCAAGCGCGCCCGCGTAGCGAGCTACAAGGGCTTCGTCTTCATCAACCTTGACACCGAAGGCACGGAGTCCCTGGAGGATTACCTGGGTGATGCCAAGGTCTTCCTCGACCTGATGGTTGCCCAGTCGCCTACCGGCGAACTGGAAGTGCTGCCGGGCAAGGGCCACTACACCTTTGACGGGAACTGGAAGCTGCAGACCGAGAACGGTCTCGATGGTTATCACGTGAGCACGGTTCACTACAACTACGTGGCTACCGTGGTCCATCGTCATGAGCTGAATGCACAGAAGGGCGCCGAGATCACCAACACCCTGGACTATCGCAAACTGGGTGCAGGTGATTCGGATACGGACGATGGCTGGTTCTCCTTCCGTAACGGCCACAGCGTGCTGTACAGCGAAATGCCCAACCCGGACGTGCGTCCTGGCTACGCCACCATCATGCCGCGCCTGGTCAAGGAATATGGTGAGAAGAAGGCCGAGTGGATGATGAACCGGCTGCGTAACCTCAACGTCTATCCCAGCTTGTTCTTCATGGACCAGATCAGTTCCCAGCTGCGGATCATCCGCCCGGTGGCCTGGAACAAGACCGAGATCATCAGCCAGTGCATTGGTGTGAAGGGCGAGTCGGACAAGGATCGCGAGAACCGCATCCGCCAGTTCGAGGACTTCTTCAACGTGTCCGGCATGGGCACGCCCGACGACCTCGTTGAGTTCCGCGAAGCCCAGCGTGGCTTCCAGGCGCGCCTGGAGCCGTGGAACGACATTTCCCGCGGCTACACGAAGTGGGAAACCGAGACCACGCCGAATGCTGAGACCCTGGGAATCAAGCCGGTTCTGACGGGTACCGAACTGACGCACGAAGGGCTGTATGTGAACCAGCATGGCGCCTGGCAGGAATTCATGCTGCGGGGCCTGGACCGGAAGTCCGCGAATGAAAAAGGAGCGAAATGATGGGTGATTTGCAAAAAAGCGTAGAGCAGTTCCTCTATCGCAAGGCGGAACTGTGTGATCGCCACGCTTGGGATGACTACCTGGAACTGTTCGACGAAGGCTCCGAATTCCATATTCCCCAATGGGATTCCGAGCACGTCTATACCACCGATCCCAAGCGCGGGATGTCGATGATCTATTATTCCAACCGCGCGGGTCTGGAAGATCGGGTCTTCCGCATCCGCACTGGCAAGTCGGCGGCATCCACGCCCCTGCCGCGCACGCTGCACCTGGTCAGCAACGTGATCATTCAGGATGTCTCCGACTCCCAGCTTGAGGTGAAGGCCAAGTGGGTAACCCATTATTACCGCTTCGGGGTGGCCTCACACGTCTTCGGTGACGTGACCTATACCCTGAAGCCGGCAGGCAATAGCTGGGTCATCCTGCGCAAGCATGTGGTGGTCATGAATGACACGATTGACGCGGTGCTGGACTTCTATCACGTCTGATTGGGTGCCTGACTAGCAAGTGGGTTGCTTCTTCGATCAGGTACTGCCGTCCTGACGATTGGCCTGCCCCGGGAAACCGGCGCGGGCCGTTTTTTTGGCATGCCAACCACCGGGAGTGGATGCCATCTGCCTCCGGCAGGAGGACAATGACCGCCAGGAGGCACTGAACGTGCCTTCCTGTCGGCCAGCAGGCCGCGAAACCAGAACAAGAAAGGGCAGATTATGAGCTCCAAGCACCGTCATCTTCTCGAGTCGATATTCCGGGATCCCATCAGCAGCAATATCCAGTGGCGCGAGGTGGAATCCCTTCTCCATCATCTGGGGGCCGAGGTTGAGCCGGGCCACGGCGCCCGCTTCAGGGTGTTGCTCAACCGGCATGAGTTCTTCCTGCACCATCCCCATCACAGCAACGAGTTTGGCAAGCAGGAGCTCAAATATCTCAGGGAATGCCTGGCCGGCGCCGGCGTGACGCCGTCGGCCTACCAGGAGAACGAGTAGCGGGGCGAGGGCCGGCGGTCGTCCCCGGACAGCGCCGGCAGCCCGGCTAGAGCTGAAGCAGGCCCATGGCCTTCAGGCCGAGGAACAATGAGGCGCCGATCAGCAGGTTCTTGAAGCTCACATAGCACAACATGTCCATCAGTCCGGCCCGGCGGTACAGGCGGCCCCACCAGGGGCCCTCCTTGACGTAGGGTTTGGCGTCCAGCCGGACGAATACCTCCAGCACGCTCCAGCCAAACCACCAGCCGATGATGGCACCTGCCGAGAGGTGACCGAGGGCGGTGAGGATCCAGGCGATGGTGGCAGCAAGGGCAAGGGCGAAGCCGGCCACGCGCAGGGAAATCCGCCCCGTCTGGGCGCGGCTGCCCCACGGCCAGATGTGGTCGCGGATTTCGGCGGCCAGCCAGGCGGCTCCGCGGGCCTCCCCATAGGAGGGCTGGCGCAGTTCGTTGCGGTCGGCGAGGGTCATCAGGATTTTCCTTCCGGGGCGGGTCTGGCAGGGGCTGGATGGATGGGGATGAAGTAGCCCCGGGTGTCGATCGGGGTGAGCGGCTGGCCGGCCTTGTCCCGGCGCTTGCGCTCCTGGGCCAGGGGAGGGCAGGCGTGGTCGTCGTAGTACAGCACCATGCAGTCCAGGCAGAGCATGCATTCACGCTGGTCGATGTTCCCCTTGGTGTCGATGGCGAGGGAACCGCAGCCCTTGGCGCAGGCCTTGCACCGGGTGCACTCCTCCTTCCGCTTGAGGCCGAACCAGCGGAAGGTGGTGGGCATGGCCAGGGCGGCGCCCAGCGGGCAGAGATACTTGCAGAAGGGGCGTTCGGTGAAGATCGACAGGCCCAGCAAGCCCCCGGCGAAGAGGGTGTAGGGCCAGCTGCGATTGAGCAGGCCGACCAGGAAGGTAGTCTTGAAGGGCTCGATCTCGGCGAGTTTCTCGGCCAGGCCCATGCTGAAGAAGGACACGGCGAGCAGGCCGAAGAAGATCGCGTACTTGAGGCCCTTGAGCCTGTCGTGCAGGGCCTGGGGCAGGTGGAACTGGAAGCGCTTGAGGCCACAGGCCCGACCCAGCTTGTAGAGCAGCTCGGAGAGGGAGCCGAAGGGGCACAGCCAGCCGCAGAAGAGGCCGCGGCCCCAGACGAACACCGTGACGATGATGAAGATCCAGAAGATGAAGATCAGCGGGTCGGACAGGAACAACTCCCACTGCCACTGGAAGAGCAGGCTGTGGAACCAGGTCAGGACCTGGGTGATGGAAGGCTGGGCCATCGCCTGGAAGCCCACGAAGCCGATGCTGAGCAGCCAGCCGGTGTATTTGAAGGCGTTCACCGGCCACTTGTTCTTGTGGCTGGAGCGGCGCACCAGGCGGTCGCGGTTGGCATAGGCCCCGGCCACGACGAGCAGCAGGACGATGAAGGCGCCGATCTGCAGGGCCTTGTCCTTCCAGACCTTGAGCCAGGTGGGGTCGGGCTTGATCACCTCCGGGCGGCCGCCTTCCAGGTAGGCGTCGGCCAGCCAGTACTCCTTGTCGAAGTTGGCAAAGGTCTTGGCGGCCGTTTCCTTGTCGATCTTGTTGCCGAGGAAGACCAGCTTCCAGGGGTAGGCCGCCGAGAAGCCCTTGCCGCGGATGATGAAGATCGCCGATTCGTCGTAGGCCGGCGCGCCCGCGGCTGAGAGACCCCAGAGGTTCACATAGTCGAGGTCGCGGAAGGTGAAGCTGTCCTTGTCCTGGCGCACCTGCACCCGATCGTAGATCCCGCCGCGGACGAAGCCGGAGCCCTTGAAGGAGTCCATGCCGGCGGTCCGGATGATGAAGATGGCGTGTTCGCCTTCCTTCAGGCGCGCCATCAGGCTGGCGTAGCCGTCCTTGCCGAGCAGGGCGCGGCCGATGGTGGGCTGGTTGAGGTAGCCGAACCACAAGTCCATGTAGGGGCGTCCGTCACTCTTGAGACCGACGTCTTCGGGCTTTACCACCAGGTGCTGTACGCTGCCGTCCGCCACCAGGTCGGCCCAGCCGGGGGCTGCATCGGAAATGGGGAACCTGGCCTGGGGCCGGATCACCGGCTTGAGGATGCCTACCTGCTTGGCCACCTCGGTGCCGCTGGTCATCATGACCTGGTTCTGGGCGATGACGGTGACTGTGGCGCCGGTGATCGCATCGAGGCCGATCAGGTTTTCCTCGGGGCGTGATCTGCCGATCTCGATGTTGTCGCCGACGAACTGGCCCAGGTACTGGTTGTTGAACTTGACCAGGGCGGACTCGGGGATGCCCAGCAAGAGGATGGGCTCTGAATGTTTGAGGATCTTCACGCCGGTGAACTTGCCGGCGGTGTCCATGCCGATCAGGCTGACCACGGGCTTGCCGGAATAGGCTGGAATGTCGGTGATGTCGGTGGAGAGCATCACGTAGCCGACCTTCTTCTTCTGCCCGGCATCGTCCCGGTAGCCTTCCACGTAGGAGGGCTGCCCCTTGCGTTCGGAGAAGGTGGTCGCCTCGGGCAGCACCTCGCGGCAGGGCGCGTAGTCGCACAGCCGTGGCGAGGAGGACAGCTCAGGCGGGAGCTTGACCTCGTAGGTGTCGGCGTGGGAGGCACCGGCCAGCAGCAGCACGGTGAGGGGGACGAGCAGGCGGCGCAGGGTGCGCTGGGAGAACATCGAGGGCTCCGTCAATCGGGGTGTCGGCGGATTCTGGTGCCCGGGGGGGCGGGCTGCCTTAAGCTGAGTCAATTCGGCCGCCGGCCAGTGGAATGGCCGTCATCGAGAACAAAAAAAGGGAGGCCGGCAGGCCTCCCCAACTTATCCCCCACGATAAGGAAACGGCGTGTGCCGGCTTACTTCTCCACGATCATGCGGGTGCGCATTTCGAGGTGCAGGGCGTGGCAGAAGTGGGTGCAGTAGCACCAGTAGACGCCCGGCTTGTCGGCCTTGAAGGTGACCGACTTGGTCTCCAGCGGATTGACGATGAAGTTGATGTTGTACTTGGGGATGGCGAAGCCGTGGGTCAGGTCTTCCACCTTGTCCAGGTTGGTGAGGATCAGCGTGACCTCGTCGCCCTTCTTGACGGTGAACTCGCGCAGGCTGAAGGCCGGCGCCTGGGACACCAGCTTGACGGTGACCTTGTTGCCGTTGCGGAAGACGCCGCTTTCCTTCGGATCCTTCACCGCATTGGGGAAGTCGTCGAGGTTGTAGATCTGGCGGGTCTTGATCCGGTCGCGCTTGACAATGATGAAGTCGTGGGGCTCGGGGCGTACCGGGTGGTCGGCGATCAGCTTCATCTTCTCGCCGGAGATGTCGATCAGCTGCTCGTTCTCGGGGTGGAGCGGGCCGACCGGCAGGAAGCGGTCCTTGGAGAACTTGCAGCCCACGCACAGCCACTTGCCATCGGCTTCCCGGGTCTCGGACTGGGAGGCATTGAGGTGGCCCGGCTGGTACTGCACGTCCAGGCGGTCGACCACGTACTGGGCGTTCTTGTCACCAGCGTGGAACTTGATGGCGGCCTCCACGTTCCATTTCACGACTTGGGAGTCCAGGAACAGGGTGGTGAAGGCGTTGCCACGGCCGTCGAAGGCCGTGTGCAGGGGGCCGAGGCCAAGCTCCACTTCGGCGACCACGGTGGCCTTGATGTCTTCGAGCTTGCCGTCGAACCAGTCCAGCACCTTGCTCAGTTCGATCACGGTGGCGGTGGGGGACAGCTTGCCGGCGCAGATGAAGTACTTGGCGTCCGGGCTGGCGTTCACGCCGTGGGGGTTCTTGGGGACCGGCACATAGGCGGACAGCGCGGTCTTCGGGTCCTTGTTGGCCTCGCGGGTGGCGTCCACCACGGGCACCTTGGAGTCGCCGTAGGTCTTGAACTTGCCGTCCTTGATGGCCTGCTCGATGCGGGCGATGTGGAAGAAGGCGCAGGCGTCCTTCTCGGCGGACATCATGTCTTCGTACTTGGCCCCCATCTCGGTGTTGTACTGGTTGGTGGCGGCCAGCTTGCCATCATAGGAGGTGGCCACCAGGTCGCAGTTGCCGTCGATCAGCGCCTGCCAGCGCACGGCCATGGTTTCTGCGTCGATGCAGGTGAACAGCGAGCGATACTTGTCCACGTCGTTCAGGTGGCTGCCATCGTTCGGCAGGGGGATGCTGAACTCGGCACCGGCAAAGACGCGGGTGGTGTGGGTGATGGCCGGGTCCACGGGGTCGGCCTTGTCCGGGAAGATGCCGTGGAAGCCCTGGATGTTGGGGATCTCGGTGATCTTGTCGCACTCGAAGGTGTCGAGCTTGACCCGCGCGATGCGGCCATTGATCTTGTCGTTGATCCAGGCGTAGCGACCGTCGTAGGTGCCGTCCTTGTAGGAGGCGTGGGTGTGGTGGGTGTCCGCGACGGTGTAGCGCAGGCTGCCGTCCGGCTTGGTGCCCATGATGGCCTTGGACTCGTTGGTGATGCCCCAGCCCACCAGCGCGTCGGGGTTGAAGACCGGGACGCGGGTGATCTCGCGGCCGGAGGGCAGGCCCAGGATGCGCATGTCGCCCGTATGGCCGCCGGACCAGATGCCGTAGTACTCGTCCAGCTGGCCCGGGGCCAGATGCGGGGAGGCGCCGTGGCTGGCGGCGGCAGGTGCCGGGGCTGCGCCTGCGGCAGGGGCTGCCGCGGGGGGGGCTTCCTGCTTGCAGGAGGACAGGCCGACGGACAGGCCAGCACCGGCCAGCCCGGCGAGGGCGGCGGTGTTCAGGAACTTGCGGCGTCCCGGTACGGGGGTCAGGTCGTCATGCTGCGTGTCTTGGGTGCTCATTGTGGGTCTCCGTATGTCCCTTAACCGAATGCGCGCCGTGGATCACGGCGGCGTAGCCAGTTGTCGCCGGAGCCGGGCGTCGGGAGGGACGCGGCGCCGCTGCGACAATCTGTCGCGGCGCAATGTAGGGGGGCAGGAGATGAAAGAAATTGACCGCGGGCAAGAATGGCGCCACGTACCAAAAAAACAGGCAAAAAACGCTCGAATCAAGCAGTCTGTATTAGAACTTGCTGAAATATAAGCGCTTTTTTCAGGGCGAGATCAGCCCCGGTTGCCGCCGCCGGCCTGCAACAGCACCAGCAGGGCGCCATCGCCGCCGTCATGGGGCTTGGCCTGACAGAAGGCCAGGATGTCTTCGCGCTGGGCCAGCCAGCCGCGGGACAGATGCTTGAGTACCGGGATGCGGCCGGGTGAGCCGTGGCCCTTGCCGTGGATCACCCGCAGGCAGCGGCGCCCCTGCTGCAGTGCCAGGGCGATGAACTGGGCCAGGCTGGCGCGGGCCTCGTCGCGGGTCAGACCGTGGAGGTCCAGTTCCCCCTGCACCACCCAGCGGCCGCGGCGCAGGTCGGTGAGGACCCGGCGCGGCAGGCCGACGCGCAGGTAGGCGGCCTCGTCGCCCATGTCCAGGCGGTCTTCGAAGGAGATCGGGGACTCCAGCGCCTCCCGCAGCACTTCGCGCTCGTCCTCTTCGCGCAGGCGCGGGCGGGGCGCCGGCAGCGGGCGATCGACCGCGGCAAGGTTCTTGTCCTTGAGGGGGGCTACTTCACCCGCCACGTGGCGGAACAGGGCGGCAGGATCGGTGAGGGTGGTTTCATCGAGGGTGGGAGCCACTGGCTCCCAGTGCTCGACCGCCCGCACGCCGGGGTTGGCACGTTGACGCTGGAGGCTGAGGTCGACCCGGTTGAAGTCCTTGATCGGTGCAATGTCTCCCAGTGCCGAGCGAAACACGGCGGCCGCGTCGTTCTCGTCGACCCGGACGGGGCGACGGGCCGGAGGCTCTACCTCCAGCTCAGGCTGGCGGGGGCGTGGTGTCGGTGCAGGCCTCGGGCGACCGAGTTCGGCCCGGTCGGCAGATTTGACTGGCCGTACGTCTCCCACCTGGCGGCGGAACAGCCCGGTCTCGTCGGCCGGCTCCGGGGAGATGGTCGGCTCCAGGCCGGGGGCTGCCTTGCTGCGTGGCGCCCCGATCACGGTCTTGAGGGTGGCGTTGGGCACCTGCTGGCGGATGGCCTTGAGGGCGTCCAGCCCGGATGTCTGATTGCGCTTGCGCATGGCGCCCGTACGGTGTTGCTCGATGCGGTTTGAAGATGACGGCCGGTCGCTTCACGACGACCGGCCGGAGGGGACGATCAGCCGGCCAGGCCGAGACTGTCGAGGTAGCGCTCGGCATCCAGCGCGGCCATGCAGCCGGTGCCGGCACTGGTCACGGCCTGACGGTAGATGTGGTCCTGCACGTCACCGGCGGCGAACACGCCCGGCACACTGGTCGCCGTGGCGTTGCCGTGACGGCCGCCCTGGGTGACGATGTAGCCGCCTTCCATCTCGAGCTGGCCTTCGAAGATGTCGGTGTTGGGCTTGTGGCCGATGGCGATGAAGACGCCCTTCAGGTCGATGTCCTTGGTCGTACCGCTCTTGACGCCCTTGATGCGCATGCCGGTCACGCCGGTGGTGTCGCCCAGCACTTCGTCGAGGGTGGCGTCGAGTTCCAGCACGATCTTGCCCGCGGCGACCTTCTCCATGACCTTGTCGACCAGGATGCGCTCGGCCTTGAACTTGTCGCGGCGGTGCACCAGGGTGACCTTGCTGGCGATGTTGGCCAGGTACAGGGCCTCTTCGACGGCGGTGTTGCCACCGCCGATCACGGCGACTTCCTGGTTACGGTAGAAGAAGCCGTCGCAGGTGGCACAGGCCGACACACCCTTGCCGGAGAAGGCCTCCTCGGAGGGCAGGCCCAGGTACTGGGCGCTGGCGCCGGTCGCGATGATCAGGGCGTCACAGGTGTATTCGCCCGCATCGCCCACCAGCCGGATCGGCTTCTCGGCCAGGTGCGTGGTGTGGATGTGATCGAAGATCATCTCGGTATTGAAACGCAGGGCGTGCTTCTCGAAACGCGCCATGAGTTCGGGCCCCTGCACGCCGTCGGCGTCGGCCGGCCAGTTGTCCACTTCCGTGGTGGTCATCAACTGGCCGCCCTGGGCGATGCCGGTGATCAGCACGGGGTTCAGATTGGCACGGGCGGCATAAACGGCGGCACTGTAGCCGGCGGGGCCGGAACCGAGGATGAGCAGCTTGATGTGACGGGTGGCCATCTGGGTGTCTTTCTCTTCTGTTTGGTCGTGAGCAAGGAAGGACCGATTATAAGGCGCTTCGTTCCCCGGGGCCGAATGAGGTGCGCGGAGACGGCAGGCGTTTTGATGCCACTGCGATGGAGACCCTCAAGTTTGCTTTATACTTGACCGTTGATTGTCCATGACGGAAACGACTGTTCGACGGGTCGTGTCCGCGTCATGTAATTCATTTCGAGTCCTGCTTAGGAGACGCTTATGTCCGTTACCAGCTCCGTGTCCACGATTGCCCTGAGGACCTTTCCGATTTTCCAGGGCCTGGGCGACGACCGGCTGGCGGCTGTTGCGCGCTGTGCAATGATGCGGCGCGTGCCGCGTGGTTCGGCGGTGGTGCACGAGGGGGACCGTACGGACTTTGTCTATTTCGTGCTGACCGGCAACCTGAAGGTCATGGTCAGTGACGAGGACGGGCGTGAAGTGATCCTGACCATCCTCGGGCAGGGGGAGATGTTCGGCGAGATGGGCGTGCTGGATGACAGCCCCCGCTCCGCATCGGTGGTGGCCGTGTCGCCCTCCGACCTGGTGACCATCGCCAAGACCGACTTCAAGCGCCTGATGCAGGAGAACTTCGAGCTCTCCTGGCACGTCATGTGCAATCTGACCCGGCGCCTGCGCGATGCCGACCGCAAGATCGAGAGCCTGGCCCTGATGGACGTCTATGGCCGGGTGGCGCGCCTGCTCCTGGAAATGTCCGAGGAGGTGGATGGCGTCAAGATGGTGCGCAAGAAGATCTCCAAGCAGGACATCGCCAAGATGATCGGCGCCTCTCGCGAGATGGTCAGCCGGGTCATGAAGGACCTGGGCCTGCGCGGGCTGATCGAGGAGACCGACGGCGGCGTGATCCTGCGCGAAAAGATCTACGATTTGTGAATGCCCCGGAAATCCTTCCTTACTCATTGCAGAACGGGTGAGGACGGGTTCTCCGAAGACCCTGGTTTATAATCCGAGCGCGGCGCCTTGCCGCGCTTTTGCATTGCAGGCTCCATTCTCCGCAAGCCCCGTATCGCCATCCCATGCTCAATCGTCCTTCCACCCGCCCCTTGCCCCTCCCGGAAAAGATCGCCGGCCTGCTGCAGGAGGCCCGCTGGCTGCTGCTGGGGGTGTTGGCCCTCTATGTCGCGATGATCCTCTTCGGCTATTCGAAGGCCGATCCCGGCTGGTCCCACGCGGTACAGATCGAGCAGGTGAGCAACCCAGGCGGGCGCTTCGGTGCGTGGCTGTCCGATCTGCTGCTCTACCTGTTCGGCGTGTCGGCCTGGTGGTGGGTGGTGTTCCTGGGGTTCGGGCTGGCCATCGGTTTCCGGCGGCTGCAGCTGGTGTTCGGGGCGGACCGCCGTTCCTTCCTGATCGTCGTGCTGGGCTTCATCGTGGTGCTGCTGTCCAGCAGCGGCCTGGAGGCGATGCGCTTCCATTCCATCAAGGCGGTGCTGCCGCTTGAGCCCGGCGGCGTCATCGGGCTGGAACTGGGGCGTCTCACCTTGCAGTACTTGGGCTTCACCGGCGGCACCCTGTTGCTGCTGGCGCTGATCGCCGGTGGCTTGAGCCTGTTTTCGGGGGTGAGCTGGCTGGAGGCGTCCGAGGCGCTGGGTGCCGGTCTCGAGCGGGTCTGGCAGTTCTCGACCCATGGTGTGCAGACCTGGGAAGACCGCCGGGTTGGCCGCGAGGTGGCGCAGAAGCGCGAAGCCGTGGTCGAGACCAAGCGCAAGAAGGAAGAAGTGGCGCCGCCGCCGCCGGTGCGTATCGAACCGGCCATCGTCGAGGTCGAGAAGTCGGTGCGGGTCGAGAAGGAACGTCAGACCACCTTGTTCACTGAACTGCCCGGCGGAGCCCTGCCGCCGCTGGCCCTGCTTGACGAGCCTGCCCACGATGTGGAGCCGCCGTCTGCCGAGGTCCTCGAGTTCACCTCCCGCCTGATCGAGCGCAAGCTCGCCGACTTCGGGGTCGAGGTGAAGGTGCTGGCGGCCTATCCCGGCCCGGTGATCACCCGCTTCGAGATCGAGCCGGCAGTCGGCGTGAAGGGCAGCCAGGTGATGAACCTGGTCAAGGATCTGGCCCGCGCCCTGTCGGTGGTGAGCATCCGGGTCGTGGAGACGGTGCCCGGCAAGACCTGCATGGCCCTCGAACTGCCCAATCCCAAGCGCCAGACCGTGCGCCTGTCGGAGATCCTCGGCTCGCGGGCCTACCATGACATGCACTCGCCGCTCACGGTGGCGCTCGGCAAGGACATCGGTGGCCAGCCGGTGGTGGCCGACATCGCCAAGACGCCTCACCTGCTGGTGGCCGGTACCACCGGCTCCGGCAAGTCGGTGGGCATCAACGCGATGATTCTGTCGCTGCTCTACAAGTCCGAGCCGGAAGACGTGCGCCTGATCCTGGTGGACCCGAAGATGCTCGAGCTGTCCATCTACGAGGGCATTCCGCACCTGCTGGCGCCGGTGGTCACCGACATGAAGCATGCCGCCAACGCGCTCAACTGGTGCGTGGCCGAGATGGAGAAGCGCTACAAGCTGATGTCGGCGCTGGGGGTGCGCAACCTGGCCGGCTACAACAAGGCCGTGGCCGAGGCGGCGAGGATCGGCGCGCCGCTGAAGAACCCCTTCTCGATCACGCCGGACAGCCCCGAGCCCCTTGAAAAGCTGCCTTACATCGTGGTGATCATCGACGAACTCGCCGACCTGATGATGGTGGTCGGCAAGAAGATCGAGGAACTGATCGCCCGCCTGGCCCAGAAGGCACGGGCCGCAGGCATCCACCTGATCCTGGCCACCCAGCGCCCCAGCGTGGATGTGATCACCGGCCTGATCAAGGCCAACATCCCGACCCGGATGGCCTTCCAGGTGTCGAGCAAGATCGACTCCCGCACCATCCTTGACCAGATGGGCGCCGAGGCCTTGCTGGGTATGGGCGACATGCTCTATCTGGCACCGGGCACCGGCCTCCCCAACCGGGTCCATGGCGCCTTCGTGGCCGACCATGAGGTGCACAAGGTGGTGGAGCACCTCAAGGCCACCGGGGCACCCGACTACATCGAGGGTATCCTCGCGCCGTCGGAGGAGGAGGGCGGGGACCTGCTGGGCGGTGGCGAGGGCGGTGAAGGCAGCGAAGCCGACCCCCTCTACGACCAGGCCGTTGAAGTGGTCCTCAAGACCCGCCGGCCCTCGATTTCCCTCGTCCAGCGCCACCTGCGCATCGGTTACAACCGGGCTGCGCGCCTGATCGAACAAATGGAGCGCTCCGGGCTGGTCACGCCGATGGGCACCAATGGCAACCGGGAAGTGGTCGCACCGGCCCGCGAAGGAGAATCATGATCCGCAAGTCCGCATTCCTGCTGGCCCCGCTGTTTTCCTTGGTGCTGGTGGCCGGTGAGGCCCGCGCCGACGGCCTGGCCCAGCTCAAGCAGTTCATGGAAGGCACCCGCAGCGCGCGGGGCAGCTTCAGCCAGCAGGTCCTGTCCAAATCGGGCCGCAAGCCCCAGCAGGCGAGTGGCAGCTTTGCCTTTGCCCGCCCAGGCAAGTTCCGCTGGACCTACGAGAAGCCTTACGCCCAGTTGCTGGTGGGCGATGGCAGCAAGCTGTGGGCCTACGACCAGGAACTCAACCAGGTCACCACCAAGAAGCTTGGCCAGGCCCTGGGCAACACGCCTGCCGCCATCCTGGCCGGTGACAATGCCCTGGACCGCAACTTCACCCTCAAGGATGCCGGCGCCGCCGATGGCCTGGAGTGGGTGGAGGCGGTACCCAAGGGTGATGACAGCAGCTTCGAGCGGATCCGCCTCGGCCTGGCCGGCGGCCAGCTCAAGGCCATGGTGCTGTACGACAACTTCGGGCAGACCACCTCGCTGCAGTTTGGCCAACTGGAGCGCAATCCGGCCCTCGATGCTTCCCTGTTCCGCTTTGCGCCGCCGGCTGGCGCCGACGTGGTCGGCGAGTAAGCGCAGCGCCGATGGCCGATTTGTTCGACACCCTCGATCCGCCACGCCTGCCGCTGGCGGAAGCCATGCGGCCGCAGGCCATTGCCGAGGTCATCGGCCAGCGCCACCTGCTGGGGCCGGGAAAGCCGTTGGCCCTGGCCTTCCAGTCGGGCAAGCTCCACTCGATGATCCTGTGGGGTCCGCCGGGGGTGGGCAAGACCACCCTGGCACGGTTGATGGCCAAGGCCTTCGACGCGGAGTTCACCTCACTCTCGGCGGTGTTCTCAGGCGTCAAGGACATCCGCGAGGCCATGGCCCGGGCCGAAGCCGAGCGGGCCCGTGGGCGCCACACCATCCTGTTCGTCGACGAGGTGCATCGCTTCAACAAGGCCCAGCAGGACGCCTTCCTGCCCTACGTGGAGCAGGGCCTGGTCACCTTTATCGGCGCAACCACCGAGAATCCGTCCTTCGAAGTCAATTCGGCCTTGCTGTCGCGGGCGGCCGTGTATGTGCTCGAGTCCCTCACCCAGGAGGAGCTGGCTGAGCTCTTCGAGCGGGCGCGCCTGCATGCCTGTCCGGAGCTGTGCTTTGAAGACGACGCCCGCGACCGCCTGACCGGCTTCGCCGATGGCGACGCCCGCAAGCTGCTCAACCTGGTCGAGCAGATCCAGACTGCGGCCGAGACGGCCGGCGTCAATCCGGTCACCCCGGCCTTCATCGACGAAGCCCTGTCGCGCAACCTGCGTCGTTTCGACAAGGGTGGAGAGGCCTTCTATGACCAGATTTCGGCCCTGCACAAGTCGGTGCGCGGCTCGGACCCGGATGCGGCACTGTACTGGCTGTGCCGGATGCTGGACGGCGGTGCCGACCCCTTGTACCTGGGACGCAGGCTGGTCCGCATGGCCATCGAGGACATTGGTCTGGCCGACCCGCGGGCGCTGGAAATCTGCCTCAACGGTTGCACCACCTATGAGCGCCTGGGTTCGCCGGAGGGCGAACTGGCATTGGCGCAGGCGGCCGTCTTCCTTGCCTGCGCAGCCAAATCGAACGCGGTTTACAAGGCGTATAATGCGGCGCGTCAATTCGTGAAGCAGGATGCTTCACGACCTGTGCCGATCCATCTGCGAAATGCCCCGACCAAGTTGATGAAGGAACTGGGTTACGGCAAGGCCTATCGCTACGCGCACGACGAACCCGATGGTTACGCCGCCGGTGAACGGTATTTTCCCGACGGGATGTCCCCGCCGGGGTGGTATGAACCCGTCGCCCGGGGCCTCGAGGCCCGGATCGCCGAGAAGCTGGAGCGCCTGCGGGCCCTCGACCGGGAGTACGAAGCCCGGCAGGCCGCCAGGGGGCTCAGTGAGTGATAGGGTGGGCTGCGATGAAGCGGGCGCAGGCGTCGCGGAAGCGCTTGGCCTTATCCTGGTCGCCCCGTTCCTCGGCCTCGTCCACAAGGTCGAGCATGAACTTGGTGAGCATGAGTGTGCCTTCCCGGGTTTGTACGAGGCCGCAGGCAATCTGGGCGGCCGCGACATCGGGAATGTCGTGGTGTTCGGCGATGATGGCGACGTCTTCGTCGGTCAGGTCGCAGTAGTCAAGGCAGTCGCGAATGGACAACATCGGGTTTCTCCTTCGGTGGTCGCATTTGAACAGCGCCTTCAGGCGGGCGCCTTTTATCCAATTGTGACCTGTGAGAGTGTTAAATCAAGAAAAGTTTCCGTCTCCGCTCACTATTAACTTCTTGATTTCTATTGATTTTGAAATGCCATGCGGACAATTCATGTTGCGCCGCAATATATCCGAAAAGCGGGTGTCCTGCCCAGCCCTTTGCGGGCCCGCTCGAGTAGATGCGTTAATTTTCTGATTTGAATAGGGATTGTCATGCTTGATGTGCAACTGCTGCGTACCCGCCTGGACTTTGTTGCAGAGCGGCTTGCCACCCGGGGGATGAGCCTCGATGTGGCGGCCTTCCAGACCCTCGAGGACGAACGCAAGACCCGCCAGACCCGTACCCAGGACCTCCAGGCCCGTCGCAATGCGCTGTCCAAACAGGTCGGTCAGCTCAAGTCCAAGGGCGAGGACGCCTCCGCCGTGCTGGCCGAGGTGGCCGGCATCGGTGACGAGCTGAAGGCCAACGAGGCCGCCCTGGCGGAGTTGCTGGAGCGCTTCAACGCCTTCGTGGCGGGTTTGCCGAACCTGCCCCATGAGAGTGTGCCGGTGGGCAAGTCTGAAGAAGACAACGTCGAGGTGAGCCGCTGGGGTTCCGTGCCGAGCTTTGATTTCGAGGTGCGCGACCACGTGGATATCGGCAGCCGCCTGGGCGGGCTCGACTTCGAGACCGCGGTCAAGATCTCCGGTGCCCGCTTCACGCTGATGAAGGGCGGCCTGGCCCGCCTGCACCGCGCACTTGCCCAGTTCATGCTCGACACCCACACCGCCGAGCACGGCTACACCGAGCTGTACACGCCCTACATGGTCAACGCTGCCAGCATGTACGGTACCGGCCAGCTGCCCAAGTTCGAGGAAGACCTGTTTGCCGTGCCCAAGGCCGACGGCAGCAAGTTCTACCTGATCCCCACCGCCGAGGTGCCGGTCACCAACATCGTGCGCGACGAGATCGTGCCGGCCGAGTCGCTGCCCATGAAGTTCGTCTGCCACACCCCGTGCTTCCGCTCGGAGGCCGGCAGCTATGGCAAGGACACCCGCGGCATGATCCGCCAGCACCAGTTCGACAAGGTTGAGCTTGTCCGTATCGAGCGCCCGGAAGACGCCTGGGCGGCCCTGGAGGAACTCACCGGCCATGCCGAGGCCATCCTGCAGAAGCTCGAGCTGCCTTACCGCAAGATCGTGCTGTGCTCGGGTGACATGGGCTTTGGCTCGGCCAAGACCTACGACCTCGAAGTCTGGCTGCCGGCCCAGAACACCTACCGGGAAATCTCCTCCTGCTCCTGCTTCGAGAGCTTCCAGGCCCGTCGCATGCAGGCCCGCTTCAAGAACGCCCAGGGCAAGAACGAGAC
The DNA here is from genome assembly GCA_009026175.1 of Zoogloea sp. Classification (GTDB taxonomy): domain Bacteria; phylum Pseudomonadota; class Gammaproteobacteria; order Burkholderiales; family Rhodocyclaceae; genus Zoogloea. The sequence continues at coordinate 14,185 of WBTZ01000055.1, read as the reverse complement.
CCTGGCCACTCTCAACGGCTCCGGCCTGGCAGTGGGCCGGACCCTGGTGGCTGTGCTCGAGAACTACCAGCAGGCCGACGGTTCTGTGCGCGTCCCCACGGTGCTGCAGCCCTACATGGGAGGAGTGACGGTGCTCGAAGCGCGCTGAGCGTGTGAAGCACGGGCCGCCTCGGGTGGCCACCGTGAGCCGGGCCCGCGGGCCCGGTTTTCTTTTGCCTTTAATTTCGGTATATTATTAAATACTAATTTATAGGGGTGGTCATGAGCAGCAAATCCTTCGTGCAGATCACGGGCGATCTCAACAAAGGGCTCAAGGCCCTGCACGCCGAACTCCCGGAAACCATGAAGGGCTTCTCGACTCTGGCGAAGGAAGCCATGAAGGAGGGGGCCCTGAGCGCCCTGCAAAAGGAGCTCATCGCGCTGGCCATCGGAGTCTCCGCGCGCTGTGACGGTTGTGTCGGCTTCCATGTCAAGGCGTTGATCCGCCTCGGCGTGACCCGCGAGCAGTTGATGGAAACCCTCGGCATCTGTACCTACATGGGCGGGGGCCCGAGCCTCATGTACGCGGCGGAGGCGGTGCGGGCCTATGACGAGTTTGTCGGAAATGCCCCGCCTGCAAAATGACTGGATTTTTCGATCGATTGAGTTATAATCCTGCGCTTCGATCGAATGAAGTTTCTGGGTTCCGGGGCTTCATTCAGCACTACCTGGAGAGGTGGCAGAGTGGTCGAATGCGCCGGACTCGAAATCCGGTATACGGTTCTCCGTATCGAGGGTTCGAATCCCTCCTTCTCCGCCAGGACATCAGCAAAGACGCCCCTTTCGGGGCGTTTTTGCTTTCTGCCCCACAACGTACCCATCAAAGAAAAAGTGGTTGAATGCTGTGGCGTGATGCGCCACGGCTCCGTCACCTGCTCGGTGGAGGTCAGAGGGCTGTCTGCGGCTAAGCCAGATCTATCTCAAGCTCATCGCCCTGGAATGGGAGGGGGCCGGAAGTTCACTATTATCAAGCTCACCGACACGGCCTCTGGCGCCTCCACGGTGTCGGAGAACCTGGCGCTTACATCCGGGTTCAGCACCAAGATCCAGCTGATCGGCACCGCCACAGGCAAGGCCACGTCCAAGGGGCTGCTGTCCGGACCGCAAGCTTGGCCTTGTCAGTAAGAGGCACCGACATGTTTGTGCTCAGTCGCGCTGTGTGATGACCATCCATATGTGATCAACTCACTTTGAGTCTGCGTTTTTAAATCAATAATGCACTCAATTGTCCAGTGACTTATTTCATATATAAAGTGTCGAAAAATGCCGCCGTTAGTATGGCAGAAGAGCCATCTCAGGGGAGGGGCCTCCAACCATAAGGGGTTGTCTGTCATGACCATTTCTCAGCGGCTGATGTTGATTGTCGGCGCCGCCATTCTTGCCTTAGTCATCATCACCGGCAGTTCATACTTCCAAATGGGGCGGGTCTTCGACGACGCGAACTTCAGCAATGTAAACGTGATCCCCAGCCTTGAGGTGCTTTCGACCGCAACTGCCGATACAGGGCAATTGCGGGTTCTGACCTACCGGCATGTGTTGAGCACGGATCCCAAGGAAAAGGCTGAGATCGACAAGGGGATCGTCAGCGCCCGCGAGTCCATCGAGCAGCAGTTCAAGGCCTATGAGTCGCTCATCGCTGACGACAAGGACAAGCAGTTGTTGGTGGCGGAGCGCGAAGCGCTTGCTGCCTACAACAAGCGCGTTGACGAAGCGCTGGTCCAGTCGCGCCAGAACCAGATTGAAGAGGCCCGCGCCCGACTTATTGCCATCGCGCCGGATGCAACCCGCTTCGTGGACCAGCTGAATGCCCACATGAAGTACAACGAAGTGTTGGCCAAAAGCAGTGCGGAGCGGGCTCTGTCCACCCGGGACGGTGCCACATGGATCAGTCTCGGCGTGTCTATCGCGGCCAGTGTCGGCTTGGTCCTGCTCAGTCTGACGACGATCCGCAGCATCACGTCGCGAATCGAACGGGCCAACCAGTCGGCTGCCCGCATTGCAGCTGGCAACCTCAGCCGCGACGGCGCAGAGGCTTCGGGCAACCAGGATGAGATCGGCAAGCTTCTTTCATCACTGGAGTCGATGCGTGCAGATCTGGCCAGGACCATTGGTGAGATCACCTCGGAGTCTGAGCAGGTCGCACAGTCAGCCACCCAGCTATCCAGCGCGGCCCAGCAGGTCTCTATCAGTAGCGAGCAGCAGTCGAGTGCCACTTCGGCTGCGGCGGCGGCGGTTGAGCAGCTTACGGTCAGTATCGACCATGTTGGAACAAGTGCTGATGATGCCAGCCGGCGCGCCAAGGAGGCGGAGGGGTTGGCGGCCCGTAGCGGTCAGGGCGTGGATAACGCAGCCCAGCAGATCGGTCAGGTCGCCAGCCAGGTCGAGAATACGGCGCAGCAGATTCAGGCCCTATCCCAGCAGGTCCAGCAGATCGACAGGATCACGGTGGTGATCCGTGAGGTGGCCGATCAGACCAACCTGCTGGCCCTCAACGCGGCCATCGAAGCTGCCCGGGCCGGCGAGCAGGGGCGCGGCTTCGCAGTGGTGGCGGATGAAGTGCGCAAGCTGGCTGAGCGCACCACCAGCTCGGTCCAGGAGATCAGTGCTGTGATCAGCACCATCCAGCATGGTGCGTCAGACGCAGTGGCCAGCATGCAGTCGAGCCGCAGTCTGGTCAGCGCGGTTGTGGTGGATGCGGCCAAGGCCAGCGAATCGATGAGCGAGATCCAGGCGTCTGCAGGCACGATGCAGCTCGCCATTGGCGGTATCAGCGATGCACTCCGGGAGCAGCGCGGGGCATCCACGGACTTGGCCCGAAATGTCGAGTCCATCGCCCAGATGTCGGAAGAAAACTCGGCTGCGGTCGGCGAGGTGGCCCGCACCGCCAATACGCTGCAGTCAGTGTCCAGCAGCCTGAAGAGCAGCGTCTCGCGCTTCAGGCTTTAAGTGAAATTCGTTCTGTCACCGCTGTGTCGTCTTGCAGTGCTTCCAACTCCGCCCGCGCCATCGGCTCCGTCGAAAAGGTGGAGGACATCTGAGCCTGCCTATCCACAGAATCTGTGGGTAACTCCTTGGACAACGCATTGCAGCCCGCTCCCTGAGCGGGATGGGGAGGCCTGCCCAGAAAACAGGCGCCCCCCTCAGCTTCTCAGCGCCAGGCGCGGCAGGAACTCATCTGCCGCTCGTCGGCGCTCAGCTGCTCGTCGGGGCGACGCGGATCCTCCTAGGCGAAGGCAGCCATCGCAGCCCCTCAGACGAACCGCACGCCCTGCGCCAGCGGCAGGTCGTGGGAATAGTTGATGGTATTGGTCGCCCGCCGCATGTAGGCCTTCCAGGCGTCGGAGCCGGCCTCGCGGCCGCCGCCGCTCTCCTTCTCGCCGCCGAAGGCACCGCCGATCTCGGCGCCGGACGGCCCGACATTGACGTTGGCGATGCCGCAATCGCTGCCGGACGCCGACAAGAAGCGCTCGGCCTCGCGCAGGTCGGTCGTGAAGATCGCCGAAGCCAGCCCCTGCGGCACCGCGTTATGCAGCCCGATCGCCTCGTCGAGATCGTGGTAGCGCAGGGCGTAGAGGATGGGCGCGAAGGTTTCGCGGCAGACCAGCAGCGTCTGCCCCGGCATCTCGACCAAGGCCGGCCGCACGTAGCAGCCCTGCTCCGCGCCGGCCACGGCGATCATCTCGCCGCCATGGACCCGGCCGCCGTCGGCGGCAGCCTCGGCCAAGGCCGTCTGCTGGGCGACCAAGGCGGCTCTGTCGATCAGGGGGCCGACCAGGATGCCCTCGTCGCGCGGGTCACCGACTGGCAGGCCGGCATAGGTCCGCGCCAGGCGGGCGAGCAGTTCGTCGGCGATGCTGTCGTGGATGAACAGTCGGCGCAGCGTTGTACACCGCTGGCCGGCAGTGCCGGCGGCCGCGAAGACGATGGCACGCAAAGCGAGGTCGAGGTCGGCGCTGGGCGCGACGATCATGCCGTTGTTACCGCCCAGTTCGAACAGGCTCTTCCCGCCACGTGCGGCGACGTGCGGCGCCAGCGCACGGCCCATCGCGCACGATCCGGTGGCCGAAAGCAGTGCGACGCCCGGATCGTCGGCGAGCGCAGCCGCCACTTCGCGGCGGCCGATCAGCACCGCCGTGAGGCCGGCCGGCACCTCGTCGAGATCGGCCGCCGCTTCGGCCAGTAGCGCGTGGCAGGCGAGCGCGGTCAACGGCGTTTTCTGCGCCGGTTTCCACACCACGGCGTCGCCGCAGACCAGCGCCAGCGCGGCGTTCCAGGCCCAGACCGCGACCGGGAAATTGAAGGCGGTGACGACGCCGCAGACGCCGAGCGGATGCCAAGTCTCCATCAAGCGGTGGCCGGGGCGCTCGGAGGCAATGGTCAGGCCGTGCAGTTGGCGCGAGAGACCGACCGCGAAGTCGCACATGTCGATCATTTCCTGGACTTCGCCGAAGGCCTCCGAGCGGATCTTGCCGGTTTCGAGCGTCACCAGACCGGCCAGCGCGGCCTTGTGCCCGCGCAGGACTTCGCCGAAGCGGCGCACCAGTTCGCCGCGCCGCGGCGCCGGCACCATCCGCCAGTGCAGGAATGCTGCGTGAGCGGCGGCGACCGCCGCCCTGGCATCGGCGGGGGAAGCCGCGGGCAGCGCGGCGAGAACCTCGCCATCGATCGGCGAACGGACGACGATGTCGCCCGCGGTCGACGGTTCGCCGAGGCCCAATTCGGCGAGCAAGCGGCGGGCTGCGGCGGCGGTGCTGGTCATGGCGCTCTCCCGGACGGCGCTGGGGGACCGCGGCGCCCTCGTTGTTATCTTAGGAAAGGGGTGGCCGGGGAGCAAAGTGCGCAGGGACGTTGTGACTGTCTGAATCGCCCCGGGTTTCCTAGACACCCTGTAGCCCCACAACTGTGGCCGCTCGTCATGCTTCTGCTTCCGGCTCTGCAGCCGGGATTTCGTTGTTGTAGAGCGCCCTGACCCGCTTCGAGCACAGCAGGTACAGGCTTGCTCCGATGGCGAGAGCGCTTGCCGTCGCGATGTTGATGAGCAGGCTGGGTTTGTTCTCGGCCCCCATGTCCGCGACTTGGCTTGTGATAAGCAGCAGGATGACGTGGGCAAGGGGGCCTGCGACCCAAAGGGCCGCGATGGCTTGATGGAGTGCGGAGCGTCCAAGCCCGCTCAACAGCCTGACGCCACCAAAGATGCTCCCCCCGAGAGAAGCCGCCGTGACGATCATCGCGGCGGTGTACTCCAAGTCCCAGAAGGGGCTTGCCGACACTTCGGGGTGCCGGGTGGCTTCTTCCTGCAACCAGCCCACCGCCACCATGCGATAGGTGGGCAGTGCGACAAACAGGGCCATGACGAGCAGGGCCAGGATGCCGTCGATTCCCCTGCTGGTCTTGCCGAGCCAGTAAACGTAGGCGAGGACGCCGGCGAGCGCGAGTGTGAAGAGCAGCGTGAGCAATCCGGGCACGGAAACCTCGTTGAGCAAGGGGCAGGCGCAACAGGTTACCCGAGCATGCAAGCCTTGGCAGGCATTTGATGGCGTCGCCTGCCCGGCTGGCTGTGGTGCTTGAGGGGGGCACGCCGGCGCGCATCTTCCCGACCGACTGACGCCGCGCTGCCGCCATCTCGTGGCGCCGGCTCATCAAGGGGCCGGAAAGGGTGTTGAAGCCCCCAGTTGAATGCACGTCGTTCTGGCCGGGTCGGTAGGCGCGGTACGCCTAGGCCGGACTGCGGCCAGCGTGTGAGCGCTGGTTCTGCTGTTCGATGGCCCACACGGCGGCCTCCAGGCGGGAACGGAACTTGAGCTTCTTGAGCAGGTTCTTGATGTGGACCTTCACCGTGCCTTCGGCAATGTTCAGGTCGCGGGCGATCAGCTTGTTCGAGAGGCCGTTGGCGAGGCAGCCGAGAATGTCCTTTTCCCGGTCTGTCAGCGGCGCGAGGCTGCGTTCGGTGGCCTGGGCCTCGTCCCGCAGCGAGCGGGCCAGCAGGCCATTGAGACTTTCGCTGATGACGATGCGGCCACGCTGGGCTTCGACGATGCGCTCGAGCAGTTCCTCGGGCTCCATGTCCTTCAGCAGGTAGCCGTCGGCCCCGGCCCGGATCGCGGCGACCAGATCGTCGGCAGAGTCGGAGACGGTGAGGATCAGGATGCGGGCGGCGAGGTCGGCGTCCCGCAGGGCACGCAGGGTCTCGATGCCGTTCATCCCTTTCATGTTCAGGTCGAGGAGGATCAGGTCCGGCTCCAGGGCGCGGGCCAGTTCAAGCCCCTCTTCGCCGCTCGAGGCCTCGCCGATCAGGTGCAGTTCGTCGTTGAGGGCGAGGAGTTGGGAAACACCCTTCCTGAACAGGGGGTGGTCGTCGATGATGATGACTGAGCTGGTACCTGAGATGTTCATGAGGTGCTTCCTGAAGCGGGAGTGTGCGTCGGAGAGGGGGCGGGCCCGGATGTGGGAAGGCTGCCGGACTGGCCGGGGAAGACGAGCTCAACCCGGGTGCCGCCTTCCGGGCGCGGGCGGACCTGCAGCTCGCCCTTCAGGCTCTGGGCCCGGTCGCGCATGATCACGATGCCGTAGCGGTGAATGGGCGTGGCTTGCTGGTCGAAGCCGACACCGTTGTCGTCGATAATCACTTGAATAGTGCCGTCCGCGAGGTTCTCGAGAGCGATCCGCACCTGCGCAGCGTGGGCATGGCGTTCGATGTTGGAGAGGGCCTCGCGGATGATCTGGAGTACATGGATCTCCCGGTCCGGCGGCATGTCCAGGCTGCTCAGGCGGTTGTCCAGGCCGATCTCGAGACCGGTGCGGCGGCGGAACTCCTGCACGGTCTCCTCGATGGCGGCGGGCAGGCCCCGCCCGTCGATGCGCAGGCGGAAGGTGGTGAGCAGCTCCCGCAGCTGGCGATAGGCCTCGCTGAGACCGTCCCGGAGTTCCTGGACCACTTCGTTGACCCGCTCTGGGGGCGGGTTACGGCCGAGCAGGCTTTGCAGGCGGGTCACCTGGATCTTCAGGTAGGACAGGGACTGGGCCAGGGAGTCGTGCAGCTCCCGGGCGATCACCGAGCGTTCATCGAGAAGGGCCAGGCGGTGCCTTTCCTCGTTGCGGTGCAGAGCCGCCAGGGCGCTGCCGATGTGCCGCCCGACCGCCTGCAGGAGCTCCAGCTGCCAGGCCTCGAGGGGTTCCGCGTCGGCCTGGAGGAGGAGCATGGCGCCGTGGTTCCGGGTGCCGTCGAAGAGGGGCACGGAGAGGCTGCGCTCGCCCGGCCCGGCGTGGCCGACCAGGACCGAGGTGAGCGGTATGTCGTCGTCCCCGCAACCCACGCAGCCGGACTCGCACAAGGCCTGCAGGCGGGACGCGTCGCCGGGCTGCCCGGTATTGACCGTCAGTCCGGAGCGGCCCAGGCACAGCGCACCGGCACGCAGGCCGATCAGGGCCTCGACGTCTGTCAGGACCTGCAGCAGGGTGTCCCGGGTGACAGCCTTTTCGGACAGGGCATGGGTGGTGCGATAGAGGAGCTGCAGGGAGCGGTTGCTGCGGGCCAGCGCCTCGGTCTTCTCCTGAACCCTGTTCTCGAGCTCACCGTAGATCCGCGAGAGGTCTTCCACCATGAAGTTGAAGGCTTCGCCTAGCTGCCCCAGTTCATCCGGTTCCCGTCGGGGGACGCGCACATCGAAATTGCCGCGTTGCACGATGCGTGCCGACGCCAGCAACTCGCCGAGGGGGCGCAGCACATGGCGCTTGAGCTGGAGCACCGCGATGGCGCCGAGCACCAGCAACAGCAGCAGCGACACGCCCTGGACCAGGCGCAGCCACTGCAGCTTGGTTTCCAGGCCTTCTTCCACCAAGGCCACCAGGCGGTCGATGCGGGTCACGATCCGCGCCGTATCGCCCTGCAAGGCCCGCCGGGCGCCGGCATCCGGGCCGCAGCGGAGCACGGCGGGCCGATAGTGTTCGCGCCATTCCGTGCCGATCTCGCGGTAGGCCTCCCGGACAGGATGCGTCTCGGCGGGCGGGACCGCCTTCAAGAGGTCGGGGTGCGTGTAGCGGCGCTCGAATTCGGCCAGGGCCTGATCCAGCCTCGGTGCATGGGATTGCCCTTCGTCGAGGCCGACGGTCGACTGGATCGCATAGGAGTGCATGCGCAGGGAGCCCGCCATGTTGATGGCGCGGGCCTCGCCGGACGACAGGTCGGCGACGCTGATGGAAATGATGATGGACAGCGCGGCCAGGCTCGCAATGGCCGCGATCCAGCATCCGAGCCGGATGACGACGGATGGGGTGCCGGTATGTCCCGGTGGGGAGAAACTTGGCGAGGCGGAAGGGGGCCGGATGTTCAAGAGGCAGGTCCGCAGAGGTTCAGGCCCGCATTTTGGCCCAGAGGGCTGGAAGGCGGGGATGTCCCGTGCCTGGGTAGGGTGGAAATAGGGGGTAGGGTGGTGGGGGTAAGGGGTCCTCCCCGCGTTGTGGGTCGCTTGTTCATTGCTTTGATTAAATATTTTTAAATCAGTATGTTGGGTATGAATCAGGTGCTATTTTTGGATACTCACAAAGAGGTAATTGATGCATTCTGGATGGTCCGAAACGTCTGATCTAGGTCAAGTTCGGGACATGGTCCGGCTCCTAGACTGCTTGGCATTCCAGGGGGTAAGCCGGCTTCTCCGATTGTCGCCCTGGAGTGTTCAGAAGGAAAAAACCATGCATACCAGCCTCGACGATCTTGCTCTGCTCCTCGGTGAAGTGGCCTTGTTCCGCGACTTGCCCGGCAATGCCATGACTGACATTGCCCGCAGCACGGAGGTGATGAGCCTGCCCAAGTGCCGGATCGTCTACGCGGCTGGCGACTATCCCCGTGCCCTCTACCATGTGATGTCCGGGCACCTGAAGGTATCGGTTTCGTCGCCGGATGGCGACGAAAAGGTCATCGAGATCCTGTCTCCCCGCGACATCTTCGGGGTGGCCGAACTGTTTGACGACGCACCCTGCGTGTCGGCCGTGGAGACGGTGACGCCCGTGGTGCTGATGGCCATCGGCCGGGAAGGCGTGCTGCGCGCGATCGAGCATGACCCGGGGCTGTCCCGGCGCATGCTGGGTGCCATGGCGCGGCGCCAGACCTCGATCGAGAGGGAGATCGCGGCGGAGTGTTTCCAGTCGGGCACGGCCAAAGTGGTGGCCACACTCCTGCGCCTGGCAGGCCCCGATGTTGCCCGCGGCGAGCCTGTCGTCCTCGAGCTGGCGATTCCCAAGCATGTTCTTGCCGCGCGCCTGGGTTTCACGCCGGAAACCCTGTCGCGCATCTTCCGCGAGTTGTCCGATGCCGGGATGATCCACGTGCATGGCAAGCAGGTGACGCTCACGGCCGCTTTCATCCGCTGTTACGGCGGCGTGGATTCCCTTTCCCTGCGGGCGGGACGGCCTGTCGGGCGTCCGGCGGGACGACCCGCGGCCCCGTGGTTCGAGCGGGGCGATGGCGCTGCCCGGGCGGGGCGGGTCCAACGCATTTGACATGTCGTGACATCTGCCGAACCCTGTGTCTGGGGTATCCTTGCCCCTTCGCCATGGTTCGGAGGTCTCGATGCTGGTCAAGGATTCGGATTTGGATAGTCTCGTTCCCGGTCTTCCCCTCAGCCGACGCACGTTTGCGGGTGCCTCGCTGGCGGCCGGATTTGCCGCCGCGGTCCGGCCAGCTGTCGGGCAGAGCGTGATCCAGACTTCCGCCGAAGGCCTCAAGGCGGGCGATATTGCAGTCCGGGGGGGCGACGGCACCCCGGTCCGCGCCTACTGGGTGCAGCCGCTCGGCAAGGGGCCTTTTCCCACCGTGCTGGTCGTGCCGGAGATCTTTGGTCTCCACGAATACATCCGGGATACCTGCCGCCGCCTGGCGCGGCAGGGCTATCAGGCGATCGCGCCCAACCTGTTCCAGCGCCAGGGAGACCCGTCCTCGGTGACCAGCATGGCCGAGATCCTGTCCGGCATCGTGGCCCGGGTGCCTGACCGGCAGGTGCTGGAAGACCTCGACGCGTGCATGACCTGGGCTGCCGCCAACGGGGGAGATCCCGGGCGGCTGGGCATCACCGGCTTTTGCTGGGGCGGGCGGATTGCCTGGCTTTATGCCGCGCACAATCCTCAGCTGAAGGCCGCCGTCGCCTGGTATGGCCGGCTGGCCGGCGAACCCAATGAAAACACCCCGCGCCATCCGATAGATCTGGTGGCGTCGATGTACGCCCCGGTCCTCGGTTTGTATGGCGGAAAGGACCAGGGCATTCCGGTGGCGGATGTCGAGACGCTCCGCGAAGGGCTCGCCCGCGCGGGCAAGCAGGCTGAGCTCGTCGTCTATCCGGAGGCCGGCCACGCCTTCCACGCAGATTACCGTCCAAGCTACCGGCCGGATGATGCGGCCGACGGCTGGCGGCGCATGCTGGGCTGGTTCCGGGAAAACGGTGTGTGAGTGTCCCCGCAGTCCATCAGGCAGGCATGGCGGCTCGCATCTTCCTGCGCTGCCCGGACCCCGCGACTGAGCAGGCAGACGGGCGCGCCGCCCACGGCATGCCCGCGACGGTCTTCGAGGCAGGCCCTGTCATTTGCCCATGTCCGGCTTGGGCTGCACCCCATTGCACCTGAATGCGATGAGCTTGCTGCGGGTGCAGCCTGGGGGAACTGGGCGCTTCCGGCAAACGCGGCTGGCCTGACTCAACCCTGGCGGTGTTGATCGGAGGTGCGAGCCAGGAGACGCCTGCGGCGCTGTCCAAGGCCTGCGGCGGCGAGGCCGAAGCCCAGGAGCGCAGCCACCGAAGGTTCGGTCACCGCCGAAACCGGTGTGTCGAGCGTGCCGCCCAGCGAGAAGAAGCGGCCGGCTGCGGCGTTCAGGTCGGCAAGGGCCGTGTCGTTCAGGTCGATGGCATAGCTGCCGGACGGCTCGCTGGTCACCACCTGCTTGGCATAGCGCTTGCCGCTGCCGAGGTCATCGTAGATCGCCTGATTCACGCCGGTGTTGAAGTTCAAGGCCCCAGCGTCGGTCGTGACGTCGAACAGGGAGTAGGTCATCGGAAAGGTGCCGGAACTTATACCCACGTCATGGATGCGCAACGCTGCACTGATGATGCTGCCCGGCGTGATGCCGGCCAGCGAGAAGGTGAAGAAATTGCGGTGCAGGTGAACGGGGTCGAGGGGATCAGGCTGAAGGGTGCCAACGTAGATGCTGTCGTTCGCATCGAAATTTGCGTTGTCGAGTCCCCACCACCCCTGGTTGAGCGTGCCGGGCGTGAACAGGGCTTGGCCTGTGGTCAGCGTGACGGTGCTGCCATTGCTCAGACCCAGCACGAGATCCTGGCTGATGCCGTTTGCGCCTGTTCCGGCAAAGAGGAAGGCGTCAGCTGCGAAGGCGCCCGGCGAGAGGGCGAGCAGGGCGGTCAATGTGGCGAGGCGGGCATTGGTTTTCATGAGGGTTCCCATTTTCTGGCTCGGTTCAAGAGTCTCTGGCCGGGGGCGTCAGTACTTCAGGCTCGAAGCCGCCCTTTCCAAACCGGACTGATCAAAAAGACCTGCAGAATTGTAGGGAGAGAGGCGGGCGCATCCCACTGTCAGAACTGACAGGTGGCATATGCCTTTGCGCTAGGCGGCTGCCGGCGCTGGCCTGTCCTTGCACCCGGCACGGCCATGGCTTTCAGAAGGGGTGCGGGCGGATCAGATGCTGGAGCACGGCTTTGGTGGCCGCGTGTTGCCTGCTCGCCGCCCCCAGCTTCAGGGTCGCGTTGTTGATGTGGAAATTGATGGTGCGTTCGGAGAGATTCAGTATCTGGGAAATCTCCCAGGACGATTTTCCGTCTCCAACCCAGCGCAGGCATTCGAGTTCGCGCTTGCTCAGCTTCGGCCTTTCCTGGGCGTCGTTCAGGCCATGCAGGCGCTTGATGGCATCGTGCACATGCGCAGCGATCATCTGGACGTAAGGCAATGCCCGTTTCGTGAGGGTGCGGGCGGCTTCGTCGGCGCGGTCCATGCCGAAACTCAGGATGCCCAGTTCGCCGTTCGGACCATGCAGAGGCATCGTTACGCCTGATTTAAGGCCGAATCGTGCCGCGTCTTCCATCATCCGGGCAGAGGCACTTCCCGCCTGCAGGTCGAGTGAGCACCACTCGATCGGCAACACGTTGTCCGCGCAATACGACATGACGGGGTCCACGTCGTAGTAGGACTGGGCGAAGTAATGGGCAACCCATGAAGGAGGATAGCCGTCGATCATGATCAGCCGCGCGTCGGAAAGCCGTGTCGGCATCCTCAGCGCGTAGATGAAGTGATCGAAACCCAATTGCCCGCAAAAGAATGCCGTGACGGCCTTCAGGGCGTCCATGTCGCGGGCCTCGGAAAACCTTGCCAGACCCTCGATGCCGATAGGGGGAAGTGACATGGCGGGGAGTATGCACCCGCTTGCGCCGGTGGGGCCCATGCGGGTGCCTTGGGGGGTGGGGGCTGGCCTCAGACCCGATACTTCTGCACTTCTGCACGCATGGCCGAAGCCAGGCTGTTCAGGTCGGAGGCGGTCGCCGAAGTGGTGCCCGCCGCGGCGCTGTTCTCTTCCGACATCTGGGCAATGCGCTCCACCTTCTGGGCGATGATCGAGCTGGCGCTGCTCTGTTCGCGGATGGCCTCGCTGATCTCATTGACCATCTCGATGGTCTGGGTCGAGCCGGTTTCGATTTCGCGTACGGCCTGTTCGGCTTCGCGGGTGTGCTCGACCCCCTTGTTCACCTGCGCCACGGCCGCCAGCATGCCCTTGACGGCGCTGGCGGCATCGCTCTGCATGCTGGACATGGTGGAGGCGATTTCATGGGTGGATTGGGCGGTGCGTTCTGCCAGCTTCCGGACCTCGTCGGCCACCACCGCAAAGCCGCGGCCCTGCTCGCCGGCCCGCGCGGCCTCGATGGCGGCATTGAGGGCGAGGAGGTTGGTCTGATCGGCCACCTCCTTGATCACGGTCACCACCGCATTGACCTTGGCGCTGCTGGCGTCCAGGCGGCCGACGATCTCTGCGGCGTCCTTGACCGCGGCTTCGATGTTGCGGATGTCGCCGAGGGTCTGGTCGATCACTTCACTGCCGTTGCGGGCTGCGGCGCCGGCCTGGGTGACCAGCGAGTTGGCCTCGTTGCTGCGGTCCGAGACGTGGCTGATGCTGACGGTGAGCTCCTCGATGGCCGCGGCCATGCTGGCGGAGGCTTCACTCTGGTCGTCGGAGCCGGTGGCCACCTGCTGGGCGGCCGAGGCGAGACGGGAGGCCGCGTCATTGACCTGGTCGGTCTGGGCACGGAACTGCTGGAAACTCGACTGGACCTGCTGCAGCAAGGTGTTGAGGGCACGCCCGGTGTCCCCCACCTCGTCCTGCGCCTCGGCATTCACCCGCCGGGTGAAGTCGCGGTTGGAGGCGATCTCCCCGACGACGGTCTTGATGCCGCTGAGGGCGCCAACCACCTGCCGGTAGGTCCCCATGCCAAGGAACAGGCCGACGGCGACAGCGGCGACGATCACGCTTCCCATGGTCCAGAGCCCGGATCGGTAGGAGGCATCCGCCCGGATGTTGGCATATTCGTCTGAAAGATCGATGTTGAACTTGACGTGCTCCTGGAAGGCATCGTTTGTCGCATCGACCTTGGCCCGGGCCTTTTCCATCAGGGCCTTCGCCTTGTCGGGTTGCTGCGCCCGGGACAGGGCGAGGGGCTCCTCGATCAGGGCATAGAACTCCGTGAGCTTCGCCCTCTCGGCCAGGAGGAGCTCCTTGTCCCGGTCGTTGGTGATGTAGTTGTCGAGGTAGTACTGCAGGTTCTTGTCCAGGCGGGCACGGACTGCAAGTATCTGAACGTCGATCGCGGCCATGTCATTGTCGTCATCCGACAGGATGTGGCGCAGGACCAGAGCTCGGATCGCCGCAAAATCGTTGGAAGCCTTGTCGATGGACGTGATGCTCGGGACGATGTTCTCGTGAACGAACTTGATGCTCTCGTTCAGGGTCTTCATTTGCAGCAGGCCGACGACTCCCACTGCTCCCAGGGCCAGCATCAGCGTGGCAAGCAGAATCCTCAGTCTTTTGGCGATGGTCATGATTGTGTCTCCAGGGGTCGATTGACGGGGCCATCCCGGGGGCCGGAGGGCGTGTCCGGGGGGGCGT
>WBTZ01000054.1 GCA_009026175.1 Zoogloea sp. | reverse complement strand
CAGTAGCCACGCGCGGCTTCGAGCAGGGTGAAGGTGCCATTGACGTTGGTGCGGATGAAGTCGCCCGGGCCGTGGATGGAGCGGTCCACGTGGCTTTCGGCGGCAAAATGCACCAGGGCCCGGGGCCTGTGCTCGGCCAGCAGCCGGTCGATCAGGTCCCGGTCGCAGATGTCGCCCTGCACGAAGATATGGCGCGGATCGCCCGCCAGCGAGGCCAGGTTCTCCGGATTGCCCGCGTAGGTCAGGGCATCCAGGTTGACCACCGGCTCGTCGCTTGCGCGCAGCCAGTCAAGAACGAAATTTGCACCAATGAAGCCGGCGCCGCCGGTTACGAGAATCATATGAGGCCCTTCGGATCAAACATTGATTTCAACACGTGTTGAAACCTACCCAAACCGATCGGCCCCACTCCCCTATTCAATCAACATAAACTAAGCCTCAAGGAGGACTTTACGCAAATTAAACGGGGAAAAAGAAGCCGACCCATTTCAAAATCAGTCTCTATCAGGTCTTGCCCTTGTAGGAATACCGATAGACATATCCCTTGTAGCCATAGCGGTAACGCTGCTTGGAGGTGTCAAGATCATTAAACACAAAGCCCTTGACCTGCACACCGGCCTGCGTCATGCGCTTGACCGCTTGCTCCAACTCACGGATGGGATGCCGCCCGGCGCGGGCCACCATCAGCGTGGCCCCCACGTGGCGGCCGATGATAGCGGCATCAGACACCGCGAGGATGGGCGGTGCATCAACGATCAACGTATCGAAACGTTCGCCGAGCTTTTCGAGGAGCTCCTCGAAACGCAAGTGCATCAGCAGCTCGGACGGGTTGGGCGGAATCTGGCCGGTGGTGACCACCCACAGGTTGGGGATGGCCGTGGGCTTGACCACGTCATCGACGGACGCCTCTCCAGCTACATATTCGGAAATACCAGTTTCCCGTTTGAGCCCGAATTCCTTGTTGATATGCCCCCGACGCAAGTCGGCATCCACAATCACAATACGCTTGCCGGTCTGAGCCAGCACGGCACCCAGGTTCTTGGAAATGAAGCTTTTCCCAAGACCGGGGCTGGCTCCAGTGATGAGCAGGGAGTTTTGCTGAGCGTCGAGTAACGCGAAATGGATGGTAGTACGCAGACTACGCAGGCTTTCCACTGCGTCATCATCAGGATTGCTCACCGCCAACAATTCCCCGGCCTTGGCCCCTCTGGACCGCTTATTGATGGCCACTTCCTCTACGCTATGGGGAATAGAGGCATATACGGGCAATCCCAAGCGGGACTCGATCTCGTCCGGATTTTCCACCACCACCCGCAGAGTACGGATAAACCAGACCACCCCAATACTGGCAATCAGTCCAAGGAAGCCTCCAATGGCAATAACGGCAAAGGGCTTCAGCCCTACCGGCTGGCTGGTAACTGCAGCTGCGTCAATGATCCGCACATCCCCAACAGTGCCGGCCTTACTCACCCGGAGTTGCTGGGAGGTATTGACCAAATCCGTATACAGGGCGGTACTTACCTCGACATCCCGCGCCAAGCGGAGAACCTCCTGCTGGGTATCTGGCAGCTTGGAGACAGAAGCGTCAAACTGGGCACGGCGCTGCTTGAGCTTCTCGATGCGGGCATCAGCCGCCTGAATGCGCGGATGCTCTGATGTAAAGTACTGTCGCAGCTCGTCGCGCTCCTGGCGCAGCGCCACGATCTGGTTATCCACTTCAACCAAAGACTGCAGCACGCTCTGGGTTTCGATGTTCAGGTCCAAGGAGCCGCGGGTCTGCCGATAACTGTTGTAGGCAGCCTCCGCAGCATCAAGCTGACGTTTGACTTCCGGCAGCTGCTTTTCCAGAAAGACCAGGGTGTTTTCCGCTTCAGCCGAGCGACGATCTACGTTCTGGCGCACATAGGTGTTGAGGATGTCATCAAGCACAGCACCGATCTTGTCCGCGTCCTTGCCTTGCAGGCTCACATCCAGAATGCCGGACTTCTTGCCCCGCTCCTTGATCGCGTACTTTTTGTTCAGATCTTCCAACGCCTGATCTGCCGAAAGCCGGATCAACCGGAACTTGGTACCAGGGTTTGCCGTAATCTGAGCTACAAAAATCGAGTAGTTGCCCGCCGTAGCGCGGGAGCCTACATTGCCCTTGAGCACGGGCTCGTCATCATCAGCGAAGACTTCAAAGGCTCCGCCCTCCCCCGCCACGAGTGTCAGCTTGTCGTCGAGCATGTCCCGCGGCACAGAAAGGGAGTCGACCTTGATGGACTCCCCCCCCCAAGCGTAGCTGCCCAAACCCAATAAAGGGCTCGCTAGCCCTTCGCCCTTGTATCGGCTGGCAATTGCCCAGCCAATAATCGGGAAATAGCGGGGTTCGGCAACGATATTGAGACGCTGCTTTTCAATGACCTTTTCCAGCACCATGCGGGAATTCAGGATCTCCTGCTCCGCCGCCACGGTAGTGTCGCCGGCCAAACCCATCAACGAACCAAGCTCTTTCAAACCCGTAAGAGCGGAAGAGGCTTTCTCTTCGACCTGGATAAGGCCGCTGGCCTTGTACTCAGGTTTGGCTATAAAGGTCCAGGCCACGCCCAGCAACAGCCCCACCAATGTAATGGCTGCAATCAGCCAGCGGTAATCAATAAGAACGGCAATGATCTCGCCAAGGGCAAGACCGTCGTCCTGGTCGTCCATACCCTGTGCAACAGGGCTGAGGTTTTGGTGTTCCATGAACAGTCCGTTATGTCTGGAATTCTTTGAGTGGAGACGCGGAGATATCAGTTACGACCGCCAAACAGCGGATATCTTGTATTGCCCAACTGGTAGAGGGTCTGCGCCGTGGGCAGGATGTTGGAAACCACTCGATTCCAGCGGACCACATCTGCAGCATCCACATAAACGATATCCCGCGGCTTGAGGGCAAAGCGGTCCGCCAACAGCATGGCATCCGGAGAACTGCCATCCAGATGGAAGAGCTCCGGCGTGTCACTCTCGCCTCGCATCACATAGATCCACTTGGGATTCGACTTCTCCTGGGAGATATATCCGCTATCCGCCAGTGCCTCTGCCAGAGTCGAGCGCTTCTTGGTCATGATCAGAGAACCCGGCTTGGTAACTTCACCCAGTACAAAGATCTTGTTGAAGGCCCGGTCCTGCACGTTGAGAATGTCGCCCGGCTCCAGCAGAGCGTTCTGCTCGGTGGCACCCTCTTCGTACATGGCCTGGATGTCCACCCGGTAGGTGGTGCCCTTGCGGGTCAGCAGCACGCGGCTGTGGTCGGCCTCGGGGCTGAAGCCACCGGCCCGGTTGACGGCTTCCAGCACGGTCATGGGAATGTCGGTGACGTCCTGCTGACCGGGCTTGAGCACTTCGCCCACCACATACACGCGCTTGCTGCGGAAGGCCGCCATGCGCACATCCAGCTGCACCTTTTCGATGAACTTGGAGAGGCGCTGCGAGAGCAGGTCGCGGATCTGGCGGGTGGTCTTGCCGTTTACATTAAGCGTGCCCACGTAGGGGTAGAAGATGGTGCCGTCTTCGGCCACCACGGTGCCGGCCTGGTCGGCGGAGCGGTACTGACCGGCCGGGGTGGTGAGCTCGGGGTGGTCCCACACGATGATGGTGAGGATGTCGCCTGGGCCTACCTTGTAATCCAGAGGGGTAGGCAGCGCCGGATTCACCTTTTTGGCGCCAGCGCCGGCCTTGGCCACCGCCTCATCCGACAAGCCGGCCTTTTGGGGTGCTGCGGCCTTCATCTGCTCGATGATCAGCTCGGCGGTGATGGGCTTGATGGCGATGTTGTCCGGCACCGATTCTTCGCCCTGCTTCACCGGCAGCTTTACTGCAGATTTGTTGTCGCGCAGCGAGTAGGCCATGTCGCCCGGCACGATGCTGGCACAGGCAGACGCCAGGGAAGCAGCGATAAGCGCCAGGAGCAGGCCGTGGGCCCTGGGGGCGCGGACGGTGGGGAGCTTGGAGTCTCGTTGATCGATCATGGTCCGATAGTCAGTTGGGGCGGCCGGCCTTCCGTGACATGGGCAGAGCACAGGGCCGGCGGCATGCCGGCGGGCTCTCCCCGTCCGGGCCGGCCTGGGCCCCTCGGGTTCGATTAATGGGTAACGACTCCACGGGGCAGGCACACCCAAAGGCATGCGCCGGCCGCATGGTTAACATGATGTGAACGGGATGCAGCGGCGAAATGCTATCACGCTGCCGATGACAGGCTTCTGCAATAGCTCACGATGCCAGGCGCTTGAGCCGGCCGGCACCCCGCGCACGGGCATCCGGCTCACGAAAGGCGGCGCAGCACCACGGCAACAACGACCAGCGCGCCGGCCAGCAGGATGGCGCCCGAGCTGCCGCCCTCGGCGGGGAGCAGATCCCCGACCACGCTCTCGGAGGCATCAAAACCCGGGGTGCTCCGCGCCACGGCCGGGGTGAGGCGTGCCCCGTTGAGGCTGGAGCTGTTGAAGAGTGCCTGCATCGTAGAAGACACCTGGACCTGGGGGGCCTTGCCCCCCAACATGGTGCCGATACCCTCGGCATGCACGGCCATGCCGGTACTGCCTTCGCCCACGGCAGCCGCCGCGTGGCCGACGCTGGCCAGCGATACCGCCGCCAGAGTGCAGAGAATTAGTTTGCGCATGGTGGCCAAGCCCCCGCCTAAAATTTGTGATGTATGCGACACAAGCAACAAGCGCGCCGGTTTACATGTCATGAACATGGAGTGTAGCTAAAGTCACAGTAATTCATTATGTTGCGCTGTAACATAAAGTTGCTGGAAACATGCACAAATTGGGTATCCAAAGCCCTGTGTAAAGTTTTCCGACACGCACGCACCCAATGAGGGCACTTTGTTACACGGCGGTGCATGCTCAATGCCGCCGTGCTGCGGTAAGATGTGGCAGGTGACTGTATTTAAAATGATTTCATCAGCTGTCACAGTTTTTGCATTTCTGCTGTGAAATTCTTGTCATTCATAAATTTATAGGCTTATGCACGCACCCACTCTGGCCGAGCATAGAACTCCTACTCATGCGGCAGCGCAGCAACCCTTAGCCATGTTCCGAACCATCGATACGCACCAGAACTTTCTGCGCCCGAGCTACACCCTGACCTCGGCGGTGGAGGCCCTGCTCGACCCGCTGGTGGCGGTGTTGACCCTGGCTGTGTGCGTGATGGCCAAGGACCCGGTGGCAGGGCCCCACTACGTGCTGCTGGCGGTGCTGACCTTTGCCATGCTCTTCCCCGGCAACGTGGGCTTTCATGAGCGGCCCCGCCGGGTGGTGCGCAAGGTGGTGACCAACTGGCTGCTGGTGGTGGTGATCGTTGGCGGCTTTGGCTATGCCAGCGGCTATCTGCGGCATTTTCCGCGGAGCGTGATCTGGGCCTGGGCGCTGCTCACGCCCGCCGCCATGGTGGCGGGCCATTTTGTGGCGCGGAATCTGCTGCTGCGCGCGCTGTCGACCGGGCGGCGCCAGCGCACTGCGGTGGTGGCCGGAGTGAACGATGTGGGCCTCAACCTGACCCGCCAGTTTCACGACGACCCCTATCTGGGCACCCGCGTGGTGGGCTTTTTTGATGACCGCCACCTCGACCGCCTGCCCGACACGGGCAACCTGCCCACCATTGGCAAGATGAGCGAGCTGGCCTCCTTTGTTAAGGAGAACCACGTCGACCACATCTACCTGGCGGTGCCCATGGCCAGCCAGCCGCGCATCCTGGCCCTGCTGGACGACCTCAAGGACACCACGGCGTCGATCTTCTTTGTGCCCGACATTTTTGTGACCGACCTGATCCAGGGGCAGATGCACAGCGTGGGCGGCACCCCGGTGGTGGCCGTGTGCGAGACGCCCTTCACCGGCTTCCGCGGCGTGGCCAAGCGCCTGTCGGACATCGTCATCTCCCTGATCCTGCTGGTGCTGCTGGCGCCGATCATGATCGGCCTGGCGATTGGCGTGAAGATGTCGTCCCCCGGCCCCATCGTCTTCAAGCAGCGCCGCTACGGGCTGGATGGGCGGGAGATCCTGGTGTACAAGTTCCGCTCGATGCGCACCACCGACAATGGCCCGGTGGTGAAGCAGGCCACCAAGGGCGACCCCCGCATCACGCCCTTTGGCGCCTTCATCCGCAAGACTTCGCTGGACGAGCTGCCCCAGTTCATCAACGTGCTGCAGGGCCGCATGAGCATCGTCGGCCCCCGCCCCCACGCCGTGGCCCACAACGAAACCTACCGCAAGATCGTCAAGGGCTACATGGTCCGCCACAAGGTGAAGCCGGGCATCACCGGCTGGGCCCAGGTGAGCGGCTACCGCGGCGAGACCGACACCATCGACAAGATGGAGAAGCGCATCGAGTACGATCTGGAATACCTGCGCAACTGGTCGCTGAGCTTTGACCTGTGGATCATCTTCAAGACGGTGGCGGTGGTGTTCAAGGACAAGAACGCGTATTGATGTAGGGGCAGCAGGGGCGGCTTCAGCCGCCCACGGACTTCGATCACCCCCCTGCGGGCGGCTGAAGCCGCCCCTACACCTACATGGAACGCTGATGGAATCCCGCCTGACCGAAATCGAGATCAAGCTCGCCCTCACCGAAGACCTGGTGGACACCCTCAACATGACGGTACACCGCCAGCAGGAGCAGATCGACGCACTGCAGCGGCAGATCCGCCAGCTGTACCAGCAGATGCAGTCGGCCACGCCCAGCGCCGAGAGCCGCGACCTGCGGGACGAGATTCCGCCGCATTACTGACCCTGTAGGGGCGGCTTCAGCCGCCCGCGGAGGTGGATCAACGCTCAATGGGCGGCTGAAGCCGCCCCTACATCGCCCTTGAGGAGTGGGTCTATCAAGCCCCCGCGGGCGGCTGAATCCGCCCCTACATCGCCCTTGAGGGGTGGGTCTATAATGCGGGCCTTGCGATGTGGCCGGTCGAGCCGCACGCCCCTCCCCCGAGAGCATCACCATGATCCATTCCCGTAAGCAGCTCGAACTCCTGGCCCCGGCCCGCAATGCGGACATCGGGATCGAGGCGATCAACCATGGCGCGGACGCCGTCTATATCGGCGGGCCGGCCTTTGGTGCGCGTGCCAACGCCGAAAACACCGTGGCCGACATCGAGCGTCTGGCCCGCCACGCGCACCGCTTTGGTGCCCGTGTGTTCGTGGCGTGCAACACCATCCTCCACGACGAGGAGGTGGACGGCGCCAGCGCCCTGATCCGCCAGCTGTACGAGGCCGGCACCGATGCGCTGATCGTGCAGGACATGGGCCTGCTGGAGCTGGACCTGCCGCCCATCCAGCTGCATGCCAGCACCCAGACCGACATCCGCCACCCGGAGAAGGCGCGCTTTCTGCAGGACGTGGGTTTCTCGCAGATCGTGCTGGCGCGGGAGATGAGCCTTACCGAGATCCGCAAGGTGGCGGCCGCCACCGACTGCGCGCTGGAGTTCTTTGTGCACGGCGCCCTGTGCGTGGCTTTTTCGGGGCAGTGCTACATCAGCCATGCCCACACCGGCCGCAGCGCCAACCGCGGCGAGTGCTCCCAGGCCTGCCGCCTGCCCTACGACCTGGAGGACAAGGACGGCAACCTGGTGGCGAGCAACCAGCACCTGCTGTCGATGAAGGACAACAACCAGAGCGCCAACCTGCGCGCCCTGGCCGAGGCGGGGATTTCCAGCTTCAAGATCGAAGGCCGCTACAAGGACATGGCCTACGTGAAGAACATCACCGCCCACTACCGCCTGCTGCTGGACGAGATCATGGAGCAGAGCCCGGAGTACAGCCGGACTTCCGCCGGGCGCAGCACCTTCTTGTTCACCCCGCTGGCCGACAAGACCTTCAACCGCGGGGCGACCGACTATTTTGTGAATGGCCGCACGCAGGAGGCCGACATCGGCGCCTTCGATTCGCCCAAGTTCGTCGGCGAGCCGGTGGGCAGCGTGATCCGCCTGGATGGCAAGCAACGCCGCTACTTCGACACCACCAGCGCCGTCGAGCTGCACAACGGCGACGGCATCACCTTCTACGACCGCAAGGGCGAGCTGGTGGGGCTGCGGGTGAACCGGGCCGAGAAGATCGGCGAGGATTTCCGTGTGCACACCGCCGAGCCGCTGCCCGCCGACCTGTTTCCGGGGACGGGGCTGTTCCGCAACCGGGACCACGAGTTCGAGCGCATGCTCGAGAAAAAGTCCGCCGAGCGGCGCATTGCGGTGGACCTGCGCCTGACCGAGACTCCCGAGGGCTTTGCCCTGACCCTGACCGACGAGACCGGCGTGTCCGCCACGGCCGCCCTGCCCCACGCCAGGGAGCCGGCCAAGGATGCCGGGCGGGCGCTGAGCGGGCTCAAGGACAGCCTGGGCAAGCTGGGGACGACGATCTTCAGCGCGCGGGAGATCACGCTGGATCTGTCCGCCGCCTGGTTCCTGCCCGCCGGGGCGGTGAATGCCCTGCGCCGGGATGCGGTGGACGCCCTGGAGGCCGCCCGCCTGGCCGCCCTGCCGCCGCTGCCCCGCCGGGCCGCCGTGGAGCCGCCGGTGGCGTATCCGCAGACCGAGCTGAGCTACCTGGCCAATGTGCTCAACCAGAAGGCGCGGGATTTTTACCACCGCCATGGGGTTGAGCTGATCGAGGCGGCCTACGAGGCCAACGAGCACACCGACGACGCCTCGCTGATGATCACCAAGCACTGCCTGCGCTACAGCTTCAACCTGTGCCCCAAGGAGGTGAAGGGCATCCGCCCCGATCCGATGACCCTGGTCAATGGCAAGGAGAAGCTCACCCTGCGCTTCGACTGCAAGCGCTGCGAAATGCACGTGGTCGGCCGCATCCGCCAGTCGGTGCTGGACATGCCGGCGGTGCCGGTGAAGTTCCACGCCAAGGTGCCGGACGGTTTCCACGCGCCCCACTGACCCGCTCTCACGCCCCCTCCGCATGAAAATCGCTATCGCAATCATCCTGCTGGCCCTCGCCATCCTGGTCGGGCCGGTGGTCTGGCAGTTTGCCCACTTCGATCCCAAGGCCGTCCCCACCAGCGGCCTGCCGTGGCAGGTCGAAGTGCTGCCGGGGGGCGAGGCGAAGGTGTTTGACCTGATCCCGGGGCGCAGCACCCTGGCCGAGGCCCGCACCCGCTTTGGCGCCGAGATGCAGCTGGCCATCGTCGCCGAGCCCAACGAGGCGGGCAACGTGGAGGGCTACTACGAACAGGCCACCGCCGGCTTCGTGGCGGGCAAGCTGATCATCACCGCCGACCTGCCCAAGGACATCATCGAGGGCATGCGCGAGCGGGCGCCCAAGACGGAATACATGCAGAGCACCACCCGCAAGGCGACCCTGGCCGAGGCCGACAAGGCCGCCGCGCTGGCCGCACCGATCCGCGCCATGTCCTTCGTGCCGAGCGCCCAGCTGGATGAAGCGGTGATCCTCGAGCGCTTCGGCCAGCCCGCCGAACGCATCCGCGTGAATGACCACGTGGAGCACCTGCTCTACCCGGCCAAGGGCCTCGACGTGGTGCTCGACACCCAGGGCAAGGAGCTCCTGCAGTATGTTGCCCCGGCCCGCTTCGACGCCCTGCGCGCGCCGCTGAAGAAGATGTAGGGGCGGCTTCAGCCGCCCGCAGGCGCCTGATCAAAATCCGAGGGCGGCTGAAGCCGCCCCTACGTGGGGTCGCACGCATGTCGGTCATCCTCGAAGTCGAACACACCACGATCTACCGCTACAACAACCCGGTGCGCTTCGGTGAGCACCGGATGATGTTCCGGCCCCGCACCAGCCACGACATCCGGGTGCTGGAGTGCACCCTGGATGTGACGCCGGATGCGGAGGTGCGCTGGGCGGATGACGTGTTCTCCAATTCGCTGACTTACGTGAACATCCGTGAGCCCGCCAAGGAGCTGAGGTTCGTGGTGCGCTTCACCATCGAACAGCTGGGGGTGCGCAATGTGGAGCTGCCCCTGTCGGCCTGGGCCGAGGTCTATCCCTTTGAATACACGGCGGGCGAGCGCTACGACCTGCGCAACTTCATCGAGCCGGTGTACCCCGACCCTTCCGGCCTGCTGCGTCTGTGGGCCGACCAGTTCGTGGTGCCCGGCCGGCACATGCCGACGCGGGACCTGCTGATGGCGATTGCCACCGGGATCCGGGAGCAGTTCTCGTACACCACCCGGGATATGGAAGGCACCCAGACGCCCCTGCAGACCCTCGAGCTGAAGAGCGGCACCTGCCGCGACTACGCGCTGTTCATGATGGAGGTGGTGCGCCGCCTGGGCTTTGCCGCGCGCTTCGTGTCGGGCTACCTGTACGACCCGGCCCTGGACGGCGGGGCCGATGCCATGACCGGCTCCGGCGCCACCCACGCCTGGCTGCAGATCTACCTGCCCGGCCCCGGCTGGGTGCCCTGCGACCCCACCAACACCCTGTTCGGCGGCGACCACCTGATCCGCGTGGCCTATGTGCGCGACCCGTCCCAGGCCAGCCCGCTGTCGGGCAGCTTCATCGGCCAGGATGGGGACTTTGCCGGGCTGGAGGTGGATGTGAAGGTGCGCAAGCTGGCCATGCTGCCGAACGAGCTGCAGGAACGCGCCTGAGCCGCAAATGGAGCGGGCAGAAGCCGCCCGTCGGATCGTTGATCCACCTCCGCGGGCTGTGCCGTGTAGGGGCGGCTTCAGCCGCCCGTCGGATCGCTGATCCACCTCCGCGGGCCGTGCCGTGTAGGGGCGGCTTCAGCCGCCCGTCGGATCGCTGATCCACCTCCGCGGGCTGTGCCGTGTAGGGGCGGCTTCAGCCGCCCGTCGGATCCTTGATCCACCTCCGCGGGCGGCTGAAGCCGCCCCTACGGCCGCCCCTACAGTTGTTTGGCGGTCCGTATTACATTTGAGGCTGTTCAGAACACGCGTCCCATCCATGGCCAGCCAGTCCGTCGACCGCCGCCGCTGCCTCAGCTGCAATCGCTGGGGGGGTGCGCGCACGCCCGGGGTCGAGCCGGGCACGGTGGAGTACGACGAGGACAACGACCGTGGCCCCTGCCAGGAGGGGCCGTGGCATGGGAGCAGCCGGCGGGGGCCGCGCAATGCCTGCGGCCAGTGGCTGATGTGGGCTGCGCTGGCCCCATCCGCCGACACCTCTGGCGCTGCGGCGCCGGGCGCCGTATCCTCCGGGCCCGCCCCGTCCGAATCGCCGAGTCCATGAGTCCGCCGTCCGTGAGTCCGCCGTCCGAGCCGCCCGAGTTTCTTGTTGCCTGCCTGTGCGCCGCCTGGTGCGGTACCTGCCGCGACTACCAGGCGGGCTTCGAGGCCATGGCGGCACGTTTCCCGGGCGCCCGCTTCATGTGGGTGGATGTGGAGGACGATGCGGAGCTGGTGGACGACTACGATGTGGAGAACTTCCCGACCGTGCTGATCCAGCGCCATGACAGCGTGCTGTTCTTCGGTACCATGCTGCCGCACCATGAGCTGCTGCAGCGGACCATCGAGAGCTTCCAGGCCCAGTCGCCGGATGAAAGCCGGCGCTACGCGCTGTCGGACCCGGAACGCCGCCGCTGGCAGGATGACTACAACCTGGCGCGCGCCCTGGCGAGCCGCCAGCAAGAATAACGACACACCACCCGGAGACACCCCATGGATGACTGCGTTTTCTGCCGCATCGTGCGCGGCGAGCTGCCCGCCTCGAAGGTTTACGAGGATGAGCACACGCTGGCCTTTCTGAACATCGTGGCGGCCCACCCTGGCCATGTGCTGGTGATCGCCAAGCCCCACGTGGAGAACCTCTACGGCCTGGACGACACCCTGGCGGCGGCGGTCTTCCAGGCCACCACCCGGGTGGCCCGGGCGGTGAAGGAGGTCACCGGCTGCGACGGCACCACGATCTTCCAGGCCAACGAGGTGGCCGGCGGGCAGACGGTCTTCCATTTCCACCTGCATGTGCTGCCGCGCTTCACCGACGACAAGCTGCTGCCCTTCTGGCAGGCCAGCGCCCCGCCCCGCGAGGCCCTCGACGAGATGGCCGCCCGCCTGCGCGCGGCAGTCTGACCCACCAACCTCCGCGTAATACGGTAAGCAGCACCCGCCCCTTCATTCGGGCGGGCGCAATCCGTTAAGCCTTTCCTGACGACGCTTTCGGGGCCGCTGCGGCCCGCTGCCATGCAGATTCCCTACCTGAGTCAAGAAGCGCCCTTCGCCATCCTGCTGATGCTGGCGGGTGCGGCGCTGATCTTCGGCCCCCTGCGCGCCTGGCGCCGGTCGCTGGTGAACACCGGGGTGTTCTTCATCGTGTGCCTGGCCGGCGACCTGCTGGCCGGGCTGCTGCATGGCCAGCTGCAGCCCGCCGCGCTGCGCTGGCTGCGCGAGATGGCGGTGTTCGGCGAGGGCCTGGCGGTGATCCGCTACCTGGGCCTGGCCCTCTTCAACGTGGTCACGCCGCGGATGCGGGTGCATATCTCGGGCATCCTCGCCGACATCCTGGTGATCGTCGGCTACGTGGCCTGGGGCTTTCTGCGCCTCAACCTGGCGGGGATGGAGTTCTCCCACCTGTTTGCCACCTCGGCCGTGCTCACCGCGGTGGTGGCGATCTCGATGCAGGACACCCTGGGCAACCTGCTCGGCGGGCTGGCGCTGCAGATGGACAACTCGCTGGAGATCGGCGACTGGATCCAGATGGGCGATGTGGCGGGCCGGGTGAGCGACATCCAGTGGCGCTACACCGCCATCGTGACCCGCAATGGCGAGCGGGTGGTGATTCCCAACAGCCACCTGATGAAGAACCGCTATTCGGTGATCTGCAACAAGCGCCAGTCGGTGCCGCTGCAGCGGCGGGCGATCGGGTTCAACGTGGATCTGTCGGTGCCGCCCTCGCGGGTCACCGCCGCGGTGCTGCAGGATGTGCAGACGGCGCGCATCCCCAACCTGAGCCTGGCCCCTCCGCCCCAGTGCCTGCTGATGGATTTCGGGCCGGGCTTTGCGCGCTACCAGTTGCGCTACTGGCTGATGGACCCGGGCCCGGACGAGCTGACCGACTCCTTTGTGCGCCACCACCTGCTGGCCGCGCTGCAGCGGGAGGGGATCCGCCTGGCGGTGAGCGACCAGACCATCCACCTGGTGCAGGAGGGCGAAGCCCACCGGGAGGAGGTGCGGGCCCGCGAACTGAACCGCCGCCTGCAGGCCATCTCGCGGATCGACCTGTTCTCCCGCCTGTCCGAGGCGGAGCAGCTGGAGCTGGCCGGCCGGCTGGTGAACGCGCCCTTCGCGGAGGGCGACGTCATCACCCGCCAGGGCGCCATCGCCCACTGGCTGTACATCATCGTCAGCGGCGAGGCCGAGGCCTGGTGGCAACCGCCCGACGGCAGCCCGCAGCGCCTGCTGGAACGGCGCGGCCCGGGCAGCGTGTTCGGCGAGCTGGGCCTGATGACCGGCGCGCCCCGCCGCGCCACGGTGATCGCCGTGTCGGATGTGGAGGCCTACCGGCTCGACAAGGCAGGCTTTGAACACATCATTCGCGCCCGCCCCGAGATTGCAGAGGGCGTTACCGGTATCCTGCAGCAGCGCATGGCGCACTTCCAGGCGCTGGAGCAGGGCCACGCCGATGGCCAGGCCACGGGCAGCAACAGCCCGCCCTCCGACGTCGCCGCCCTCGGGCGCAAGATCCGCGAGTTTTTCGGGCTTTAGGCCCGGCCCCGCATCCCCGCATTTCATCCGCACTTCAATTCAGAAAGCCGAGTCTCCATGGCCTCACCGAGCCCCATGACTACCTCCCTGGTCGCATCACTGAGCGCCGCCTTCCAGACCCGCCAGGCCCTGATGGCGCGCCTCCTCGCCGAGGGCACCGATGCGTACCGGCTGTTTCACGGTACCGTCGAAGGCCGGCCGGGCCTGACCGTGGACCGCTACGGCAGCCTTGTGCTGGTGCAGAGCTTCCACTCCCCCCTGACCGATGAGGAAGAGGGCGAGGTCGAGGCCTACTACGCCGGCGTGCTGCCCGGCGTGGATGTGATCTACAACAACCGCAGCCATGCCAATTCGCGCATCGCCAACCCGCTGCCGCCGGAGCGCCTGGCGAAGGCCGAGGCCCTGCGGGAGTTTTCCGAGATGGGCGTGAAGTACAACGTGCAGGCCCGCCACCAGGGGCAGGACCCGTGGCTGTTCCTGGACCTGCGGGCCGCCCGCCGGCGGGTGATGGCCGAGGCGCCGGGCAAGTCGGTGCTGAACGTGTTTGCCTACACCTGCGGGGTGGGCGTGGCGGCGGCCAAGGCCGGCGCGGCGCATGTGGTGAATGTGGATTTTGCGGAGTCCAGCCTGTCGGTGGGCAAGGCCAACGCCCGCCTCAACGAGCTGCCCATCCGGGTGCGCTTTGTGAAGAGCGATGCCTTCGCCGCCCTGCGCCAGTATTCCGGCATCGGCCAGCCCAAGCTGGTGCGCGGCAAGCGCATGCCCCCCTTCCCGCAACTGGAGAAGCACGCCTTCGATCTGGTCTTCCTGGATCCGCCGCGCTATGCCAAGAGCGCCTTCGGCGTGGTGGACCTGATCAACGACTACCCGGCCCTGTTCAAGCCGGCGCTGCTGTGTACCGCCCCCGGCGGCACCCTGGTGTGCTGCAACAACGTGGCCCAGGTGGACCGCGAGGCGTGGGTGGACCAGCTGGTGCGCAGCGCCCGCAAGATCGGGCGCGAGGTGCGGGAGGTGGAGTGGATCACCCCGGAAGAGGACTTCCCCAGCAGCGACGGCAACCCACCGCTGAAGACGGTGCTGCTGCGGGTGTAAGGGGATGATGCGGGGATGATGTAGGGGCGATGTAGGGGCGATGTAGGGGCGGCTTCAGCCGCCCACAGAGCGTGCTCGACCACCTGATGGGCGGCTGAAGCCGCCCCTACACTGCCCGTGGGTGCCGGATCGGAAGTCCGAGGGCGGCTGAAGCCGCCCCTACATCGCCCGTGGGGGCCAGATCGGATGTCTGCGGGGCGGGATCGGTGCCCTTAGAGCTCGGGTTCGTCGGCGTCTTTCTCGGCGGCCTCGGCGGCTTTGGCTGCCTTGGCGGCGGCGTGGGCTTCGAGCATGGCGGCGCGGCTGGCGGGGGATTCGAGGCTGACCCGGCCGAGGGCGCCGTCGCGGTAGTCCTGCAGCAGGATCAGCGAGGCCTTTTCGAGGTCGAGGGCGCCGCCCTTGAGACGGCAGCCGCGACGCTGGGCGATGGCTTCGACCAGGGCCGGGCCGTCCAGACCGTCCACCGGGATGCCGTAGCGTTTGGCCACCAGCGCCGGGTAGCGGGCCAGCAGCACGTCGCCGAGGAAGTTGGCCACGGCTTCGTCGATCACCGCGTTGCGGCCGATGGCGTGGCTGGCCGCCAGCATGTAGCCGTCGGAGTCGTGCTCGATCTTCGGCCACATCATGCCCGGGGTGTCGGTGAGGGTCATGGTGGGCGACAGGTCGAGGATCTGCTGGCTCTTGGTGACCGCCGGCTCGTCGCCGACCTTGCACACGCGCTTCTTGAGCAGGGCGTTCATCAGCGTGGATTTGCCCACGTTGGGGATGCCCATGATCATCATGCGCAGGGGCTTGAGGCGGTCGTTGCGGTGGGGCGCCAGGGGCTTGCAGAAGCCGGTGATCTTGGCCACATCGGACGGCTTCTTGCAGGACAGGGCGACGGCCTTGACGCCCTTCTGGGCGTTGAAGTACGCCAGCCACTGGGCGGTGACGTCGGGGTCGGCGAGGTCGGCCTTGTTGAGCACCTTGAGGCAGGGGCGCTGCCGGTGCTGGCGGATCTCGCGGATCATGGGGTTGCTGCTCGCTTCCGGCAGGCGGGCGTCGAGCACTTCGATGACCACGTCGATGCGCTCCATGCTTTCCGACGCCTTCTTGCGGGCGGAAGTCATGTGACCGGGGAACCACTGGATTGACATGGCGTGCGTTGAATCAATGAAAGCCTGCCATTATCAGGGCAAAATGTCGCCCCTCGAAGGAAACTCTGCCGGATACTCCGCCCCATGAACCACGAAGAAGTCATCGCCGCCACCCGTGAGTGGCTCGAGAAGGCCGTCATCGGCCTCAACCTGTGCCCTTTTGCGAAGGCGGTGTATGTGAAGGACCAGGTCCGGATCGTCGTCAGCGACGCCCGCCACCTGGACGGTTTCCTGGAAGACCTGGACCGGGAGCTGGACCACCTGGCCGAGGTCGATCCGGAAGTGACCGACACCACGCTGCTGGTGCATCCGACCCTGTTCCCCGACTTCCTGCTGTTCAACGACGTGCTGGAGATTGCCGACGAGGCGATCACCGAGCATGAGCTGGAGGGGGTGATCCAGATCGCCAGCTTCCACCCGGACTTCCAGTTCGAGGGCACCGAGCCGGACGACATCACCAACTTCACCAACCGCTCGCCCTTCCCCACCCTGCACCTGATCCGCGAGGCCAGCATCGACAAGGCGGTCGAGGCCTTCCCCGAGGCCGAGACGATCTACGAGCGGAACATGGAGACCCTGCGCAAGCTGGGCATTGCCGGCTGGAAGGCCCTGGGGCTGTCGGTCTCCGGCACGACCGGCCAGAAGGATGGCCCGGAACATGGCGAGAAGTAAGCCCGCCGCCAGGGCCCAGGCCGCCGGCGAGGCCAGGCCGGTGGTGCATCCGGAGATCCGCCCCGGGCAGTCCATCGAGCTGCTCAAGGAGCTGCACATCCTGACCCGCGACGGCCAGCTCAACCAGGACAGCCGGCGCAAGCTGAAGCAGGTCTATCACCTGTACCAGTTCATCGAGCCGCTGCTCGCCGAGGTGCTGGCCGGGACCGGCGACCTGAGCCTGGCCGACCACGGCGCGGGCAAGTCCTACCTGGGTTTCATCCTTTACGACCTGTTCCTGAAGGACAAGCCGGCCGGCACCATCTACGGCATCGAGACCCGCGCCGAGCTGGTGCAGCGCTCCCGCGAGCTGGCCGAGCGCCTGGCCTTTCCGCGGATGCGCTTCCTCGACCTGAGCGTGGAGGCGTCGACCCGCTCCGAAGCCCTGCCCGAGCGCATCGACGTGGTGACGGCGCTGCACGCCTGCAACACCGCCACCGACGACGCGATCCAGTTTGCCTTTGCCAAGCAGGCCCGCTTCGTGGTGCTGGTGCCGTGCTGCCAGGCGGAGGTGGCGTCGGTGATGCGCCACAACAAGAACGCCAGCTTCGGCATGACGCCCTTGTCGGAGATCTGGCGCCACCCGATCCACACCCGCGAGTTCGGCAGCCAGCTGACCAACGCCCTGCGCTGCCTGCAGCTGGAGGCCCACGGCTACCAGGTGACGGTGACGGAGCTGGTGGGCTGGGAGCACTCCATGAAGAACGAACTGATCGTGGCCCGCTACACCGGCCAGCCACGCAAGAACGCCATGGAGCGCATCGAGGCGATCCTCGCCGAGCTGAACCTGACTGAACTGCGAGGCCGTTTCGCATGCTGAGTGCGGCCGGGGTGGCCCTGGCGGTGGTGGCCGGCATTGCGTTCGCCCCTCGCCTGCCGCGCCTGCGCCGGCGCTATGACAGCGCCGCCCTGCAGGCGCTGTCACGCCGCCCCGACATGAATCCGGGCGACGAACGCCTCAAGCTGGAACTGGCGGCCTGGGCCCGCACGGGGGCCGGACACGGCGCCACCCTGCTGCCCTGGCAGCGCCCGCGGGTCCCCCTGCCGCTGACCCTGCGCAGCGTGGAGGGCCACCATGAGAACACCCTGGTGCATTTTGCCTACCGCCTGGCGGGCTACCATCAGCTGGATGAGCGCAGCCGCCTGGGCGGGCTGATCTACCGACTGGGGGTGCAGTTGCGCCCGCTGCTGTGGTTTGTCCCGCGCCGGCCGGATACGCCCTGGGACGACTGCTGGCTCACCGCGGTGGATGCGCCACGGCTGATTGCGCTGGCCCGCTGGCAACCCCGCCGCCCCACCCTGATTGTGCTGGACCGACTGCAGCCCGCCGAGGTGTCGCGGGTGATGGAGGCCCTGACGCACGCCGCCAGCCTGACGGAGCAGCCCATCCGGGTGGTGGTGCTGGGCCGCGACAGCGGCAGGAAAGCCCCTCAGCGGAAGGGGTAGCCGCGCATCTGCACCTGCCGCTCCGGCACCTCCGGGCGCGGCGGCTTTGGCACCACCGGCGGCGGCGGCCGTCGCGGGATGATGGGCACGGGTCGCACGACCACCAGCCGGTCCCGTTCCCGCTCCAGTTCAAGTTCAGCCTGGCGCTGGGCATTGATCTCGGCCTGGCGTTCGGCCTGGCGCTCCGCCTCGTACCGGCGCTGGCGGTCCGCCGCCTCGAGGGTCTGCCGATATTCCAGCACCCGGGCCTGGTTGATCAGCCGCTCGGACCTGTCCTCCGCCGCCGCCTGCTCCCGCGGGGTCAGGGGCGGCGGGGTCTCCACCCGGCTGACCTGGCTCGCCCCGACGCAGGGCGAATCCGTGTAGGTCACCTTGCCGTCCGCCCCCACGCATTTGTAGACCGCCAGGGCCGGGCCGCTGCCGCCAAGCCCCAGGCCTGCCAGCAGCAGCCCGGTCAGCAGGGTGCGCACCGGCGCCCGTGTTTGTGTCTGTTTCATGGCCTCGACCATCCTTCTCCATCCCGTCCGCGACGGGATCAGCTTGCCTCTGAAGATTAGGTCCGTGACGGATTTCACGCCAGCCCCCCATCAAATCACTGCCGGACACTCAAGCAGCTCAAGAATTCGCCGAAATCATTAAAATCACTAAAAACAACACAAACAACAAAATGACCAAGGCAAAATTTGCACTGCTCGGACTGGGCCTTCCCCTCCTGCTGGCCGGCTGTACCACAGTCTATAACCCTTGCTGCAGCCCCGTCCGCGACCTGCGCCCCGCCGTGTTCTCGTCGCAGAAGATCAGCGCGGTCGGCTACGGTGCCGTGGGCGGCAGCAATTCACAATACACCTCGGGCCAGCAGAAGCTCCTCGCCATGCGCGCCGCCCGGGTGGACGCCTACCGGACCCTGGCCGAACAGGTGTACGGCTTCCGGGTCTCGGGCAGCACCTCGGTGTCGGCCTTTGCCACTCAGAACGACAATGTGCGTACCTACGTTGACGCGTTCATCCGTGGCGCCCGCCTGGTCAACATGACCCCGGTGGCGGATGGCAACTTTGAAGCCACGGTCGAACTGGACCTGACCCCGGCGTTCTTCAACTGCCTGTCGGGCCACACCACGCCCTGCGCGCCCCCGCTGCCGGTCGAAACACCTTGCGGGGTATCGGGCTGTGTGCAGCCCGGCGCCTATTACTACTCCGCGTATTGAACGCCATGGGCCGGCGACTGCGATACGGCCTGATGGCCGCCTGCCTGACCCTGGGCGCACCTGCGGGACAGGCAGAGACCGTGATTGCCTAGGGCGCCGCCGCCGTACAACCGGGCGGGCGGGCCTCGGCCCGCGAGGATGCCATCCGCAGTGCGCTGGCCGATGCCGCCCGGCAGGCATCCCTGACGGTGGATGCCCGCAGCGGCACCGCCAGTCACCAGACGGCCTTCGACCAGGTGGTGATCAGGTCGGGCACGCGGGTGGAGCGTCACCGCATCCTCGCCGAGACGGAGCAGGATGGCGTCTATCGGGTTCGTCTCAGCGCCGAGCTGGGGGCGGCCGGAGGACACCGCGGCCCGGTCTGCCGGGAGGGGCACACCCGCCGCCTGCTGCTGCTCGGCTTTCCGGTGCAGCGCCCGGAGCAACTGGCCATGCGCGAGATGACAGGCTACGCCCAGCTCACGGCCACCGAGGCGGCCCGCCGCTTCCCGGAGGACGCCGCCATTCTGGTGGACCATCAGGGCGACCTGATGGTGCTGCCGGGCGTCCCCGAGCGCGTCGTCGATGGCGTGGCCGCAGATCTCCAGGGCTGGAGCGTGATCCGTGATGCGGCCCGGCGTCACCGGGCCCAGTACGTACTGGCGGGACGTTTCCGCTCGCTGGCCCTGGCCGCGGACGAAAAGTCCCGTGAGGTGGATCTGGAGGCCCTGATCCTGGATGCCTCCAGCGGGGTCTGCGTGGCCCGCCAACGCTTCCGCCGCGTCGCGCAGGGCAAGGTGAAGATCCCCGGTACGGTGGTTTTCGGCAGCGCGGACCATTACGCCACCGACTTCGGCAAGGCCTACGCTGCCGTACTCGACGACATGGCCCGCTGGGCCGAGGCCACCACCAGCTGCCTGCCGTTCTCGGCCCGGGTGATCCGCAGCGGGAAGGACGCCGTCCACCTCGATGCCGGCGCCGAGCAGGGCCTGGCCCCAGGCGACCTGCTGTCCGCCTTCCGCCCCGACCGCCAGCCGGTGGTCACCCCGGGCGGCGAGATCCTCGGCCTCGAGAAACGTCCGCTCGGCGAGGTGGTGATCACCACCGTGTATCCCCGCTTCGCCATCGCCCGCCTGCAGACACCGGCTCCGGACCTGCAGCTCGAGGCGGGCGACGAACTGCACGGCCACTGAAACCGGGCCGGGGCAGCCCCGGAAAGCACACAGCCCCCCGGTACATGCCAGTACCGGGGGGCTGAAAAGCAGAAAGCCCCGATTTCTCGGGGCTTTCCAGATCTTGGGGCGACATACCGGGTTCGAACCGGTGACCACTGGAATCACAATCCAGTGCTCTACCAACTGAGCTAATGCCGCCACTGAAGGTCATCGACTTGCGTCGCCAACCCATAAACCGAATTATACCAAATTTTAGAGCCTGCCCGACAGGAATCGAACCTGTAACCCCCGGCTTAGAAGGCCGGTGCTCTATCCAGTTGAGCTACGGGCAGATTGCCGCGGGCACCGGGGTAAAGCTTTGGTCGGGGTGGAGGGATTCGAACCCCCGACATCTTGCTCCCAAAGCAAGCGCGCTACCGGACTGCGCTACACCCCGAGAGGCGCGAATAATACCTATACGACCGGGTCTCGTCAAACGTCTTCGATAAATTTTTTCTTGGGTAGGCCGTTGATGCAGGCGGGACACTTTTTTGCACGGTTCGTGGCAAGCCGCATGATTTCCCCTATATGGCAGCGCACCAAGGCCGGGCTCTCCAAGGATAATAGGGCCCCGATGCCTGTCCGACTCCTTTTCTCCCGGGCTGCAAGGCCTGCCGCTTCCTGCCTGCTCCTGACGGGCTGTGCGCTTGCGTCCACCGCCCGCGCGGCCGGGACCGGCGGGTCGCCCATGGATCAGCTGCCTTACCTGGCCTGGGGCGTCGGCGGCCTGCTTGCCGGTGCGCTGTTGCAGCGGCTGCTCCGCCGGCAACCCGAGGCAGCCCTCCCGCCGCCCCAGGAGGCGCCGCCTGCCGAGGCCGCGGTGGCCTGGCAGGAATTTGCGGAGCTGTCGGGCGACTGGTGGTGGGAGACGGACGCCGACCTGCATTTTGTGGACACGCCCCGCCCGCCGCCCGCCGACCTGGGGCTGGCGTGCGCCGCAGGCCAGAGCTGGGCCGTGACCGTGATGCCTGATGTGCGGGAGGATTTCGCCTCCGCCCTCCTCGACACCCTGGCGCGTCGGGCGCCCGTCAGCGCCACCCTGACCCGCCGCGGCCCGGACGGCGAAGTGCGCCACCTGGAATTGCACGGTGCCCCCCGCTTCGACGCATCGGGCGCCTTCCTGGGCTACCGGGGTGTCGGCCGGGATGTGACCGAGCGTGCCCGCCTTGCAGCCGAACTGCTGGACAACGAGGAGCGCATCCACGCCCTGCTGGACTGCAGCGAGGATGGCTACTGGGAACAGGACGCGGACCTGTGTTACACCACCCTGACCGCACGCTCAGGC
This sequence comes from Zoogloea sp., assembly GCA_009026175.1. Taxonomy (GTDB): domain Bacteria; phylum Pseudomonadota; class Gammaproteobacteria; order Burkholderiales; family Rhodocyclaceae; genus Zoogloea. The sequence goes on along the minus strand of WBTZ01000054.1, from coordinate 10,925 downwards.
CAGGTGGGCGATCTGGCCGCAGAAGACACCATCGGGCGGCACCGCTGGGATCTGCCGGGCGTGGCCCCCAGCGCCGAACCCTGGGCCTCCCACATTGCACGCCTCCACCAGGCCGAGCCCTTTTCGGACTTCCAGTTCTGCCGCCGTGATGCCCACGGCCGGCTGGTCTGGCTGCGCGAATCCGGGATTCCGGTGTTCGACCGGCGGGGAGCCTTCGCCGGCTACTGCGGCACCACCCGCAATGTGACGAGCGACATGGAGATGCGGCGCCGCCTGATGCGCGAAGCCGCACTGTTCCGCCGCCTCTTCGAGCATGCGCCCGCCGCCATCGTGCTGGTCAATGCCGAGGGGCAACTGCAGCAGTTCAACCAGGCCGCGGCGGATCTGCTGGGGCGGCCCGCCGCCGCCCTCCACAACCAGCCCCTTGAAGCCTTCATGGAACCTTCGCAGGCCAGCGCCTGGCATGCGCTGCGCCAGCGCTGCCTGCAGGGGGAAGAGGACGCCCTTCGGCGGGATGCGGTCTACCTCGCGGGAGACGGCCGGCGTCTGCAGGTCCGCGAGAGCCTGCGCCGGATCAACCTCCAGGACGACCAGCCCGCCAGCCTGGTGCTTGCACTGGAGGACCGCTCGGCCTTGCAGGAGGCGCTGAGCCGCCAGGAGGTCGGCCTGAACGGCTACCAGGGGCTCTTCGAGAACGCGCCGGAAGCCACCCTGGTATGCGTGAACGGGCGCGTGCGCCTGGCCAACGCAGCAGCCCGTCGCCTGTTTGCCGCGGGCGGCCCCGATGGATTGAGCGGGCTCGAGCTGCTCGAGCTGCTGAACCCGGACGATCGCGCCCTCGAGCAGGCCCGGCTGGCCGGCTTCACCGCGGACGGCCAGCAGAAGCTCCTGCCTCCGCTGCCCCTGCGTTTCCGGGGCGCCGACGGCAAGCCGCTCCAGGCCGAGGCCACCGCGGTGAAGACCACGCTGGACGGCGGCCCGGCGCTGATCTACATGCTGCGCGACGTGGCCCGCTGGCTGCATGCCGAGCAGGTCCTGCGGGAAAGCCAGGCGATGTACCGGGACGTGGTGGAATCGGTCAAGGAGATCCTCTTCCAGACCGATGCCGAGGGCAGGATCACCTTCCTCAACCGGGCCTGGCATCAGACCACGGGCTTCGACAGCCGCCTGAGCACCGGGCAGAACCTCCTCGATTTCGTCGAGGAGGAAGACCGGGGACGGGTGGCGCCCCATCTGCGTGCGGTCCGGGAGGGCTACGAGGAGATCGCCGAGATCGAGTTCCGCCTGCGTACCCGGACGGGCGGGCCGCGCTGGACCGAGGCGACCCTGCGGCCCCTGCGCGACACCCACGACCGGACGGTCGGCTGCTCGGGCACGTTGACCGACATCACCGCCCGCAAGGAAGCCGAGCAGACCCAGCGCAACCTCAACAAGGAACTGGAAGCCCGGGTTCGGGTACGGACCGCCGAGCTGGAAGCGTCAAACCGGGAGCTGGAGGCCTTCTCCTATTCCGTGTCCCACGACCTGCGGGCGCCCCTGCGGGCGATCGACGGCTTCGCCCAGATCGTCGCCGAGGACTACGCCCCCCGCCTGGACGAGATCGGCAAGGAATACCTGCAGCGCATCCGGGTGGCCACCCAGCGCATGGCGCGCCTGATCGATGACCTGATCGACCTCGCCCGGCTGACCCGCCAGGCCATGAAGCGGGAGCAGGTCAACCTCAGCCTGCTGGTCGAGCAGATCCTGGGCGAGCTCCAGCTCGAGAATCCCGAGCGCAAGGTGGACATCCATATAGAACCCAACCTGATCGCCGCCGCCGACCGGGCGCTGATGCGGGTGGCGCTGGACAACCTGCTGCGCAACGCCTGGAAGTTCACCAGCCGCCGGGAGGTGGCCTCGATCCGCTTCCACGCCGAGCTGCGCGACCGCCAGGTGGTGTACTGCGTGTCGGACAACGGGGCCGGCTTCGACATGAACTTCGCCACCAAGCTCTTCCTGCCCTTCCACCGCCTGCACGGCATCAGCGAATTTGCCGGCACCGGCATCGGCCTGGCCACCGTGCTGCGGGTCATCCAGCGCCACGAAGGGCGCGTCTGGGCCGAATCGACCCCCGACGAGGGCGCCCACTTCTACTTCACCCTCAGCCACTGAGCCATTCCGCCCCGCTCCGTTGCTGCCGCGCAACACATTGAATCGGAAGCCTTGATATATGTCACAAGGCGCATTGTGCGACGCAATAGACGGCGGCTTTCCCTAATACAGGGAACGGCATCGGGGAGTAGAATCCGGGCGACCCCAAAAGGAAACCCGACCCTGTGAAAACGGCAGCACAATAGCCGCACACCAGCGCGACCGCGAGCAACCATCATGAACGAACAGCATTACCTCACCCCCCTCTTCGAGCCCCGCTCGGTTGCCATCGTCGGCGCCAGCGAACGGGAGTTGGCCCTCGGCAACATCCTGGTCCGCAACATGCTGGAGGCCGGGTTCAAGGGCAAGCTGTTCGCCGTCAATCCCAAGTACGAAAGCGTGCTCGGGGTGCCCTGTTACAAGAGCGTCGAGGACATCCCCCAGCGCCTCGACCTGGCCGTGATCACCACCAAGGCCGACCGGGTGCCGGCGATCGTCGACGCCTGTGGCCGGGCCGGCACCAAGTCGGTCATCGTGCTGCCCTCGGGCTTCTCGGATTCGGGCCCGCGCGGCCGCATGCTCGAGAAGAACACCTTCGAGAACGCCCGCCGCCACCGCATCCGCCTGCTCGGCCCCAACTGCCTGGGCGTGCTGCGCCCGGAGCTGGGCCTCAACGCCAGCTTCGCCGACGGCGGCGCGATCAAGGGCTCCATCGGCCTGATCTCGCAGTCCGGCGCGCTCTGTTCGGCCATCCTCGACTGGGCCCGCCCCAACAACGTGGGCTTCTCGTCGGTGGTGTCGCTGGGCACCTCGGTGGACATCGACTTCGGCGAGGTCCTCGAATACATGGTGTCGGACTCCCGCACCGAGAGCATCTTCCTGTACGTGGAGGGCATCAAGGACGCCCGCCGCTTCGTCAGCGCGCTGCGCGCCGCGGCCCGGGTCAAGCCGGTGCTGCTGATCAAGGTGGGCCGCCATCCGGCCGGCTCCCAGGCGGCCCTGCTGCACTCGGGCGCGATGGTCGGCGAGGATGCGGTGTTCGACGCCGCCCTGCGCCGCGCCGGGGTGATCCGTCTCTACAACATGGGTCAGCTGTTCGCCGCGGCGAACGCCCTCTTCTCGCACTTCCGCCCCCGCGGCAACCGCCTGGCCGTCATCACCAACGGCGGCGGGCCGGGCGTGATGGCTGCCGACCGGGCCGCCGACCTGCGCATCCCGATGGCCAAGCTGACCGACGCCACGGTGGCCAAGCTCAACGAAGTGCTGCCGGCCAATTGGTCCCACTGCAATCCGATCGACATCATCGGCGACGCCGACCCCGACCGTTACGCCAAGACCCTCGACATCGTGCTGTCCGACGAGAACGTGGAAGGCGTGCTGACCATCCTCACGCCCCAGGCCATGGCCCGCCCCACCGAGGTGGCCGAGCGCATCGTCGAGATCGAGCGCTCCGCCGACAAGCCGGTGTTCACCTGCTGGATGGGCGAGCAACAGGTGCGCGAGGGCCGCAAGCGCTTCGAGGCCGCCGGCATCCCCACCTTCCGCACGCCGGAGCCGGCGGTGGAGCTGTTCGGCCACATCTCGGCCTACTACCGCAACCAGAAGCTGCTGGTGCAGACCCCCAGCTCCCTCTCCTCCGACCTCAACCCGCCATCCGTCGAAAGCGCCCGGCTGGTCATCGAGACCGCCCTCTCCGAGCGCCGCAAGAACCTCAACGAGATGGAGTCCAAGGCCCTGCTGGCGGCCTTCCGCATCCCCATCGCCCAGACCGTGGTGGCCCGCTCCGCCACCGAGGCCATGGTGCTGGCCGAAGAGCTCGGCCTGCCGGTGGCGATGAAGATCGACTCGCCCTCCATCACCCACAAGGCCGAACTGGGTGGCGTGCGCCTCAACCTGCGTGGGCTGGCCGCGGTGCGCTCGGCCTACCAGGAGATCCTGGAAGAGGTGAAGAAGAAGCGCCCGGACGCCATCATCAACGGCGTGGCCATCGAGCCGATGGTGATCAAGCCCTACGGCCGCGAGCTGATGGTCGGCGCCTTCCGCGACCCGGTGTTCGGCCCGGTGATCACCTTCGGTGAGGGTGGCGCCCACGTGGAGATCCAGAAAGACCGCGCGGTGGCCCTGCCGCCGCTCAACAACTACCTGGTGCAGGACCTCATCAAGTCCACCCGCATCTCGACCCTGCTCGGCGAGTACCGCAACATGCCGCCGATCAACATGGAGTCGCTGGAGTTCGTGCTGCTGCGCATCTCCGAAATGGTCTGCGAGCTGCCGTGGATCCGCGAAATGGACATCAACCCCCTGATCGTGGACGAGAACGGCGCGGTGGCGGTGGATGCCCGCATCGTGGTGGACAACATCGCCCCCACGGCGGACCGCTATGACCACATGGCGATCCACCCCTACCCGTCCCACCTCATCACCCGGATCTCCATGCCCGAGGGCGAGATCACGGTGCGGCCGATCAAGCCGGAAGATGCGGAGCTCGAGGTGGAGTTCGTGCGCAAGCTGTCGCCCGAGACCAAGTACCTGCGTTTCATGAACACCATGCGCGAGCTGCCGCCGGCGATGGTCGCCCGCCTCACCCAGATCGACTACGACCGAGAGATGGCCTTCGTGGCCACCATCGAGGAGAACGGTGCCGAGGTGGAGATCGGGGTGGCCCGCTACGCGGTGAATCCGGACGGCGAGACCTGTGAGTTCGCCATCGTGGTGGCCGAGGACTGGCAGCACCGCGGCCTGGCCCGCCGCCTGATGGGCGTGCTCATCGAGACCGCCCGCAACCGCGGCCTGCACGCCATGACCGGCATCTTCCTGTCTAACAATGACCGCATGCTCAAGTTCGTGCAGAGCCTCGGTTTCGTGCTCACCAACGATCCGGAAGACAACACCATCAAGCATGGCGCGCTGATGCTGCAGGGCTGAGGCCAGCCGCGCAGTGATGCTCCTGGGCCCCGCAAGGGGCCCAGCGCGTTTCAGGGCGCGATCTGCAGCGTCAGTACTGGAAGAAGCCCCGTCCGGTCTTGCGGCCCAGATAGCCCGCCTCGACCATTTCGACAAGCAGGGGCGCCGGCCGGTACTTGGAATCCTTGAAGGATTCGAACAGGACCTGCATCACCGCCAGTTCCACGTCCAGGCCGATCATGTCGCACAGGGCCAGCGGGCCAATGGGGTGGTTGGCGCCCAGCTTCATCGCTTCGTCGATCTCCTGGGCGGAGGCCAGGCCTTCGCCCAGGGCGAAGATGGCCTCGTTCATCATCGGGCACAGCATGCGGTTGACCACGAAGCCCGGGCTGTTGCGCACCTGGACCGGCGTCTTGCCGATGGCCCTGGCGAGGGACTCCATGGCGCCATAGGTCTCATCACTGGTCTGCAGGCCGCGGATGATCTCGACCAGGGCCATCAGCGGCACGGGATTGAAGAAGTGCAGGCCCACCACCCGCTCGGCGCGATGGGTCGCCGCGGCGAGACGGGTGATGGAGATGGAGGAGGTATTGGTGGCCAGGATGGTCTCCGGCCGGGCCAGGGCATCCAGTCTGGCGAAGAGATCCAGCTTCAGGGCCAGGGACTCGGTGGCCGCCTCGATGATCAGGTCGCAATCGGCCAGCGCCTGCAGATCACAGCTTGTGCCGATGCGGGCCAGGGCGGCGGCCTTGTCCGCGGCGGTGATCTTCTCCTTCTTGAGCAGGCGGTCGAGGCTGGTGCCGATGGTCTGCAGGCCGCGCTCGAGAATGGCCGGATTCAGGTCCACCATCACCACGTCATGCCCGCACAGGGAAAAGGTCTGGCTGATGCCATTGCCCATGGTTCCGGCGCCCAGCACGCCGATACGTTGGTAGTTCATAGGGAATGCTCCTTGGGTTGAACACATGCGGCCCTCGCACGCATGTGGAAAGGGGAAATCACTGCAGGTACTTGCGGCTGCAGGCCTTGAAGTCGGGGGTGCCGGCGCGGCGCAACAGTTCGAAGAACACCATCTCGCGGCTCACCGGCACCACGCCGGCTGCGCGCATCCGCTCCAGGGCCAGGGCCTTGTCGGCCTCTCCCCGGGCGGCAATCGCGTCTGCCACCACGAAGACCTGCTTGCCGGCTGCCACGCCGTCGAGGGCCGTGAGCATCACGCAGGCATGGGCCTCGATGCCGCACACGATCCACTGCTCCCGGGCCATGCCCGGGCGGCCCTCCAGGACGCCCTCCTCCACACAGGAGAAGCAGGACTTCTCCGCGACGTCCGGTGCGGCCACCGCATCCAGCAGCACCGGGCTGACCGGGCCGATGCCCTTCGGATAATGGGAAGAGAACTGCACCGGCACCTCCAGGTCGCGGCACATGCCGATCAGGCGCAGGCACTGCTCGAGGGTCTCCTGATGCCCGGGGATGAGCGCCAGCACCTTGGGTTGCATGTCCACCACCAGCAGGGCGGCCTTGTTCTTGTCGATCTTCACGGTGTCTCCTTTATGGGTGATTCATGCCGGACGGGCCGGCCGTGCCGCCCCGTCGATGAGCTTGCGGATCTCCGGGGCCGCCGCCAGCTGCCCTGTCTCGGCGAAGGCCCGGTGATTGGCGTCGATCTCGCGCAGGGTGTAGAGATAGTTCACCATCAGCCCGCAGGACTGCTGCAGGCCGTGCCGGGATGGATCCGCCAGCCAGTTGATGCGCCCCAGGCTGGCTCCATTGGAAAAGTGGAAGCGGGCGACCGGGTCCAGCGGCTCTCCCCGCTTCTTCTCGCGGAGCAGGTAGACCGCGCACTCCCGGGTCAGCCAGGCCTTCAGGGCCGGGTCCTCCGGGCCATCGCCATCGATGCTCCGGTGCAGGAGGTGGCGCAGGCCGTCCGCCGGGGATCGCGCGTCCCCGGCCAGTTGCGCGGCCAGGGCGGCAGGCCACTTGCGCGGCCCCGCACCACCGGCCAGGCGGGCGTCGAGCCAGGCACCGAAGCCCGGCAGGGGCGACAAGGTCGCAAACTGGCGCAGGCGCGGAAACTCCTGCAGCAGCAACTGCACCACCCGCTTGATCAGACACTCTCCCATGCTCACTCCGCGCAAGCCCCCTTGGGCATTGGAGATGGAGTAGAAGATGGCGGTGGTCGCCGTGGCCGGGTCCAGGGTGGGCGCCTGCTCGTCCAGCAGGGCCTGGACGTTGTCCGCCAGGCTCCGCACCAGGGCCACCTCCACGAAGATGAGGGGCTCGTCGGGCATGCGGGGATGGAAGAAGGCATAGCAACGCCGGTCCGAATCCAGCCGGTTGCGCAGGTCGCTCCAGGACTTGATCTCGTGCACGGCCTCGTAGCGGATCAGCTTTTCCAGCAGGGCGGCGGGGGATCCCCAGCCGATCCGCTTGAGCTCCAGGAAGCCGATGTCGAACCAGGCGGAGAAGACCCGCAGGAAGTCCTGGTCGAGCCCGGCGAAGCCCCCCTCCGGCGCTAGCTGGAGCAGGTCGGCGCGCATGCGGACCAGGGCATGGACACCCTCCGGCACCAGGTTGAACTGGCGCAGGATCCGCAGGCGGGGACTCTCCAGGCTCTGCAGGAGCTGGGCCCGGCTGCGCACCCGGGCCGGGGCGTCCGCCCCCCGGTAGGCCTCGATGGAGGCCATGACCCGCGCCTCCTCCACCTCGAACTCCGCCTCCAGCAGGGTGAAGAAGCGCCGCCGCTCGGGCACGTCCAGCGCCGCGTAGTGGCCGATCAGGCGGGCGACCCGCTCCCGGGCCAGGGACTCGCCGCCCTTGCCCTCCGCCAGCTCCACCAACAGAGTCCGCAGCCCGCTCCAGGCCCGCCGGCCCACAGCCCGCCGGGAGCCGGCGGGTGGAGCGGCCAGGCCCACCAACCTGCGCCAGAAGCCGATCCTGGCGGGGGCCTTGCCCGGCTGGGGGCTGGTCGTCCCCGGCATCATGTCCGGGCTCCGGCTTGCAGCGCGGCCTGGGCCTGCTGGCGCAGCAGGTACTTCTGCACCTTGCCGGTGGCGGTCTTGCTGAGGGGGCCGAAGATCACGTGGCGGGGCGCCTTGAAATGCGCCATGCGGGCCCGGCAGAAGGCCACGATGTCGTCGGCCACCAGCCTGCCGGCCCCCTCCTTCAGGCTGATGAAGGCGCAGGGCACTTCCCCCCAGCGCGCATCCGTCACGGCCACCACGGCCGCCTCGAGAACGTCCGGATGACGGTAGAGCACCTCCTCGACCTCCAGGGAGGAGATGTTCTCCCCACCCGAGATGATGATGTCCTTGGCCCGGTCACGGATCTCGATGTAGCCATCGGGATGCCAGACCGCCAGATCCCCGGTGTGGTAATAGCCCCCCGCCAGGGCCTTGGTGGTCGCCCCCGGGTTGTCGAGATAGCCTTTCATGATGGCGTGCCCCCGGAGCATGACCTCCCCCATGGTCTCGCCGTCCCGCGGCACCGCTTCCAGGGTGGCCGGGTCCGCCACCATCAGGGCCCCCTGGGCCAGCATGGGCACCCCCTGGCGAGCCATCATGCGGGCTTGCGCCTCACCGGACAGGCGCGACCAGGCCGGCTGCCAGGCACAGACCGTGGCCGGCCCGTAGGACTCGGTGGTGCCGTACAGATGCACCACCTGGAAACCCATCGCTGCCATGCCCGCAATGACCGTGGACGGAGGCGCGGCGCCGCCGACCCCGATCTGCACGCTGTGCTGAAAGCGCCGCTTGTGGTGCTCCGGGGCGTGGATCAGCATGTTCAAGACCACCGGCGCCCCATGCATGTGGGTGACCTGCTCCTCGGCGATCAGGCGGAAGACCGCCGCGGTGTCCAGCTGGCGCAGGCAGACATGGGTGCCGCAGGCGGCCGTCACCGCCCAGGGGTAGGTCCACCCATTGCAGTGGAACATCGGCAGGGTCCACAGGTAGACGCTGTCCGCATCCAGCCGCGAGGCGATGAGGTTAGACAGGGCGTTGAGGTAGGCGCCCCGGGCATGGTAGACCACCCCCTTGGGGTCACCCGTGGTGCCGGACGTGTATTGCAGGCTGACGGCCTGCCACTCGTCCCGCTCCGGGGGCACAAATTGCGCCAGGTCAGCGGCCGCCAGCATGGCCTCGTACTCCCACTCGCCGACCTGCGGACAGGTGGGCAGATCGGCGATATCCACCACCGGCAGGACCCGGCCCAGGCGCGCCCGTGCCGCGGCGACCGTCTCCCCGTACTCCGTATCCGCCAGGAGCAGGCGGGCACCGCCATGCTGCAGGTGGAAGGCGATGGTCTCCGCATCCAGCCGGGTGTTGATGGGATTGAGGATGGCCCCGAGCATGGGAACGGCAAAGTGCGCTTCGAGCATGGCGGGCACATTCGGTGCCAGGATGGCCACCGTCTCCCCGGGGCAGATGCCATGCTGCTGCAAGGCGGCGGCGAGGCGGCGGACCCGCTCGTGGAACTGCCGGTAGCTCAGCCGCCGGTAGCCGTGGATGACCGCCGTCTTGTCCGGATGGCAACGCACCGCGTGCTCGAGGAAATGCACCGGATCCAGGGGCATCCAGTTGGCCGAAGTCCTGCTGAGACCGTCGACGCCGACGGCTTCGTACTCCCTGGGCGGAAAGGGCGCGGTCATGATGAAGGGTCTCCAGTGAAGCCGCCGGGCGGGCTCGGGAGGGTGGCGGCGGACGGCGCCCACTGTAGCGGAGCCGCCATCGGCCACTTTGCCGGCACGGCCACCGGATATGCGCAACACGCCACCGGGCAAGCCGGAGATATGGAAGAATCGGGGCATTCAGCCGGACACCGCCATGCCTCCTTCGCGCCCCCCCTCGCCGCCACCGCTGGCCCTGACCATCTCGGGGCACTTCGTGACGGGCATGCTGGGGCCGGTGATGCGTCAGGGCGGTGAGGCCGCCGCCAGGCAGGTGCTGCAGCAGGCCGGGATACCCGGCGCCTTTCTGCAGGAGCCGGACTCCCGCATCACCCGCCGCCAGTTCGTGGGCGCCTACAAGGCGGTGGCCGCGTACCTGGACGACGAGATGCATGGTCTGTGGTCCCGCCCGATCCGGGGCGGGACCCTCAAGTTCATGATGCTGAGCCTGCTGGACGCGGCCAATCTGGCCATTGCCCTGAACCGCTTCGTGCAGTTCTGGAACCTGTTGCTGGATGATTACCGGCTGGTCCTCACCCGCGAACCGACGCGCATCGGCATCGTGCTGACACCCCGCCAGCCCGGGCTGGAGATCCGCCCCCTCGGTCATGAGCTCATGCTCAAGCTGGTGCACGGCATCGTCAGCTGGCTGCTCGACAGCGAGGTGGACCTGCTCGGCGTGGAGTTCGCCTTTGCCCGGCCCGCGCACTGGGAGGACTATGCCTTCCTGTACCCGGGGACGGTGGGCTTCGACGCCCCCTGCAGCGCCATCTGGCTCGATGCAAGCCACGGCAGCGCGGGCTTCCGCAGGACCCGGGTGGAGCTGTGGCCTTTTCTGCGCCGGGCGCCCGAGGACTGGGCCTTCACTACCGTCCATGCGGGCCTGCTGAGCACCCGGGTCCGCCAGACCCTGGCGGCCGACGGGATCCCGTCTGCCGATGCGGATGCGGTGGCGGCCAGACTGGGACTCGCCAAGCGCACCCTCACCCGCCGCCTGGAGCGTGAAGGACGCAGCTTCCGCAGCATCAGGGACGACCTCCGGCGGGATATGGCCGTCCAGCTGCTGACCCAGTCCCGGGCCTCGGTGGACAGCATCGCCACCCTTGTCGGCTTCGACAATACGGCGGCATTCTGCAGGGCCTTCCGGCTGTGGATGCAGCTGAGCCCCGGCGCTTACCGGAACCGCAGCCGCTGAAGACTGGTCATTCCCACAGCCCCTCCCAAC
>WBTZ01000053.1 GCA_009026175.1 Zoogloea sp. | reverse complement strand
GCCCCAGGAGGCCGGCGCGGCCCGCGCCACCACCGATCCGCAAGCCTCCGCCGATGCGGCTGGCGGCGAAGGGCAGGCCGGGCGCGATGGGGCGCCGGACAGTAAGCCGTCCGGCCCCGGCCCCGCCGACCTGTGGGCAGCCTCAGGCAAAGTCCAGTACAACGTGATCCGTGGCGAGCAGAACTTCGTGATCGGCCGCACCACCCACGCGTGGACCCACGACCAGGAGCACTACTCGATGGAGACCGTCATCGAGACCTCCGGCCTGGTCGGCCTGATCAAGCCCTTCCGCATGGTCCAGCGCAGCGAGGGGCGGATCGGCCCGCATGGCCTGCAGCCCGAGAAGTTCACCGTCGAGCGGGACGGCAAGCTCAAGGAGCGCGCCGACTTCGACTGGTCCACCGCGCAGGTCGTGCTGGTGGCCGGCGACCGCCGCCGGGAGTTCTCGCTGGCCGAGGGCGACCAGGACGTGCTGTCGTTGATGCACCACCTGTCCCTGCAGCCGGAGGGGCCGCTGCGCGCCGAACTGCTGGTGGTGACCGGCAAGAGCGCGGTGCGCTCGGTCATCGAAAACCTCGGCATCGAGGAGATCGAGGTGCCCGCCGGCCGCGTTTCCGCCTACCATCTCGGCAGTTCGGGACATCGGGGCGAGCTCAAGATCGATATCTGGCTCGCCCGGGATTACGCCAACCTGCCGGTCCGCCTCAAGATCACCGACAAGAACGGCGACGTGCTCGACCAGGTCGCCACCGGCGTGGACCTCGGCAAACGGGCCGCGTCCAAGTAGTTTTCATCGCTTCATGCCAGGCTGCCACGGCAGCCGGCGGTTTTTTCAGTATCGGAATTCCATGACCATCACACCCGCCCAGATCCAGTCCGCCAGCCAGGCCCTCCGCTCCGTGCTGCGTTTCGATTACCCCGCCGACTCGGTGCTGTCCCGCTACTTCCGGGACATGCGCGAGATCGGCGCGCGGGATCGGGCCTTTGTTGCCGAAGCCGTGTACGGCGTGCTGCGCCGCAAGCGCACCCTCGAGCGCCTGTGCGGGCCCGAGGCGTCCACCCGCCAGCTGATCCTGGCCTGGCTGGCGCGCATCGAAGGCACCACCCTGCGCCAGCTCGGCGAAGGGCTGCACGGCCGTGACACCGACTACTTCACCGAGATCAAGGGGCGCGAAGCCGGCGAGATGAGCCTCGCCGAGTCCGCCGACCTGCCCGACTGGCTGGCCGAGCGCCTGCTCGCCACGATGACGCCCGAGGAGGTCGTCGCCCTGGCCCAGAGCCTCAACCGGCCGGCGCCGCTGGACCTGCGCGTGAACACCCTCAAGCTCGAGCGCGATGCCCTGGTGGCGCGCCTGCAGGCCGACGGCATCGCCTGTGCCCCGGGGCGCTTCTCGCCCGCCGCGGTGCGCCTCGAAGGCAAGCCGGCATTGCAGAAGCACCCGCTCTTCCTGGACGGCAGCTTCGAAGTGCAGGATGAAGGCAGCCAGCTCCTCGGCTACCTGCTGCAGCCCAAGCGCGGCGAGATGGTGGCCGACTTCTGCGCCGGCGCCGGCGGCAAGACCCTGCTGCTGGGCGCGCTGATGCGCAACACCGGCCGCCTGTACGCCTTCGACGTGTCGGACAAGCGCCTGTCCAAGCTCAAACCGCGGATGGCCCGCTCCGGCCTGTCCAACGTCCATCCGGTGGTGATCGCCAGCGAGAACGACCCGCGCGTCAAGCGCCTCGCCGGCAAGCTCGACCGGGTGCTGGTGGATGCGCCCTGCAGCGGCCTCGGCACCCTGCGCCGCAACCCCGACCTGAAATGGCGCCAGAGCCCCGAGGCCCTGGCCGAACTCACGGTCAAGCAGACCGCCATCCTGGCCAGCGCGGCACGCCTGGTGAAGCCGGGCGGCCGCCTGGTCTATGCCACCTGCAGCCTGCTGCCGGAAGAGAATGAAGCCATCGTCGCCGCCTTCCTGGCCGCCAACGACAGCTTTGCCCCGCTCAATGCCCAGGAGGTGCTGGCCAAGCAGGGCATCACCATCGAATGTGGTGAGCAGCTCCACCTGACCCCCCGCAGCCACGACACCGACGGCTTCTTCGCCGCAGTCCTCGAGCGCAAGGCCTGATGACCGGCTGGCGCGGGCTGCTGGCCGGCCTGGCGCTGGGGCTTGCCGTACCGGCCGCGGCGCTGGCGCCGGAGCCGTCGCTCCAGGTGGCGGCCCGCGGCACCATCGAGGTGGTCTTCTCGCCCTGGGCCGATGGCGAGGCCGCCTTGCTGAAGGCTGTCGACGACGCGCGGGAACTCATCCTCGTGCAAGCCTATCTGTTCACCAGCAAGCCCCTGGCCCGCGGGCTCGCGGCGGCCCATCGCCGCGGTGTCCGGGTGGAGGTGATGGTCGATGCGGACAGCAACCGGCAGGCAGCGCCGGGCGTCGTGCCCGAACTGCTGGCGGCCGGCATCCCGGTGTACGCCGATGACCGCCACAACATCGCCCACAACAAGGTCATGATCTTCGACCCGGCCTCGTCCCGCGCTGCGGTGGCCACCGGGTCCTACAACTTCACCCGCTCGGCGCGGGTACGCAACGCCGAGAACCTGCTGATCCTGCGCGGCAACCTGCCACTGGCACGGGCCTACCAGGACAACTGGCTGCGCCATCGGGCAGACGCCCGGCGCATCGCCAGCCTTGCGGATCTCCCCGGACGGAAGAGGAAAGAGGATGGAAGAGAACCAGATCGCACACCTGCTGATTGACTTGTGGGACGACATGCAGAAGCCCGACATCCTGTGGCAGGTCGGGGTGCTGGCCTTGTGCCTGCTGCTCGCCGGGCTCATCGCGCGGCAGGTCCGGACGATCCTGCGCCGCCGCCGGGAGGCCAACCCGGAGCTGCTGCGCGGCGCCGGCGAGGAGGGCCTGCGCCGGGTCATCTTCCCGCTGTCGGCGCTCGCCCTGGTGGTGGTGGCCCGTGCGGCGCTGAACCAGTGGCACCACGTCAATCTGCTCAAGCTGGCGGTGCCGCTGTTGATGGCCATGGCGGCCATCCGCCTCACCGTGCATGCCCTCAAGCGGGCCTTCCCGAAGGCTGGCTGGCTGGCCTCGTTCGAGCGTTTCTTTGCCTTCGGTGCGTGGGCCGTGGTGGCCCTCCACATCGTCGGGGTGCTCCCCGCCGTGATCGACGGGCTGGAGCAGATCAGCTTCTCGGTGGGCAAGGCCAACCTCAACCTGTGGATGCTGCTGCAGGGCGTGATGACCGTGATGCTCACCGTGCTGGTGGCGCTGTGGATCTCCGGTGTGCTGGAAGCCCGCCTGATGAACACCGAGGGCCTGGATGCCAACCTCAAGCTCGTCTTCGCCCGCCTCTCCAAGGCGCTGCTGCTGGTGCTGGCGGTGTCCATCGGCCTGCCCCTGGTGGGCATCGACCTGACCGCCCTGTCGGTGTTCGGCGGGGCGCTGGGGGTCGGCCTCGGTCTCGGCATGCAGAAGATCGCTGCCAACTACGTGTCCGGTTTCATCCTGCTGCTCGACCGCTCGATCCGCATGGGCAACCTGATCTCGGTGGGCAACGAGCGCGGCATCGTCAGCCAGATCACCACGCGCTACACGGTGCTGAAGGGCATGAGCGGGATCGAATCCATCGTCCCCAACGAAACCCTGGTGGGGGCCGTAGTGCAGAACGAGACCTTCACCGACCCCAAGGTACGCATCGCCCTGCCGATCCAGGTGAGCTACGCCACCGATCTCGACAAGGCCATGGCCATCCTCGTGGAGGCCGCCCGCAAGCAGCCCCGCGTGATGGAGGACCCGGGCCCCGGCGCCTTCGTCGAGGCCTTTGCCGACAGCGGCATCAACCTGCAGCTCGGCTTCTGGATCCGCGACCCGACCGAGGGCACCCTCGGCATCCGTTCGGCGATCAACCTGGACATCTGGCGGCGCTTCAAGGAGGAGGGGATCGAGATCCCCTTTCCCCAGCGCGAAGTGCGCATCCTCAACCCCGCCCCGGCGCTGCCGTTAGAAGGAGGGGCGGGCGCTGTCGCCCTGTCGCAACAGTAAACCGGAGGAAAGTCGCAGGAGCGGCGCTTTCGTCCGGCTTTCCTTGGTTTGGGTCAAGGCCTCGACTAGAATCCGCTCACCCATTCCTCAAGGACTTACGGCCTGATGTTCTCCGGTTTAATCGATCTCCCCTGGTGGGGCTACGTCATCGTCACCCTGGCGATGACCCACGTCACCATCGCCGCCGTCACCATCTTCCTGCACCGCCACCAGGCCCACCGGTCCCTCGACCTGCACGCCCTGCCGGCGCTCTTCTTCCGCACCTGGCTGTGGCTGACCACCGGCATGGTCACCAAGGAATGGGCGGCCATCCATCGCAAGCACCACGCCAAGTGCGAGACGCCCGACGATCCCCACAGCCCCCAGGTGTTCGGCATCAACAAGGTGTTGTGGACCGGCGTCTTCCTGTACGTCAAGGAAGCCCGCAACCGCGAAACCATCCAGCGCTACGGCCATGGCACGCCGGATGACTGGTTCGAGCGCAGCATCTTCTCCCGCTTCCCCAAGAGCGGCATCGTGATCATGCTGGCCGCCGACCTGGCCATGTTCGGCATCTGGCCGGGCGTGCTGATCTGGGGCGTGCAGATGATCTGGATCCCCTTCTGGGCCGCCGGTGTCATCAACGGCCTGGGGCACTTCTGGGGCTACCGCAACTACAACTGCGCCGATGCCTCCACCAACCTGGTGCCCTGGGGCATCCTGATCGGCGGCGAGGAGCTCCACAACAACCACCACTCCTTTGCCACCTCGGCCAAGCTGTCGGCCCGCTGGTACGAGTTCGACATCGGCTGGATGTACATCCGCCTGCTCGAGATGGCCGGCCTCGCCAAGGTCAAGAAGACCATCCCGACTCCCAAGTTTGGCATCGCCAAGGCCCGCGCCGACTTCGACACGCTGCAGGCCATCATCACCTGCCGCTACGATGTGATGACCCGCTACGTGCAGTCCCTCAAGGCCATCGCCAAGGACGAGTTCGAGGCCCTCAAGGCCCAGTCCGGCGGCAAGCTCAAGGCCGGCGAGCTGCGTCGCTGGCTGGCGGCCGATGAGAGCCAGCTGTGCGCCGAGGAGAAGTCCCGCCTGGCCAGCCTGCTCAAGGACAACACCCGCCTGCAGACCGTGGTGGCGATGCGCGACGAGCTGACCGCCCTGTGGGCCCGCTCCACCGCCAGCCACGAGCAGCTGCTGCAGCAGCTCCAGGACTGGATCGTCCGGGCCGAGCAGAGCGGCATCCGCCAGCTCGAGGAGTTCTCCCTGCGCCTGCGCCGCTACGCGGTCTGAGCCGCCGCGCCGCGTTCCCGCGCTACCCGAACCCGCCGGCAACGGCGGGTTTGTCGTTTCTGACGTGCCGGTCGGGATACACCCATGAGCAAGCTGATCCTCTTCAATAAACCCTACGGCGTCCTGTGCCAGTTCACCGGCGAGGCCGGCCGCGACACCCTGGCCAGCTACATCGCCGTGCCCGGGGTGTATGCCGCCGGCCGTCTCGACACCGACAGCGAGGGCCTGCTGGTGCTGACCGACGACGGTGCGCTGCAGGCGCGCATCGCCGATCCCCGCCACAAGCTGGCCAAGACCTACCTGGTGCAGGTGGAAGGTGTCCCCGACGAGGCCGCCCTGGCCCGTCTGCGCGCCGGTGTGGATCTGGGCGACTTCACCACCCGTCCCTGCCAGGCCCGCCTGAGCGAGGCACCTGCCTGGCTGTGGCCCCGCAACCCGCCGATCCGTGAGCGCAAGGCGATTCCCACCAGCTGGCTGGAGATCGTGCTGAAGGAAGGCAAGAACCGCCAGGTGCGGCGCATGACCGCCAAGGTGGGCTTCCCGACCCTGCGCCTGCTGCGGGTGCGCATTGGTGACTGGACGCTTGAGGGGCTGGCGCCGGGGGAGTGGCGGGAGGTGGCGGCGCCTGCCTTGCCACGGTCGACGCCGCATCGACCTGCCGCCGCGCCGCGCAAGGGGTTGCCGCGCCGCTGATTCATCTGGAGGGGCGGGGCTACTTGCCCGTGGTGGTTTTCCCCTTTTCCACGTTGGACTGGCCGGGGCGAACTCCCGGCCAACCCAAGGCGGAACAACGGAAGGCCCTTCAGTAGCCCAAGAACTGCCCCCAACACAAGAATCCGGACAGGCTCGATACGGGGTGTCGGAACTCAATTCCGCAGGTGCGGGAGAGACTTAAGCCGCCCATGCATCGTGATGCGGGGTAGGCTGCTTGAAGCCGGCTCCTGCGGGAGTCCGTCGCCCGGCAGCTTGCCGCAGGGAAGCCGCACGCTATTTCATGCTAAGTTTGCAGCGTCGATCCTTCACCCGAGCCTGCATCATGAGCCTGTCCCGCCCGCTGCTGTCCGTCCTTGCCGCCGTGTCCCTGCTTGCCCCCGTCTCCCATGCTGCCGCCCAGGCGGCCATGCCGGTCACCGAGCTGGGGGCGGGGATGTACCGGATCGAGGCAGAGGTGGCAGCGACCCAGGAGAACCGCATGGTGGGCTTGATGCAGCGCCGCAGCATGGCCGCCAATCACGGCATGCTGTTCGTGTTCACCGAGGCCCAGCGTCATTGCATGTGGATGAAGAACACCCTGCTGCCGCTGTCGGTGGCCTTCATGGACGAGGAGGGGCGCATCCTCAACATCGAGGACATGCAGCCCCAGACCGAGAACAACCACTGTGCGGCCAGGCCGGCCCGGTTTGCGCTGGAGATGAACCTGGGCTGGTTCAAGCAGAAGGGTTTCGGGCCGGGGACGCGCATTGCCGGTGTGGACAAGCTCGCCGGCAGCGCGCGCTGAGTGCTGGTGCGGCCGTTAGAGGCCGCGCCGTTCAGCCGCACAGTTCAGCCGTGTTCGCGGGCGTGGTTGCGGGAGTGCTTTGGGATTTCGATCAACAGGTCGGTCTCGCCGAGCTTGACGCAGCAGGCCAGGCGCGAGTCGGCCTGCAGGGCCCAGGCGGAGTCCAGCTGGTCTTCTTCCAGATCATTGCTCGGCGGCACGCTGGCGCCGCCCTGGCGGATGTAGACATGGCAGGTGGCGCAGGCCGCCACCTTTTCGCAGGCGTGTTCCAGGGGCACGCCGGCGGCCAGCAGGGCGTCGCACAGGGACTGGCCGGGCTTTGACTCGAAGTGCACCCCGGTGGGGCACAGGTGAGGGTGGGGCAGCACGCGGACGGTGGGCATCAGATGGTCTCCAGGCTGCGGCCGGCCAGGGCCCGCTTGATGCTGGCATCCATGCGGCGGGCGGCGAAGTCGCCGCTGGCGGTGTTGAGGGCGTCGGTGGCTGCACGGATCTTGCGCGTGTCGCCTTCGTCGGTTTCCAGCAGTTCGGCGAGGGCGAAGATGGCTTTCTGCACGATGTCCCGCTCCGGCGGTGAGAGCAGGGCCGCGCCATCGGCGGCCAGGGCCGCTTCGGTGGCGTCGATCAGGCGGCGGGCTTCCACCTGGGCCTCCCGCAGCATGCGCGTGGCGGCGTCGATCTCGCCGGTGCCGTAGGCATCGAGCAGCATGCGCGCCACTTCGCCGTCACCCAGGCCGTAGGACGGCTTCACCTCCACGTGGGCTTCGACACCGCTGGTCTGTTCCCGGGCGGTGACCGACAGGAGTCCGTCGGCGTCGATCTGGAAGGTCACCCGGATCCGCGCGGCCCCGGCCACCATGGGCGGGATGCCGCGCAGGGTGAAGCGGGCCAGGGAGCGGCATTCGGAGACGATCTCCCGCTCGCCTTGGACCACGTGCACGCTCATCGCGGTCTGGCCGTCCTTGTAGGTGGTGAAGTCCTGGGCGCGGGCGGTGGGGATGGTGCTGTTGCGGGGCACGATCTTCTCCACCAGGCCGCCCATCGTCTCCAGACCGAGGGACAGCGGGCAGACGTCGAGGAGCAGCCAGTCGGCCTCGCTGCCGGATTTGCGGTTGCCGGCCAGCACATCGGCCTGCATGGCGGCGCCCAGGGCCACCACTTGATCCGGATCGAGGTTGTTGAGCGGGGCCGTGCCGAAGAGGGCGGCCACCGCCGACTGCACATGGGGCATCCGCGTCGAGCCGCCGACCATCACCACGCCCTTGATGTCCTCCGGGCCGAGGCCCGCGTCGCGCAGGGCCTTGCGCACCGGGCGCAGGCTGCGCGACACCAGCTCGGCGGTGAGTTCGATGAACTGGGCGCGGGTCACTGCCACGCGGATCACCTGGCCGTCGCCGAGCGTGACGCTGGCGAGGGTCTGCTCGACGGCCGAGAGGCTCTCCTTGGTGCTGCGGGCCAGGGCCAGGATGCGCCTTTCGTCCTCGATGGGCAGCTCGGCGGGCAGGCCGGCCTGGGCTTTCAGCCATACGGCCAGGCGCTGGTCGAAGTCGTCGCCGCCCAGGGCCGGATCGCCATTGGTGGCGAGCACCTCGAAGACGCCGCGGGTGAGTTTGAGGATGGAGATGTCGAAGGTGCCACCGCCCAGGTCATACACCGCGTAGGTGCCCTCGGCAGCGTTGTCGAGGCCGTAGGCAATGGCCGCGGCGGTGGGCTCGTTGAGCAGGCGCAGCACGTTCAGGCCGGCGATGCGGGCGGCATCCTTGGTGGCCTGGCGCTGGGCATCGTCGAAATAGGCCGGCACCGTGATGACGGCGCCGGTCAGCTCGCCGCCGAGGCTGGCTTCGGCCCGCTCGCGCAGGGCCCGCAGGATGTCGGCCGAGACCTCCACGGGGGTCTTGCGGCCGGCGCGGGTCTCGATGCCGACCATGCCGGGGCCGTCACTCAGCTGATAGTGGCTGCGCATGGTCTCGTCGGCATCGGCGAGGGAGCGCCCCATCAGGCGCTTGACCGAGGCGATGGTGTTGTGCGGATCGTCGGCCTGGCCGGCGCGGGCTTCGCGGCCGACGATCAGCGCCCCCTCGGTGTAGCGGACCACCGAGGGGAGCAGGGCGTGGCCGTCGGCGTCCGGCAAGGCCTTGGCGAGGCCGCTGGCGACAGTGGCCACGAGGGAGTTGGTGGTGCCGAGGTCGATCCCGACAGCCAGGCGGTGCTGGTGAGGGGCGGCGGCCAGCCCCGGTTCGGCGATTTGCAGCAGCGCCATGATGGTCTCTCCCTTTTAGGCTGATTCAGACGGCAAAGCTCTCGCCGCAGCCGCATTCGGCCTTGGCGTTCGGGTTGTTGAACTTGAAGCCCTCGTTGAGGCCCTCGCGGACGAAGTCCAGTTCGGTGCCATCCAGGTAGGGCAGGCTGCGCGGGTCCACCAGCAGCCTGACGCCGGCGCACTCGAAGACCAGGTCTTCGGGCAGGCTCTCGTCGGCGAACTCCAGGGCGTAGGCCATGCCGGAGCAGCCGCTGGTCTTGACGGCGAGGCGCAGGCCGAAGCCCTTGCCGCGCTTGTCGAGGGTTTTCTGGATGTGGCGCGCGGCCTTCTCGGTGACGGTGATGCTCATGCTGGCTTCCTTTCGTGTCGGGTCGGGGCGGGCCCGGCCTTACATGGAGAAGGAGCTGCCGCAGCCACAGGTGCTGGTGGCGTTGGGATTGCGGATGACGAAGCGGGAACCTTCCAGGCCGTCTTCGTAGTCGATCTCGGCGCCCATCAGGTATTGGGTGCTCATGGAGTCGATCAGCAGGGTGACGCCCGATTGCACGATGCTCATGTCGTCTTCGTTGGCTACCTCGTCGAAGGAGAAGCCGTACTGGAAGCCGGAGCAGCCGCCGCCGCTCACATAGACGCGCAGCTTGAGGGCGGTGTTGCCTTCTTCGGCGATCAGTTCGGCCACCTTGCCGGCCGCGGCCGGGGTGAAGATGACGGAGGCGGGCATTTCGGTAACGGTGGTGTTCATGGCGTGACTCCTCAGGGGGCGACGGGGGCGCAGATGGGCGTTTCGGTTTCGGTGGTGCTGCCGTGCTTGGCGCGATAGTCGGCCACGGCGGCCTTGATCGCGTCCTCGGCGAGGATCGAGCAGTGGATCTTGACCGGGGGCAGGGCCAGCTCTTCGGCGATCTCGGTGTTCTTGATGTCGAGGGCTTCGCTGAGGGTCTTGCCCTTGACCCATTCGGTGACCAGCGAGCTCGAGGCGATGGCCGAGCCGCAGCCGTAGGTCTTGAACTTGGCGTCCTCGATGATGCCGTCGGCGGACACCTTGATCTGCAGGCGCATCACGTCGCCGCAGGCCGGGGCGCCGACCATGCCGGTACCCACGTCGTCGTCTTCCTTGCCGAAGCTGCCGACGTTGCGGGGGTTCTCGTAGTGCTCGATGACTTTTTCGCTGTAGGCCATGTTCTATCTCCGGGGGTTTCGGTCGTTGGGGGCGTTCAGTGCGATGCCCACTGGATGCTTTCCAGGTCGATGCCTTCGCGCACCATCTCCCACAGGGGGGAGAGTTCGCGGAGCTTGGCGACCGCTTCGGTGACCAGGGCGATGGTGGTGTCCACCTCGGCCTGGGTGGTGAAGCGGCCGATCGAGAAGCGGATGGAGCTGTGCGCCAGCTCGTCGCTGCGGCCCAGGGCGCGCAGCACGTAGGAGGGCTCCAGGCTGGCCGAGGTGCAGGCCGAGCCGGAGGACACCGCCAACTGCTTGATGCCCATCAGCAGGGATTCGCCTTCCACGTAGTTGAAGCTGACGTTCAGGTTGTGGGGCACGCGGGCGTCGATGTGGCCGTTGAGGTACACCTCTTCCATGGCCGACAGGCCTGCCCACAGGCGGTCGCGCAGCCAGCGGATGCGTTCGTTCTCGGTGCTCATGCTGCCGCGGGCCAGGGCGTAGGCCTCGCCCATGCCGACGATCTGGTGGGTCGGCAGGGTGCCGGAGCGCAGGCCGCGCTCATGGCCGCCGCCGTGGATCAGGGCCTCCAGGCGCACGCGCGGCTTGCGCCGCACGTACAGGGCGCCGATGCCCTTGGGGCCGTAGGTCTTGTGGGCCGACAGGGAGAGCAGGTCGATCGGGGTGGAGGACAGGTCGATCGCCACCTTGCCCGCGGCCTGGGCGGCATCCACGTGGTAGATGATGCCCTTGGCGCGGCACAGGGCGCCGATGGCCGCCACGTCCTGGATCACCCCGATCTCGTTGTTCACCAGCATGGTGGAGACCAGGATGGTGTCCGGGCGGATCGCCGCAGTGAGCTTGTCGAGGTCGATCAGGCCGTCGCTCTCCACATCCAGGTAGGTGACTTCGAAGCCCTCCCGCTCGAGCTCGCGGCAGGTGTCGAGCACTGATTTGTGTTCGGTCCGGGGGGTGATCAGGTGCTTGCCGCGGCCGGCGTAGAAGCGCGCCGCGCCCTTGATGGCGAGGTTGTTGGATTCGGTCGCGCCGGAGGTCCAGACAATCTCCTTGGGGTCGGCGCCAACCAGCGCGGCGACCTGTTCGCGGGCGATTTCCACCGCTTCCTCGGCGGCCCAGCCGTAGGCATGGGAGCGGCTGGCCGGGTTGCCGAAGAGCTCGGTGAGGTAGGGAATCATCTTGGCGGCAACCCGGGCGTCCACCGGGGTCGTCGCAGCGTAGTCGAGATAGATCGGTTGGGTCGTCATGGGTCTTTTTCTCCGCGTGGGGGCTTTTGCGGAGGACTCCAGCAACTTCGGTGCCAAGCCGATGTATGAGTTCAGGTTGTTGATTTATAAAGATTGTTTGTTTTGTCGCATTGCATCATCGGGGCATGGAAGAGCGCTTTGTCACCTTTGTCGGATTCCGTACAGCGGAGGGCGGGTGATGCACCAGGGTGGGGCGAGGAGCCCCGTTCCGGGGGGTGAATGCAGCGCCGCGAGGCATCGTCGATGCACCCGGAAAATGGGCGTTGCGAAGGGCCCTCCGCTAAATCAATGGCTTGTGTCGAATGCCTGGCCCCGAATACCCACTGGCGCCGTAGGTATAAGCCTTGCTTGGATTTCCTTCATGCGGGCCGGGGCGACATTCAGGCAATCCGGTCCGCCCCTGACAGACCTGAACCTGCTTGAAGGAGTCTCGCGATGAACGCGGTTCTGCATGTGCGGGCTCAGACCGAGCTCGCCACCATCTACGAGATCAGCAAGATCCTGACTTCCAGCCTTGACGTGGGGAAGACCTGCCGCGAAGCCCTCAATGTGCTGGCCAACAACATGGGTTACCGGCGCTGCATGATCGTCACAGACAGAGAAGACGACGCCGATCTCCACCTGCTGGCCGCGGCGGGCCTGAGTCCGGAGGAATATGATGCCGGCCACTACCGCCCCGGCGAGGGCATCATCGGCAAGGTGTACTCCAGCGGCATGCCCGCGGTGGTGCAGGATCTGGCCGCCGAACCCTTCTTCCTCAACCGTACCGGGGCGCTGGACTATGTGGACGGGGAGCGCATCGCCCTGGTGGGCATGCCGATCCGCATCGCCAAGACGGTGGTGGGGGTCATCACCATCGACCGCATCAGCAGCAGCCACAGCGGCGGCGGCTTCAACGAGGATGTGCGCCTGCTGACCATGGTGGCCAGCCTGGTCGGCCAGGCGCTGGCCCTGCAGCGTACCGTGGTGGAGGAGCGCAACCAGCTGATCAGCGAGACGCGGCGCCTGCGCCAGGAGCTGAAAGGGCGCTTCCGCCTGGACAACGTGATCGGTGTCTCGAAGCGCATGCAGGATGTCTTCGCCGAGGTGCACCAGGCCGGACCATCCCGCTCAACCGTGCTGCTGCGGGGCGAGAGCGGCACCGGCAAGGAGGTGATCGCGCGGGCCCTGCACAACCTGTCGCCGCGCAAGGACGCCCCCTTCGTCAAGGTGAACTGCGCGGCCCTCACCGAGAGTCTGCTGGAGTCCGAGCTCTTCGGTCACGAGAAAGGCAGCTTCACCGGCGCCGTCGGCGAGCGCAAGGGGCGCTTCGAGATGGCCGACAAGGGCACCCTGTTCCTCGACGAGATCGGCGACATCTCCCCGGCCTTCCAGGCCAAGCTGTTGCGCGTCCTGCAGGAGCGGGAGTTCGAACGGGTCGGCGGCACCCGCTCCATCAAGGTGGACGTGCGCCTGGTGTTCGCCACCAACCGCAACCTCGAGAAGATGGTGGCTTCGGGTGAGTTCCGCGCCGACCTGTATTACCGGATCAATGTGGTCAGCCTGTTCCTGCCGCCCCTGCGCGAGCGCCGGGAGGACATCCCACCCTTGATCGCCTTCTTCATGGAGCGCTACAACAAGGAGAACGGCCGTGATCTGAGGGTGACTACGGAGGCCCTCAAGGTGCTGGTCAATTGTTACTGGCCGGGCAATGTGCGTGAGCTCGAGAACTGTATCGAGCGGACGGCCACGATGGCCCGTGGCGAGGCCATCACCGAGGTGCATTTCCCCTGCCAGACCAGCCGCTGCCTGACCCAGACCCTGCACAACGTGGACAAGGACGATGCGGTGGCGCCGATCAAGGCGCTCTCGGGGGCCTTCGAGGTGTCGGTGCCCGTGCCCGAACTGCCCCATCGCAACAGTGCCGCGGCACCGGCCCGCCAGTTTGGTGACGACATGCCGGAGGGCGAGAAGGAGCGGCTGATCTGGGCCATGGAGCGCAGCGGCTGGGTGCAGGCCAAGGCCGCGCGCCTGCTCAACATCACGCCGCGGCAGATGGGCTACGCGCTGCAGAAGTTCGATATCGAAGTGCGGCGCTTCTGAGCGCCGCATCCGGGCAGGCACCGGCGGTGCCTGCTGAATGTGGCAGAACGGAGGGGTGGCAAGGGTATACTTGGGGATCCAGTAGTCATATCGCCTGAGTCTGCCCATCACGCCATGGCCGATGCCGAATCCTTGCCCCGCCCCGACTCCGTGCGGCTGCCTGCCGCCGAAGTGCTCTTCGATCAGCTCGCGGATGCGGTCTACCTGATCGACCCGGATACCTCCCGGATCGTCTGGGGCAACCGCAAGGCCTGGGAGAGCCTCGGCCTGAGCCGCGACGATGTCCTCGATCACAGCGTTCTCAGCCTGCAGAAGGATGTGCATGGCCTGCCCCAGTGGTCCCTGATCGCGGACGCCATCCGGGGCAGCGAGTGCTTCCGCTTCCTCGGCCGGCACCGGCACCAGCAGGGCCATGAGGTGGAGGTCGAGGTCAATACCACCCATTTCGAACTCGACGGGCGCGCTTATTTCCTGTCGGTCGCCCGCGACATCACCAACCGGGTGGCGCAGGAGGTCGATGCCAACCGGCGCGAGAAGCAGCTGTGGTTCGCCCTCAACGAGGCCACCGATGGCCTGTGGGACTGGGAAGTGCCCACCGGCACCCTGTTCTTCAGCCCGCAGCTCAAGCGCATGCTGGGCTATGGCCCGGACGAGATGCAGCCGGTGCTGGAGACCTGGAGCGCCAACGTCCACCCCGAGGACCGGGCCCGGGTGATGGCGGTGCTGGCCGAGCACCTGGAAGGCAAGCGCTCGCGCTACGAGGCGGAATACCGCATCCGCAACCGCAATGGCCACTACCTGTGGGTGCATGACCGGGGGCGGGTCTGCGAACATGGGCCCGATGGCCAGCCGACGCGGGTGGTCGGCATGGTGCAGGACGTCAGCGACCGCAAGCAGCTGGAGCTGCAGCTGCAGGCCCTGGCTTCCAGCGACATGCTCACCGGCCTGGCCAACCGGCGCCAGGGCACGCTCTTCCTCAAGTCCCAGGTCGAGCTGTGCCAGCGCCTGGAGCTGCCCCTCGGGCTGGCCTTCATCGACATCGACAACTTCAAGGCCATCAACGACGTCTACGGTCACCTGTCCGGCGACCAGGTGCTGCGCCAGGTCGGGCTGGTGATCAAGGGGGCCGTGCGCGGCTCCGACATGGTGTGCCGCTGGGGGGGCGAGGAGTTCATCGTGATCGCCACCAACACGGCCCTGGACCAGATGGCCCTGGTGGCCGAGAAGATCCGCCAGGCCGTCGTTCACGAACTGGGCAGCCACGTGCCGCCGGTGACCATCAGCATCGGCGTGGCGGCCGCCACCAATCCGGGCATCGATGTCACGGCGCTGATGGCTGCGGCCGACTCCGCGCTCTACCGTGCCAAGGCGGCGGGGCGCAACCGGGTGGAAGTGGCCCCGACCTGAGGGCTCCGGGCCGGGCTGGCGGCCTGTCGGAAAAGCCCTACCCTTCATCAGGGGATGCCTGACGCCGAATCCGGATACGCTGATATACCCCGTTTCGGGCAGGGGACGACAATCCGGGTACGCTGCCGAATTGATTGTTCCGATGTCCGCCCGACTTTCCGCCCGACTTCCCCGCTTCAGCGCTTCATCCTTGCCGGGGGCTCCGGCACTCCTGGTGGCCATGACCCTCGTCACCGGGGTGAGCTGGAGCCTTGCCCACGTTCGCGCCGAACGGGCCGCCGAATTGCGTCTGGCCCAGCAGGCGGAGGTGATCCGGCTCGCCATCGTCCGGCGTGTCGAGGATTACACGGCGTTCCTGGCCCAGTGGGCCGACACATCACGGCGAGGAGATCTCCCTTCCGCTGACCGGCCGGAGGGGGCGGACGGCCTGCGGGCCGTCTATCTGGCTTCCGTCGCCCGCGTCTCCGATGCGGCCTTGAGCAACTGGCTCGGGGCCTTGTCCGCCGGCAGCGGCCCGCGCCTGTCTCCCGCCATGGCCTGGCCTGATCGTGAAAAGGCCGTGCCTGGCCTGGCCCTGCCCGTCGTGCGGCGGGGGGAGGCGCGTGCGCAGGGTTTCGTCTATCTGCCGCTGGAGCTCGATGACCTGGCGCGGGACGTGCCGGGGCTGGGCAAACCCGGCCTGGAGGTCCGGCTCTCCGATGGTCCGCCCGGATCCGGAGCCGATACCTTGTTCCGCTCGGCCGGCCAGGCGGCGGCGGATGCGCCCAGGGTCAGCGTTCCGGTCGGGCTGCCGGGCCGCACCTGGACGCTCGACGTGGCCGGCCATCCGTCTGCGGCGGGGCTGGACCCGGCCTATCTGGGCGTGCTGGGCCTGGGGCTCAACGGCATGCTGTTCGCCGGCATGCTGGCCTTGCGCCGCCGACCGGAGCCCTCGCCGGAGCCGCTCGGCCCGGCCTCCGGTGCCGCGGGCACGGAGGCCGGGCCGGCCGCAGGCCTGGTCCAGGGGGAGGCCGCCGCAGTGGGCGATCCGCGCGCCCGCAGCCGCTTCTTCGCGCATGTCAGCGAGGAGATCCGCGGTGCCCTGCAGACCATCACCCTGTCCACCCGCCTGTGCCTGGATGCCCGGGTCAGCGAACTCCAGCGGGATTACCTGGAGTGCTCCCTGAAGTCCAGCAGCCATCTGGTGGATACGCTCAACGGCGTGCTCGACCTGCTGATGATCGAGGCCGGCGAGCTGGTGGTGACCGAGGAGCGCTTCGAGATCCGTCCGCTGATCCTGGAGCTGGCTGAATGCACCGAGGCCTGGTTGCAGGGCAAGGCGGTGAGCCTGGAGTGGATGCTTGCCGACGATGTGCCGGCTGTCCTGCGCGGCGACTGCACGCTCCTGCGCAAGACGCTCTACAGCCTGTGCCGCAATGCCGCACGCTTCACGGAGGCCGGGCGGATCCGCATCACCTGCCGGCTGGCCCGCTGGGAGAGCACGCGTGCGGTGCTCGATTTCTGCATCGAGGACAGTGGGGAACGCGGCCCGCAGGCCGGGTCGGCACAGCTCGCCGACGTGGTAGACGGGATGGGCGGCAGTATCGCCGGCCCTGGCCTGGGCCTGGCGGTGAGCCGTCGCCTGGTCGAGTTGCAGGACGGCATCCTGTGGGTGAGCGAAGGGGCGGACGGCGGCTCGGTGGTGCATTTCACCCTGCCGTTCGCACCTGTGGCGGCCACCGCCGGGCCGCGTCCCGATCGCCCTGAGCCAGGCCTGCGCAGCCGCCCCGCCGCCAATCCCTGGGATGTGCCGGGGGCACCGCTGGGGGCCCATGTCCTGGTGGTCGAGGACAACTCCGTCAACCGCTATGTGGCCCGGGAGATGCTGACCCGCATGGGCCTGCGCGTCAGCGAGGCGGGGACCGGCATGGAGGCCTTGCAGCGCCTGCGCGAGGGGCATGTCGATCTGGTGCTGATGGACTTGCGCATGCCCGACATGGGGGGCTGCGAGACCGCCCGCCTGGTGCGCGGCAACCCGGCCCTGCGGAAGCTGCCCATCGTCGCGATGACCGGCAATACCTCTCCGTCGGTGGCCGCCGAATGTCGTGACGCCGGGATGGACGATCTCGTCTTCAAGCCGGTCGACCCCGCCACGCTGAGCGCCGTGCTGAGCCGTCACCTGGGGCGCTCCGGGCCTTCCCCGGCCGAGGTCGCGCAAGGCGGCGCCTGCGGCCTGGCGGCCGACGTCCTCTCCGGCCGTGGCGGGCCTGAACGGTGATGAGCGCGTGCAGGCTGGCCAGGGCCCCGGCACGTGTCGTGCCGGCGCGTGAATGCGTCTGGAACGGATGATGGAGATCCTGCTGTCGGTACCCGGACAACTGACGCTCGCCGGCGTGCTGGGAGGCCTCCTGGGCGTGAGTGCCTGGCTTGCGCTACGCCTTCGGGAGTGCCGGGCCCGTCTCGCGGACCTGCACGTGGTGGCAGGCGCTGCCCGGCAGCGGCATGCCCAGCTCGAGGCGATGTTCCTGGCCGAGCCGGATGGAACGCTGCTGGCGGACGAGAAGGGCCGCATCCTGCTGGTGAATCCCCGGCTGGCCGAGATGACCGGCTTCGCCGTCGAGGCCCTTGCCGGGCAGAGCCTCGACGTGCTCCTGCCCGAACGCTTCCGTGACATGCACCGGCAGCAGGTGGCGGGCTACATGGCGGCCCCGCGGACCCGCGGCATGGCGTCGGGAAAGGATTTGTACGCCCGCCGGCAGGACGGCAGCGAGTTCCCGGTGGCGGTGTCCCTGAGCCCGGTGGACATCGATGGTCGCCCGTGCATCATCGCCTCCCTGCGTGATGTGACCGAGAGGGTGCTGATCAAGGAGGCGCTGCGCACCGCGCTGCAGGCGGCCGAGGAAAACAGCCGCGCCAAGAGCGCCTTCGTGGCCAACATGAGCCATGAGATCCGGACACCGCTCAACGGCATCCTCGGGATGGCCGACCTGACCCTGTCCACGGCCGTCGACCCGATCCAGCGCCAGTATCTGGAGATCCTCAAAGGCTCGGCGGAGAGCCTGCGCGCGGTCGTCAATGACATCCTGGATTTCTCCCGCATCGAGGCCGGCCAGCTGCACATGGAGGCGCTGCCCTTCGAGCTGGGCAGGAGCGTTTGCCAGGTGGCCAAGTCGATGGCCCCGTCGGCCCGCGAGAAGGGGCTGGAGTTGGTCTGCGAGATCGCTCCGGATGTCCCGGTCATGCTGGTCGGCGACTCGGCGCGTCTGCGCCAGGTGTTGTGGAACCTGATCGGCAATGCCCTGAAGTTCACTGCGTCCGGCGGCATCTTCATCCGGGTCTCGATCGATCCCGAGGGGGCGCAAGGAACGGCCATGGGCCTGCATTTCTCGGTACGGGACACCGGCATCGGCATTCCGGCCGAGCGCCATGAGCGGATCTTCGAGAAGTTCATGCAGGCCGAGGAGGCCACCACCCGCGAGTACGGCGGCACGGGCCTGGGCCTCGCCATCTGCCGCCATCTGGTGGGCATGATGGATGGCCGCCTGTGGCTGGAAAGCACACCGGGGCAGGGCAGTGTCTTTCATTTCACGGCACGTTTCGGTACCTGTCCGGAGCTGCAGCCGCCCGGCCATGAGCATGTCTTTGCGGGGCGGAGGGTGGTGGTGGTGGACAGCCAGGCGACCCATCGCCGGGTGCTCTCGGATCTGTTGCTCAGCAAGGGCGTGGCGGTGCTGCCCTTTGCCTCCGCCGCGGAGGCCCTGGTGTGGATCGACGCAGCCGCAGGCCAGCCGCCCTGCGACCTGATCCTGCTGGACGCGCGCATGCCGGGCATGAGCGGCTTCGAACTGGCACGGTTGCTGGGCAGCCGTGAGCGTTGGCGGCAGATCCCGGTGGTCATGATGAGCAGTGGCGAGATACGTGCCTTGGATGCCCGTCGCGAGCCGACCGGCATCGTCGCCCACCTGGTCAAGCCGGTATGCCGTGACGAACTGGTGTCGGTGGCTGCCGGCATCCTGGCCGTCAGTGCCGCGTCGTCACGGCCCAGGCTGCGGCAGGAGGACGCCCGTGCGTGCTGACCGGCTGCGCCTGCCGTTCAGGTGGAGGGCGAGTTTCGGTGGGATGCAGGGGGGCGTCGGGCCGGACAGGGGCGAAAAATTTGATGCAGTGCGGAGATTTTCCTGTCTTTGGTGAATGGAATTCATTCCCTTACTCATAACAGTGGTATTTTTCGGGGCTTTCCGTTAACGGAAATTAACTTCCCAACCAATCGATTCGACCATGAATCCGCTCATGCAGGCTGCACCTCTGCACCTCTTCTTCTCGACGCTGCGGCAATGGACCCTGGGTTGGGGCATCGGCCTGGCGGCCGTCCTGATCTTCATGCCGTCGTCCTTTTCGTTCGGCCACGGCTGGATCGCGCTCCACTCCGTCCTCGAGATCCTGGCGGTGACGGTGTCGGCGATGGTCTTCATGGTCGGGCGCAATGCCCTGGTGCTCAACGGGTCCATGGCCGGCGCTCATGTGGGCGGCCTGTTCCTGCTGGTGGCCCTGCTCGACATGGCCCACCTGCTGTCATTTCCGGGCATGCCCGACTGGCTGACCCGCAACCAGGACGCCAAGTCCATCGCCTTCTGGCTGGCCGGGCGCCTGGTGATGGCGGTGGGCCTGTTCATCAGCGTATCCCTGGACTGGTCGAAGCAGGGCAGCGCACGCCTGCAGCGGGGCATGCTGACCGCGGTGCTTGCCTCGGCCGTGGTGCTGATCCCCGCCGTGGCCCTGCTGGCAGAGGCCTACCCGGGGATCTTCTGGGACGGGGGGCTGACCCGGGTCAAGATCGGGGTGGAATACCTGGTCATCGCCATCCTGTGCCTGGTGCTCCTCCAGGAGCTCCGGCGCGGCGCCATCCCGGCACCTTATGCCCGTGAGGGAATGATCATTGCGGTGCTGACCCTGATCGCCAGCGAGTGGTGCTTCGTCGCGTACACCCGCAGCAACGACGTGTTCATCCTGATGGGCCACCTCTACAAGGTGGTCGGTTGTTTCGTGCTGTACCGCACCCTGATCGGCGGCATGATCCGAGAGCCGCACCGCCGCCTCATCGAGGCCGAGCAGGTGGCGGCACGGAAGGGCGAGGAGATGGAGGCGATGTTCATGTCGTCTCCGGATGGGGTGATCCTGGTCGGGGATACGGGTGAGATCCTGCGGGTGAATCCCCATTTCACCGGGCTGACGGGATACCAGGAGGACCACGTCCGGGGCTTGCCCATCGACGTGTTGCTGCCGGAGCGCTACCGCGGTGCCCACCGGGAGAAGGTCATGGGCTACATGGCTGCGCCCCAGTCCCGCAGCATGGCGGGTGGCCAGGAGCTGTATGCACGGCGTCGCGATGGCAGCGAGTTTCCGGTGGATATCGCCCTCAGCCCGGTGGTGCTGGATGGGCGGCGCTGTGTCATCGCCACCATGCGCGATGTCAGCGAGCGGGTACGCATGACCCGCCAGCTGCGGGAGAGTGAGCTGCGGGTGCGCAGCTTCCTCGACAACTCGGCTGACTGGGTGTGGGAGATGGACCCGGCCGGCGTGCTCACTTATTCCAGTCAGCGGGTCAGGGATCTGCTGGGCTACCGGCCCGAGGAGGTGGTGGGGTGCAGCCTGTTCTCCTTCATGACCGAGGCCGACGCGGCCCAGCTCAGCCCCCTGGTTCGGGAGATCGTGGTCCGCCGTGAGCCGCTGCTGCACCTGGACCACACCAACCGCAGCAGCAGCGGAGAGCTGCGCATGGTGGAGACCAATGCGGCACCCTATTTCGAGCAGGATGGGCGTTTCATGGGCTACCGGGGGATTACCCGGGACGTGAGTCACCAGCGGGCCCTGCAGAAGGCCCTGGAGAAAAGCGAGCGGATCTTCCGCCATGCCTTCGATGACTTCCCGACCGGCATGGCCTTTGTGGACTGCAGCGGGATGGTCCTGCGGGTGAACACCTTCCTCGGCGAGCTGCTCGGCTATGCGCCGGGCGAGCTGGAGCAGGTCACCCTCAACAGCCTCTTTCCGGTGGAGCAGCGCCTGACCGTGGCGCGGGACATCCTCGCGCTCTGCGAGGGCCGGCTGCCCCTCTATTCGGCAGAGCTCAAGATGCTGCGCAAGGATGGCCAGCATTGCTGGGCGCGTCTGGCGGCGGCCCTGGTGGATGCGGCCGACGGTACGGTGGGGCCGCTGCTGCTGATGATCAGCGATATCTCGGTGGAGAAGGAGGCAACCAGCCACAACGCCCGCCTGCTCGCCATCATCGAGCGGATGGGCGATGCCGTGGCGGTGGCCGACCGGGAGGGCCGCAACCTCTACCTCAATCCCTATGGCCGCACCATGCTGGGCATCGGCCTCAACGAGGACATCTCGGGTGAGTCCCTGGAGGACCACCATTCGCGGCCGGTGGCCCAGTTCATCCGCAACCGGGCCCTGCCCCAGGCGGAGAAGCATGGCGTGTGGGAAGGCGAGACGGTCTGGCGCAGCCGCAGTGGCGAAGAGATCGCCACCTGGCAGGTGATCATGACCCACAAGGACGCCAATGGCGCCTTCGAGTACTGGACCACGGTGGCCCGGGACATCCGCGAACGCAAGATGATGGAAGACCGCCTGTCCTTCCAGGCCACCCATGATGCGCTGACCGGCATGCCCAACCGGCTGCTGATGCGTGACCGCCTGCAGCAGGCGATCGCCAATGCCAAGCGCGAACGCAAGCTGATGGCGGTGGTGTTCCTCGACCTGGACAATTTCAAGCGCATCAACGACACCCTCGGCCATGCCCACGGCGACCAGGTCCTGCTCGAGGTCGCCGGCCGCCTGAGGGAGGTGCTGCGCCACAGCGACACCCTGGCGCGCCAGGGCGGGGACGAGTTCATCGCCCTGCTGCCGGGGCTGAGCACGGTGAACGATGTGGTCGGCATCGTCGACAAGATGGTCCAGGTCCTGGGGCGGGTGATCGTCGTCGATGGGCGGGAGATCTATGTCACCGCCAGCCTGGGCGTCAGCGTCTATCCCTTTGACCATGACAACGGCGACGAGCTGCTGCGCAAGGCCGACGTGGCCATGTACCGGGCCAAGGAACAGGGGCGCAACGGCTACCAGTTCTACACCTCGGACATGGACGAGCGCTTCAACCTGGACCTGCAGATGGAGGTGGACCTGCGCCACGGCATCGACAACGAGGAGCTGTTCCTGCAGTACCAGCCCAAGGTGTCCCTGCGCTCCGGGCAGGTCACCGGCTTCGAGGCGCTGGTGCGCTGGCGCCACCCGCAGCGGGGCATCGTGTCGCCCGGCGAGTTCATCCCGATTGCCGAGCGCAGCATGCTGATCGCCCACCTGGGCGAGTGGGTGATCCGCGAAGCCTGCCGGCAGATCCGCCTGTGGCGCGATGCCGGCGCGGTGGTCCTGCCGGTGGCGGTCAACGTGTCGGCCCAGCAGTTCGAATACATGGATGTGGCCCGCCTGATCCGCTCCGCGCTGGCGGATGCCTCCCTGGAGGGCGAGCTGCTGGAGCTGGAGATCACGGAAGGCGTGCTGATGCGTGACCCGCTGGCCACGACCCGGGTGCTGACCCAGATCAAGGGGCTGGGCGTGAACATCGCGGTGGATGATTTCGGTACCGGCTATTCCTCGCTGGGTTATCTGAAGCAGTTCCCGGTGGATGTGCTGAAGATCGACCGTTCCTTCGTGGATGAAGTGTCCACCAACGCCGATGATGCGGCGATCGTCCGTGCCATTGTGTCGATGGCCCACAACCTGGATATCCAGGTGGTCGCCGAAGGGGTGGAGACCGCCGATCAGCTTGCCTTCCTGCGTGAGTGCGAGTGCGATTTCGTGCAGGGCTATTTCTTCAGCCGGCCGGTGGCGCCGGCCGAGGCGGTCGCGTTTTCGGTGCGGCACAGGGGGGAGACTCCCGTGCCGGTCGCCGCGGGTGAGTGAGCGGCCAGCCATGGACGGATTGCATCGACTCGCCGGCATGCACCGGATCGCCGGCCTGGCGGTGGCGGTCTTCGGATTGCTGGCGGCGCTGTCCTGGCTGGAGCCCTTGCTGCCCGGCGTCTATCTGACCGGGCCCCATGCGGGGATCGGGCTGGTGCTGGCCGGGCTGGCGGTGGTTGCGGCCGCGGCGACACGCCGCGCCCTGCGCCTTGCCGCCGTGCTGCTCGCCATCCTGCTCGTGGCCGACGGAGGGCTTGGCCTGGTGGCCATCCATGGTGGGGTGGCGCTGCCCGAGTGGCCCGGCCGCCTGAGCCTGGCGTCCTCGCTGGCCTTCATGTTTGCCGGCATCGCCCTGGCTGGCCTGGCGCTGGCGCGCCCGCTGCTCTCGCAACTGGCCACGCTGGCCGTGCTGGCGCTGGCCCTGATGAACATTCTCGGCTTCCTGCTGGGGGAGGGGACGGTGGGGCTGGGCTTGTCGGATGGCCGCGTGCAGCCCGTCACGACCTCCCTGGTACTGATCGTCCTGTCGGCGGCCATGGCGGGGGTCGGCCTGCGCCGGGGGGCGTGGTGCGCCTTTTACCGTGACCGGGATGACCGTCGCCTGACCATGATGGGGGTGGGCATCGTGCTGCTGTCGTCCCTCTGCGTGGGCGTCGCGGGGGTCAATCTCACCGCCAGGGCCATGCTGAAAGCCTATGACGAGGCCTTGCTGGCCCGCCTCATCGACCATGCCTCCCGGATCGATCGCGGGCTGGCGCAGGTCCGCACCGACCTGGAGATCACGCTCGACCGGATCCTCGCCGGCGAGGCGCCTGCCGATGGTGCGGCCCTGCTGGCCCGCTATCACTCCCCGGACAATCTGAGCCTGCCCTCGGCCCTGATTGCACAGCGGGAGGGGGGCGGACACTGGGCCTTCGGGATTCCCGTCAGGGAAGGGCACCGCCTGGCGACGGAATGGGAGGGGGTCAGCCTGCTGTGGGATGAGTCCCCGAAACTCGTCGTGACCCGCCCGCTGCGATACCGGGACGGCCGCAGTGGAAGCCTGTCGGCAGTGCTCGAGCTGAGCAGTACCCATGTGGGCCTGTTCGTGCCGGCGACCTTCGGGCGTACCGGCGAGACCCTCTACTGCGCCCGCATCAACGGCCGCTCCCACTGCCTGCCGAGCCGCTTCTCGCGGGCGGCCTTCGTCGCCCCGGCGAGCGTGCGGGGGGCCCCGATACCGATCACCCGGGCCCTCGACGGGGAGACCGGTGTGAGCATCGCCGCCGACTACCGGGCCGTGCAGGTGAAGGCGGCCCATATGTCCCTCGGGCGCGGGCTGGCCATCGTCGAGAAGGTCGACCTGGATGAGCTCATGGAGCCGGCCCTGCGCTGGCTGTGGATGGCGGTCTGGGTCATCGGCGCGTTCACCGCGCTGGGCGGCCTGGCCCTCTACCGGGCAGCCTTCCCGCTGGCCCAGGCGCTGAGGCTGCAGCAGCGCAAGTACCAGGCGATCCTCGACCATGCGCCATCGGCCCTGGTGACGGCGGCTGCGGACGGCCGGGTGGAACTCCTCAACTCCCAGGCCGAAGCGCTGTTCATGCTCTCTCCCGAGGCTGCCGTGAAGCGCCTGCTGAGCAGCTTTTTCGAGGATGAGTCGGTGGGCGCCTTCCTTCGCGACAGCGTGGTCGGCAGCAGCCATCAGGTGCGCTGCATGGCCAGGCGCAGCGATGGCCACCCGCTGCTTGCCGATGTCCGTCTGACCTGTGTCGAGATCGATGGCCAGCGTCTCGTGATCGCCGCGGTTGATGACTGTACCGACCAGGCGACCCGCGAGCAGGAGCTGGAGTGCTGGGAGAGGGTCTTCATGAGCGCGAGCTCGGGGATCGCGCTCGGTGATGCGGACGGGATCTTCCTGAAGGACCTGAACCCGGCGTTTGCCCGCATGCATGGCTACGCGCGGGAGGCGCTGATCGGTCGTCCCATCGTCGAGGTGTTTGCGCCGTCGGTCCGCCAGGGGATGGCCGCGCATATCGCCCGGGCCCACGAGGCCGGCCAGCACTGCTTCGACTCCGTGCACTTGCGCAAGGATGGCTCGGAGTTCCCGGTGCGGGTCACCGTGATCGTGGTTTACAGGCCGGACGGCCGGGTCAACTTCCGCATCGTCAATGTGCAGGACATCTCCCGCCAGTACGAGATGGAAGGGCAGCTGCGGGAGAGCGAGCAGATGCGGCGGCTGGTGCTGGACACCCAGCGGGACATGATCTGCCGCTGGCGGCCGGACTCCACCCTGGTCTACGCCAACCGGGCCTGCGCCGAGATGTATGGCGAGACCCAGGACAACATGGTCGGCAAGCGCTGGGACGGGCTGATGCGGGAGCAGGTGGCGACGCCAGAGGCCCTGCGCGAGTTCGAGGCAAGGCTGCAGGATCTGGCGGCCCACCCGCGCCGGATGGAGCTGACGGTGCCCATGCGCCATCCGGTGGCCGGGCGGATCTGGGTGCAGTGGAGCATGCTGCCGCTGTATCGGGAAGGGCGGGTGCTCGACGGCTTCCAGGTGTCCGGGCATGACGTCACGGCCCGCAAGGCTGCAGAGAGTGCGCTGGTGGAGAGCGAGAACTGGTTCCGGGCCCTGTTCGACTCCCTGTTCCACTACGCTGCCCTGCTCGACGTGGAGGGGCGCTTCCTGGCCCTCAACCGGCGCAGCGTCGAGTTCCTGGGCCTGGCGTCGACCGAGGTGGTCGGCGTGCCGATCTGGGAGATGGGCGCAGCAACCCAGGTGGATGGCACGCCGGAGGTGCTGCGCCAGGGCGTGGCACGGGCCGCCGCGGGGGAGAGCGTCCGCTTCGAGCTGCAGGCCATGGACCGCAATGGGCAAAGGGTGTTCCACGAGTTCTCGATGCGCCCCATCCCCGGCGAGGACGGCCGGATCGACCATGTGATCGCCGAGGCCCATGACATCACGGAGTACCGCCGGCAGCAGCGCAGCATCGAGGAGCGGGACGCCCGTTTCCAGGGCATGGCCGAGAGCATGCCGGGTATCGCCCTCGAATTCCTGCGGGAGGCCGGAGGCGGCATCCGGGTGCTGTATGTGAATCGCAGCGTGCATGCCCTGTGCGGGGTGGGGGCCGAGGAGCTTGAGTCAGGCGATCACGCCATCCTCGATTGCCTGCATCCGGATGACCGGGAGGCCTTCCTGGCCGCGGTGGCGGACAGCGAGCGCCACCTTGGCGAACTGGCCTGGGTGGGACGCCTGGTGGGCGAGCGTGACAGCTGGGTGAGCCTGCGGGCGATTCCGCGGCGCATCGACGGGCAGGTCGTATGGAGCGGCGTGGGTGTGGACATCACCGGGATGAAGGAGAAGGAGCTGGAGATCGAGCACTCCCGCACCGCCCTTCGCGAACTGGCGACGCACTACGAAATGGTGCGGGAGGATGAGCGCCGGCATATGGCCCGCGAGGTGCACGATGAACTAGGCCAGAACCTCACGGCCTTGCGCATGGGGCTGGCTGTTCTCGGCGAGCGGGCCGAGGATGCGCAGCTGGTGGGTGAGTCGCGCCGCCTGAAGGGGCTGGTGGACCAGTCCATCAGCGTGGTGCGGGGCATTGCCACCACCCTGCGGCCCGCAGCCATGGACCTGGGCATTGTGGCGGCCCTGCGCTGGCTGTCCGGCGAGTTCGAAGTCAATGTCGGTCTGCCCTGCCTGGTCGATGTGGATGCCGGCGTGGCCATTGCCGACGATGACCGGGCCACCGGCCTGTTCCGCATTGTCCAGGAGTCGCTGACGAACATCGCCCGGCACGCCGCGGCCACCCATGTGTGGATCCGGCTGCGCCGCATCAACCGGCACCTGGTGCTCGAGGTGGGGGACGACGGCTGCGGTTTCGACACCACGCAGGACAGCGGCGGCTTCGGCCTGCTCGGGATGCGCGAGCGCGCCCTCAGCCTGGGCGGTGAGATGACGGTGTGCAGCAAGCCCGGCGAGGGCACGGTGGTGTCCGTACATATCCCAGTGAATTGAGGCTTCCCGTGCGAATCAGGATTTTGATGGCCGACGACCACTTTGTCGTCCGCCAGGGCATGCGCCAGATCATCGGCCTCTTCCCCGACATGGAGGTGGTCGGCGAGGCGGGCGACGGGCTGGAGTTGCTGGCCGGGCTGGCCGTCCGGGAGGTGGACCTGGTCCTCCTCGACATGACCATGCCGGGCCTCAGCGGCGTCGAGCTGATCGAGCGCATCCGCAGCCTGCATCCAGGCGTGCCGGTGCTGGTGCTGAGCATGCACAAGGAGGCACAGATCGCTTTTGGCGCCCTGCGCGCGGGTGCCAACGGCTACGTCACCAAGGACAGCGAACCCTCCACCCTGGCCGAGGCGATCCGCCGGGTAGCGTCCGGCAAACGCTACGTGATGTCCGAGCTGGCCGAGGAGATGGTGTTCACCTCCCTGCACGAGCAGGCCACCCGCCTGGGCATCCTGTCGCCCCGGGAGCGGGAGGTGCTGGAGATGATCGTCTCCGGCGACTCGATGGTGCAGATCGCCGACAAGCTCCACCTGAGCGCCAAGACGGTGTCCACCCACAAGACCCGCCTGATGCAGAAGCTCAACATCCAGAACAATGCCGAACTGATCCTGGTGGCGGCTTCCGAAGGCATCCGGCCCCGCCCGCCCGGGACCGAATAAGCCCCACTTGTACGCTTTGTCGCAAGCCCGACATGCCTTCGCCGGCAGGTCGGGCTTTGTTCATACGTCGACATCCGGGATGCCCCCCGAATTATGAATCAAGGTACTGATATGTAAGTGAATTAATGGCTGGCATGGATCTGGCTACATGTCTCTCAAACGACACTAATACGTCCCCCCCGAACAGAGACAAGGAGCCGCCCCCATGCAAAGCGCCTACATCAGCCTTGGTGACCTGAAAGCCAATCGCAACGCGCTGGCCGAGCCCGCCGCCAGCCAAGCCTCCGGATGTTCCACCAGCGGTGGAGCGGGCAAATCCAGCTGCGGTTCGTCGGGTGGTCCCGACGACATGCCGTCGGAGATCTGGGACAAGGTCAAGAACCATCCCTGCTATTCCGAGGAAGCCCACCACCATTTCGCGCGCATGCACGTTGCCGTGGCGCCCGCCTGCAACATCCAGTGCAACTACTGCAACCGCAAGTACGACTGCAGCAACGAGAGCCGCCCCGGCGTGGTCAGCCAGAAGCTGACGCCCGACCAGGCGGTGAAGAAGGTCCTGGCCGTGGCCAGCGAGATTCCGCAGATGACGGTGCTCGGCATCGCCGGCCCCGGCGACGCGCTGGCCAATCCGAAGAAGACCTTCGACACCATGCGCCAACTCACCGAGAAGGCGCCGGACATCAAGCTGTGCCTGTCCACCAATGGCCTGGCCTTGCCGGAGATGGTGGACGAGATCTGCAAGCACAACATCGATCACGTGACCATCACCATCAACATGGTGGACCCGGAGATCGGCGCCAAGATCTATCCGTGGATCTTCTGGAATCACCAGCGGGTCACCGGCGTCGAGGCCGCCCGCATCCTGCACGAACAGCAGATGAAGGGCCTGGAAATGCTCACCGCGCGCGGCGTGCTGACCAAGATCAACTCCGTGCTGATCCCCGGCGTCAATGACGAGCACCTGATCGAGGTGAACCGCGAGGTCAAGAAGCGCGGCGCCTTCCTGCACAACATCATGCCGCTGATCAGCGAGGCCGAGCACGGCACCCACTTCGGCCTCACCGGCCAGCGCGGCCCCACCGCCCAGGAGCTGAAGGCCGTGCAGGACGCCTGCATGGGCGGCGCCAACCTGATGCGCCACTGCCGCCAGTGCCGCGCCGACGCGGTGGGCCTGCTCGGCGAAGACCGCAGCGAGGAATTCACCCTCGACAAGATCGAGGAGATGGACATCGTCTATGACATCGACAAGCGCCGCGCCTACCAGGAGAAGGTCGAGGCCGAGCGCCAGGCCCAGCACCAGGCCAAGGTGGACGCCCTGGCCGATGCCCTGGACGCCAGCCTGATCGCCGGCCAGGAAGACCTCAAGGTGCTGGTGGCCGTGGCCACCGAAGGCCAGGGCCGGGTCAATCAGCACTTCGGCCACGCCACCGAGTTCCAGATCTTCGAGGTCAGCCGCAAGGAGGCCCTGTTCGTCGGCCACCGCCGCGTGGATCTGTACTGCCAGGGCGGCTATGGCGAAGACGAGCAACTGCCGTCGATCGTCAATGCCATCAACGACTGCCACGCCGTGCTGGTCTCCAAGATCGGTGCCTGTCCCCGCGATGAACTGAAGGCCGCCGGCATCGAGCCGGTCGAGGAATACGCCCACGAGTTCATCGAGAAGGCGGCCCTGCAGTGGTTTGCCGACTACTGCGGGCGCGTGGCCAGCGGCGCCATCGTCCATCAGCCGCGTGGCGACGCCAGCATCCGCCAGGGCGCCGTGATGGCGGCCTGACCAGAACCTCCCATTTCGTACCTACCACCGCAAGGAGACCATCATGGCCTACAAAATCATCGGTTCCACCTGCTCCGGCTGCTCCGCTTGCGACCCGGAATGCCCCAACGACGCCATCCGTGAAAAGAGCGGCGTGTTCATCATCGACCCGGCCAAGTGCACCGAGTGCGAAGGCCACTTCGACACGCCCCAGTGCGTGGCGGTGTGCCCGGTCGATGGCTGCATCGTGAGAGCCTGATCATGCTGCCCAACGTGACTGTCAATCCGGCCGCCGAGAAGTTCATGCGCCGCATGGTGCGCTTCTCGGGTCACGGTGACGGCGCCGGTTTTCGCCTCACGGTGAGCGCCGGCGGCTGTTCGGGCTACAGCGCCGAGTTCACCGTCGAGGGGGCTCCCTTGGCCGGTGACGAGGTGCTGGCGGTCGGTGACCTCAAGGTCTTCCTGCCGGCCGAATCGCGGCTGATGCTGGATGGCGTGACCATCGACTTTTCCGACACCCCCACCGCGAGCGGTCTCACCTTCTTCAACCCGAACGCCGGCGCCTGCGGCTGCTCCTCGAGCAGCGGCACCAGCGCCCAGCCGCCGGGCGTGGCGAAGGTGGACATCAGCTCGATCCGGCGCAGCTGAGGCGGAGCAGGGTCATGCCGGCCAGCGGAGTGCCAGATGCATCGTCCGGTTTCGAGGAGGCCATCCTCGGTGCCGGGCTCGACCCCGCGGTCGAAGCGCTGATCGACAAGGCAGGCCGTGCGGGCATCGGCGACGAGGGGGCCCTCGGCCTCCTGTTGCAGGCCCGGGCCTTGGCGCCTGCGCACCCGGCGCCCCTGATCGCCCATTACCGTTTCCATTTCTACGCAAACCGCCTGGCCGACGCCCGCCGGGTGGCCCTGGAAGCCATCGCCCTGGCTGCCGGGCCCCTCGGCCTGCCGGCGGACTGGCGTCAGGTGGCCCCGGCGACGAGCTGGGGCCCGGAGCGGATCGCCCAACTGCGCGCCCACGCCGTGGCACCCCGCTTCTACCTGTTTGCCCTGAAGGGCTATGCCTATCTCAGCCTGCGCCTCGGCGAGGCGGAGGAGGGCAGGGCCGTGCTCGACCTGCTGGAGGCGCTCGACCCGGCCGACAGCCTCGGCCACAAGGTCCTCGGGGCCGTCCTGGCCCGGGGCGGCCGCGACGTGGATTACGACGACGACGTGGTGGTGGAGGCCGCACCATGAGCGCCGCCCGGCCGCCCCTAGGTGGTCCCGTGGCGGGTGTCGTCCATCCCGTGCCCGCCTGGGCCCCGAGCGAGCCCCCCATTGTGGACTGGCAGGGCCGCGCCCTGGATTGCGAGGGCTGCGAGAACCTGGCCCTGCGCGAAACCGGCAAATGCCAGCCCGGCCACGCCTGCGTGTTCGACCGCTACGCCAAGCGCATCGACCGTTTCTTCCGCTGGAACCCGGAGCGGGCCAACGACTACCTCGAGCACCCCTATTTCGAGGTGCGCGCGGTGGCCTCCCGGTCTGCCGACGTGTTCCGCCTGGTCGGGCTGATGCACGACCCGGACGAGACGGTGCGCCTGCACGTGGCCCTGCGCCTGCCCCAGCGTCTGCTGGCCGAGCTGCGCCACGACCCGGACCGGGAGGTGCGCATCCGTGTCGCCCAGCGCCTGGAGGTCAACCACCTGATCGAGATGGCCGACGATCCGGACTACTTCGTGCGCAAGCTGGTGGCCGAGCGTCTGCCCATCGCCTTGTTGCCGAAGCTGGCCCGCGACCCGGACCGGGAGGTCCGCCTGGTGGTCGCCCGCCGCCTGGAAGTGCCGGCCCTGCTGGCGCTGCTGAGTGATCCCGAAGTGGACATCCGGCGCTCCGTGGTCGCCCGCCTGCCGGTCGGCCTGCTGGCCGAGATGGCGCGCGACCCGGCCTGGGAGGTGCGCTGGGAACTGGCCCAGCGGGCCGACGAGGCCCTGCTGCGCCGACTGCTTCTCGATGAAGAGCCCGAGGTCCGTGAAGCGGCCCGGGTCCGTCTTGCCACCCTCGAAACGGAGACCCGCCATGGGTGACATTTCCCGCGACAGCGACGTCATTGAACTCGAAGGCCCCCCCCAGTTCGACTTTGGCGAACGGGTGGTGAGCCGCTACAAGGTCCGCAACGACGGCACCTACCCCGGCAAGGACGTGGGCGAGGTGCTGGTGAACAAGGGTGACGTGGGCTACGTCACCTCGGTGGGCACCTTCCTGCAGCAGTTCTACATCTACGCGGTCGAGTTCGTCGCCACCGGCCACAAGGTCGGCATGCGCGGCCGCGAAATCGTCTCCCTCGACAAGCTGCCCGAGCACGTCGCCGCAGCCCTGGGCGGCGACAAGGTGGCCCAGCTCGCCCACATCAAGGAGTAAGACCATGATCGAACCGCGCGAACCGAAGTACCAGTGGGGCCAGCAGGTGGCCGCCGCCACCGACCTGTTCAACGACGGCAGCCACCCCGAGGTGCCCGAGGACGAGCTCATCGTCTCGGCCGGCACCACCGGCGAGGTGGTCCAGATCGGCCACCACGAGGAGGCCAACATCCCGGTCTACATCGTCGAGTTCGGCGCTGCCGAAGGCCGCGTCGGCCGCGTGGTGGGCTGCCTCGAAGAGGAGCTGGCGGCGGCCTGAGCGTCGCCAGCCAGGGGGCCGTGCCATGAGCCGCCACGCCAGCGTCACCGGGCCCGGCGAACTGGTGCGCCGCCGCATCCTGCGCGGCCTGGAGCGGCGCAGCCGCTACCGCTACGTGCAGCCCGAGGTGTTCTGGGTGGACGAGGGCTGGTTGATCCGCAGCCCCTGCTGCTCCCGCAACATCGATCCGGATGGTGGCGTCATCGACATCGCCCGCCTGGAACAGCCCGAGCCCGCCGTGTGGCGGCTGTACGCCCGGGACCACGCCGCAGGGCGCTGGGTCTGGCAGGCCAGCGCCGGCCGCATCGAAGAGTTGCTGACCCTGGTGGCCGATGACACCCACCGGGTGTTCTGGCCTTGAGGAGCTTCCCATGATCTATCTGGACAACAACGCCACCACCCGTCCGCTGCCGGAAGTCCTGACCGCGGTGGCCGGCACCCTGGCCGAACAGTGGGCCAACCCGTCTTCCAAGCACCCCGCCGGCCAGGCCGCACGCAGCGTGCTGGCCGCCGCCCGGGCCGAGGTGGCGGGCCTGTTCGGCGCCCTGCCGGCCGAGGTGATCTTCACCTCCAGCGCCACCGAGTCCAACGCCCAGGCCCTGCACGCCGCCCTGGCGGTCCCCGGTGTGCCGCGCCGCCTGGTGATCTCCGCCATCGAGCACAGCGGCCTGCGGGAAGCCGCCCGGGCCCTGGCCGGGCAGGGCGTGGA
>WBTZ01000243.1 GCA_009026175.1 Zoogloea sp. | reverse complement strand
CCATTAAGAGGTAGCTCGCTGGCCGAGGGGGTTAGAAGGGAGCCGGAAATCGGCTCCGGGGGAGGGACAGGGTTAGAATCCCGGGTTGCATCCCGCCCGCCCCCTCGTGGGGGCAAGCACACCTGGGGCGGCCCGGCGTCTTCTTGAGGGTTCCACCATGTCCACCGACAAAATCGACATTCCCGGCCTGTTGAGCCGCATGCCCCTGTTCAGCGCCCTCTCTCCCGAGGACCTGGCCCACATGGCGGCAGCGACCCGGGAGAAGCGCCTGCAGAAGGGCGATCGCCTGTTCCAGCGGGGCGACCAGCCCAAGGGGTTTTTCCTGGTCGTCTGGGGGCAGGTCAAGCTGGCCT
This sequence comes from Zoogloea sp., assembly GCA_009026175.1. Taxonomy (GTDB): domain Bacteria; phylum Pseudomonadota; class Gammaproteobacteria; order Burkholderiales; family Rhodocyclaceae; genus Zoogloea. Next base: position 4,045 of record WBTZ01000243.1, on the reverse strand, counting down.
TCACGTCCGCCCAGGGGAACGAAAAGGTGGTGGAGATCCTCGGGCCGCTGCAGAGCTTCGGCGAGGCGGTGATGTTCCTCGACCAGCCCTACCCGGTGCTGGGTGAGGCGCTGGCCGACACCCTGGTGCTGCACATCGGCGCCGGGGCGGTGTTCGGCCAGATCGAGCAGGATCCGCGCTTTGCCCGCAAGCTGCTGGCGGGGATGTCGATCCGCCTGCACACCATGGTCCGGGACGTCGAATCCTACGCCTTGCGCTCGTCCACCCAGCGGGTCATCGGCTACCTGCTGCAACTGGCCGAGAGCGCCCCCTGCGCGCCGAAGGGCGAGCACGCGGTGGAGCTTCCGACCAGCAAGCAGGTGATCGCCTCGCGCTTGAGCCTGACGCCCGAGACCCTGTCGCGGATCTTCCATGAACTGTCCGATGCCGGCCTCATCTCGGTGCAAGGCAAGCACATCGTGATCCACGACGCGGCACGCCTGGCCGAGCACGACTAGGTCGCCAGCGGCCTCAGGCCGTGCTGGCGTGGCGGATGTGGATGGCGAATTCGCCATCGCTGTTCACCTCGGTGCGATGGGTGTAGCCATTGCGGCGCAGAACGTCGTACAGCGGTGTCGGCTCCCGGTACAGCAGCAGGACCACCTCGCCGCCGGGGGGCAGGGTGTCGAGGGCTTCCAGGGTCAGGTTGAGGGGCTCGGGCGGCATCAGGCCGCGGGCGTCGATGATCACGGGGTCGGGGGATGTCGGCACGTCTCGGCCCTCCAGGGCGGCAGTGGCAATAAAACGAACGATAGAGTGGCCCTCGCCGGGCTGCCGGGCCTTGACCCGGCTCAAGGTCGCAGCTCTGCGGCCTGCGCCGGGATACCCCGATCCGGGCGTCCGGATGCTACATTCCGCGCCATGCCGAATGAGATGACACCGTGAGGGAGGGTTCCGCCCTCCTTGCTGCCCTGCTGATCGCAACGGGTATCGCCTACTGGTCCGATCACTACCGGGCCCTGGGCCCGAGGCTGCCCGTGCCGCCGGGCGATACGCCGCCGGCCCCGCCGCCGGTGGACGTGTCCCGGCCGGCACCGGTGGCGGAGCGCCTGGAGGTGAGCAGAAGCCTCGATCCGAAAGCGCATCAGGCCCTCTGCGAGGAACTGCTCGAGGTGGTCCGCGATGCCGAGGCGGCGCTGCAGACGCCCCGCGCCCAGGCCACCATCGAGCAGCTCAACGCCCGGCGCCGGCTCTACCAGGCCAAGCGGGCAGACCTGGGCTGCTGAGCGTCCCGCCGCGTCAGTGGCTCGTCCCTTCCGAGCGCCGGATCTTGTTGAACAGGTTGTACTTGCCGATCGGCTTGGAGGCCGGGAGGCGCTTGATCTCCCGGAAAGTGCGGGCGTCGAGGAAGATCAGCGCGCCGTCCTTCTCCATCAGGCTGGCGATCAGGTAGCGGCCGTAGCGGTCGAACTCCACGTGGGCGAAGGTCTTGCCCGGTTCGGGGCGGACCCGGGCCACCACCTCGAGGGTCTGCTTGTCGATCACCTGCAAGGTGTCCCTGGCAGTGGGGCTCATCATGGAATCGACCCAGGCGTAGGGGCTGTTCTCGTGGCTGCGCAGGAAGAAGCCCGGGCCGAGGGTCGGGACGGTGGCCACGGTGTGCCAGTCCTGCAGGTCGATCACCGATACCTGGGCATCCTTCAGGTTGGTACTCGCCACCACCCGGTGGCCGTCGCGCAGCCAGGAGATGCCTGAACCCAGGTGGGGCATGCCGGGCAGGTCGAGGCGGGCGATGGCGCGGCGCACGTCCAGGTTGACCACCTGGCCGCGCCCTTCGCGGCTGGCGCCGACCACGTGGGCGTAGTCCTGGGTGAAGAAGAAGTCATCGAGGACGCCGTCGAGCAGGGTGCGGCGCGGATTCAGGAAGCCCGGCGTGGCGATCGCCTCACCCATCTTGTAGTCATGCACATAGCCGTCGTGGATGGGCTGGGCGGCGGGGTCGTAGGAGACCTCCCAGATCTCCGGCAGGTCCTTGAGCCCGATGATGAAGCTCTTGCGCGGCGCCGCGTCGTACACCGCCGAGAGCCGGGAGCGCGCATCGCCCTTGAGATTGCGCCCCTCGATGAGCTTGAGCAGGCGCAGGTCGGCATCGAAGATGGCCAGGTTGCCCGGCAGGTAGTTGGCTACCGCCACGTAGCGCCCATCGCTGGAGACGGCCGTGTTGCGGGTGTTGAGGCCGGCGCGCACCTCGGCCACCACCTTCAGGTTCCAGATGTCGAACTTGCTGATCCAGCCGTCCCGCGAAGCAAAGTACACATAGCGCCCGTCCGGCGTGAACTTGGGCCCGCCGTGCAGCGCGTAGCGTGTCGGGAAACGGAAGATCCGTTCCATGCGGTCGCCGTCGAGGACGCTGACGTGGTGGTCGCCCGCTTCGACGACGATGAAGAGGTTCATCGGGTCGGCTTTGGCCACCTCGCCCTGGCGGCTGTCGGGCAGGCTGCCGGGTGGGTAGGGTTCCAGCCGTGAGGCGCGGATGTCGGCTTCGCTCCAGGCGGGCGGGGGGCTGACCGGCGACTGGATCCAGTCGGCCAGCGCCTCGATCTCGCCTGCTGACAGGACGGCGCCGAAGGGCGGCATCTGGGTGGCGGCGCGCCCGTCGCGGATGGTGGCGAGCGCATCCTTGCGCTTCAGGCGTTCCAGGCTCTCGGGCAGCAGGGCCGGCCCCATCCCGCCGAGGCGACTGGCGCCGTGGCAGCTCAGGCAGTGCTGGGTATACAGCTCGGCGGCGGTGGCCGCGGTAGCGGCGGGCGCGGCCACCGCCAGCGCGGCGAGGGCGAGGCCGGTGAGCAGGGTTTTCATGCGGTGCTTTTCCGTGGTGAGGGGAGGAGCCGGATAAGCTTGGGTGTCAGGCTCGGCTTCAGGCCGCCGGGGCGAGGCGGATCCAGGGTTTCACTTCGAGGCGTTCGCCCTCGGCCACGCCGATCTCGGCATTGTCCAGGTAGCAGCCCGGGTCTTCCTGCCAGGGGTCGCCGGTGAGCTGCTGGGCGCGGACCCGGGTGTTGCCGTTGCACATGGTCAGGTAGCGGCAGTCGGCGCAGCGCCCCGTCACCGGCCGCGGCGACTGCTTGAGGCCCGCCAGCAGGGGGTCGGACAGGTCGCTCCAGATCTCGCCGAAGGGGCGCTCGCGGACATTGCCCAGGGTGTGGTGCCACCACATGGTGTCCGGGTGCACCAGCCCCAGGTTGTCGATGTTGGCGACGTTGACGCCGCTGGAGTTGCCGCCCCACTGCATCAGTTTTGCCTCGATGTGGGTGGCCCGGGTGGGGAAGCGGCGCTGCACCCAGTGCAGGAAGAAGGGGCCGTCGGCGTCGTTGTTGCCGCTGGTGAAGTCCTTGTCGAGGCCGCGCCGCTCGCAGTCCCAGGCCGTGTCGAAGAGCCGCTCCATGGCATCCCGGGTCATCTGGTGGCGGGCGTCGTCGGCGCGGTTCTTGTTGCCCCGGCCGGCGTAATTGAGGTGGGAGAAGTAGAAGCGGTCGATGCCCTCGTCCTCCACCAGCTGCAGCACGCCAGGCAGGTCGGCGGCATTGTCCTGGGTCAGGGTGAAGCGCACCCCGACCTTCACGCCCAGGTCGCGGCAAAGGCGCAGGCCGGCCAGCGAGCGGTCGAAGGCGCCGTCGAGGCGGCGGAAGCGGTCGTGGGTTTCGCGGATACCGTCCAGGCTGATCCCCACGTAGTCGAAGCCGGTCGCCGCAATGGCGTCGATGTTGTGTTCGTCGATCAGGGTGCCGTTGGAGGACAGGCCCACGTAGAAGCCCATGGCCTTGGCCCGGCCGGCGATCTCGAAGATGTCCGGGCGCAGCAGGGGCTCGCCGCCGGACAGGATCAGCACGGGCACGCGGAAGGCCTTCAGATCGTCCATCACGCGGAACACCTCGGCGGTATCCAGCTCGCCGGCAAAGTCCTTGTCGGCGGAAATCGAGTAGCAGTGCTTGCAGGTGAGGTTGCAGCGGCGGATCAGGTTCCAGATCACCACGGGGCCGGGGGGATGGCGGCGGGGGGTGAGCGG
>WBTZ01000052.1 GCA_009026175.1 Zoogloea sp. | reverse complement strand
CCGCATGTGAACATCCCGCCCGTCCTCGAGCAGGTCGACCTGGCCATCCCCATCACGCCGCTGACCGGTGCGACGGCCTACCGGGCCCAGCTCGCCCGCGACGAGAACTTCAGCGACATGGTATCCGCCGACCGCTTGAGCAGCCCGGTGGTGCGCTACAAGGGACTGCCCGACGGAGACTACGTGCTGCGCGTGCGGGCCATCGACGAGACGGGACTGGAGGGCTACGACAGCACCACCCGTTTCGCGCTGCGCGCCCGCCCCACGCCCCCGAGCCCGGCCACGGATGGCGCCCTGAGCTGGACTCCCGGCCCGGAGAGCGGCTCTCGCTATCGTGTCCAGATTGCCGGCCCCGAAGGCTTCGAGCGGCCGCTCGTCGATCGCGAGACCGACACCCTGAACATCGAGGCGGCCCTTCCCCCAGGACGTCACAGCTGGCGCGTGGCCAGCCTGCGCCCGGACGGCCGACCCGGCCCCTGGAGCAGGACCGCCGTCTGTGACATCCGTCAGCCTCCCGCGGGAGCTCAGCTGAGCGTCTTCAACAACCGCCTCCGGTTTGCCTGGCAAGGTGTGCCGGGCCAGATCTACGACATCCAGATCGCAGCCGACGAGGACTTCCAGAAGATCCTCCTCGAGGAGAACATCGGCGAAGCCGCCGTCACCTGGCCCTCACCGGCGCTGGGCAGCTACTACCTGCGCCTTCGCGCCCGTGATCCCGACGGGGGCGTGTCCCCATGGTCCGGCACCCAGACACTGCGCCCGCTCCTTCCGCTGCTGACCTGGTCCCTGTCGTCTCCCGACCGTCCAAGTCCGTGAGATCCCCCCCTGCTCCCCTGCGCCGCCCTACCCTGGAGTGGTTTGCCGTCACGCTGTTCTGCGTGCTGCTTGCCGTCCTGTCGGCGGCGGAGGGCTGGCTCTGGCGTATCGACCAGTCCATCTATGACGGGGTCTTGTCCTCCTGGTCACGCCCGGTCAGCGCTGACGTTGTCGTCATCTCCATCGATGATGCAAGCCTGTCCCGCATCGGCCCCTGGCCCTGGTCCCGACGCGTCCACGCCGACCTGATCGAGCGGGCGCGCGTCGCCGGCTCGTCCGCCGTCGTCCTCGATATCCTCCTGGACGCCCCCAGCCGCGATGACCCGGGTGCCGACACCGCCCTCGCCCAGGCCATCCGCCGTCATGGCCAGGTCATCCTGCCCCTCGCCCAGGCCGTGACCGGTGCGGTTCTCAGCGGTGAGACCCTGCCGCTTCCGCCCTTCGCCGAGGCGGCAGCCGCACTCGGCCACAGCCAGACCGAGTTCGACCCGGACGGCATCGCACGCAGCGTGTACCTGTGGGAGGGCTTCGGTGGCGCTCATCACCCGCAGCTCGCCCTGGCCCTGCTGCGCCTCGTCGAGCCCCAGGCGGCCCGGAACTTCCCGCCCCCTGCCGACGAAAGTGGCACGGACCACCAGCAGTGGCAGCGTGCCGACTGGCTGCGCATTCCTTTCGCCGGTCCCCCGGGGACATACACCCATTATTCCTACCAGGCTGTCCTGAGTGGCGAGGTCCCGGCCTCCGCGCTACGCGGCAAGATCCTGCTGATCGGAGCGACCGCCACCGGCATGGGCGACGCCGTTCCCACTCCCACCTCCGGCCTCTCCCGGCCGATGCCCGGTGTGGAGGTCCAGGCCAACGTCTTCGACGCCCTGCGCCACGATACCGGCGTGCATCTCCTGCCACCATGGATTGCCGCTGCGGTGGCCGCCGCCCTGGTGGCGGTCCTGATGCTCGTCCTGCTCTACGCCGAGGCGCGTACCGGACTGCTGGCCGCCTTCGCGCTCGCCAGCACCGCGCTGGTGGTGGCGGCCATCGCGCTGTTGTGGGGCAATGCCTGGTTCGGCCCTGCCCCTGCCGTGCTCGGCTGCATGATGGCCTACCCGCTGTGGAGCTGGCGCCGCCTCGAATCCGCGCAGCGCTATCTCGACGCCGAGCTGCTTGCCCTGGGCCGCGAAGGCACCCCCCTGGGCCTGCCGGTGGATGAGTTCGGCCGGAGCACGGCCGACCCCCTGGAGCAGCGCATCCGCATCGTGCGGCAGGCGGCCCAGCACCAACGTGACGTCCGCCGCTTCATTTCCGACACCCTCGAGCACCTGCCCATCGGCGTGGTGGTGATCGACCAGCTCGACCGGGTGATCCTGCACAACGAACGCGCCCGCCATCTCCTCCGCGCCTTCCGCAGCGACGCATTGCTGGCCGCCCTGCGCGGCCTGCCCTGGCCCAGCTACCTGCCGATGCGGGATGGCCTGCCGGACCTCAGCGGCTTTTCGGGAACCCGCCAGTTCGAGTTGTCACCCGACAAGAAGCGCTATCTGCTGGTGTCAGTGGCCGATCTCTTTTCGGAGTCCAGCGGCCGGCCGGGGCGCGTCATCGGCCTGGCCGACGTGACCGCCATGCACGAAGCCCAGCGCAGCCGCGAGGACACCATGCACTTCCTGTCCCACGACCTGCGTGCCCCGCTGGCTTCCATCCTGACCCTGATCGACGGCTACCGGGACGAGCCCGCCCTGCAGGCCGAGCAGATCCCGCGGATCGCACGCTACGCCCGCTCCGCCCTCGACCTCGCCGACGGCCTGTTCCGCCTGGTACGCGCCGAGGGCTCGGACCCCAAGGACTTCGTCGAACTCGATCTGGCCGGCCTGGTGGATTCGGCCGCCGACGAAGTCTGGCCGCAGGCCCATGCACGGGGAATCCGCATCTCCGTCGATACACGCGATGCGGAACGGGAGGAGGCCATCGTCAGGGGCGATTTCTCCCTGCTGCGCCGGGCGGTGATCAACCTGCTGACCAACGCCATCAAATACGGAGATGCCAACAGCAGCGTCTCCGTCAGCCTGTCCGCCGAGGGGCCCGACTGGGTCATCCGGGTCCGCGACCAGGGCGCGGGAATACCCGCCGACGCCCTGCCCCGGCTGTTCCGGCGCTTCAGCCGGATCGTCGGCGAGGGACGCGACCGGCCCAGCGGGGTCGGCCTCGGCCTGGTGATCGTCAAGACCGTGGCCGAACGTCATGGCGGCAATGTCATCGTCAGCAGCGAACCCGGCGTCGGCAGCACCTTCGAGCTGCGCCTGCCTCTGCGCAGCCACCTGAGCACCCCGGCCGTCGCCTGACGCCGCTACGGTAAAATCCGTCCATCGGTCCCGGGTTTGCCAGACATGCGCCTCAACTACCTCCGGATCCTCGCGTTCGCCCTGGGCGGGCTGAGTACGGTGATCGCCGCCGGAGCCCTCTACCTCTACGCCACCTTCGACGGGCTCCGCCTGGCCACGGAGCTGTCCCAGTTCGTCCGCCAGCGCTACCAGCGCGTCCTGCGCATCGATGGCCCGGTGGAGCTATCCATGTTCCCGCGCCTTGTCCTGCGCCTGCCACCCACGTCAATGTCCACCCGCAACGGCGCCGGCGAGTTCATGGCGGTCGAACAGGCATCCATCAGCGTGCGCCTGATGCCCCTGCTCGCCCGCCGGGTGGTGGTGGATCAGCTCGAACTGGATGGCCTGCGGCTGGCCCTGCTGCGCGACAGGAACGGGCGCCTGAATGCCGACGATCTTCTCGCCACCCATGAGAAGGATGGCGAAGCCGCCGCCAGCCCCGTCGACCTCGACCTCGGTGCGCTGCAGATCCGCCGCAGCGCCCTCACCTGGAGCGATGAGGCTGCCGGTCGCCAGCTTGCCCTGTCCGATATCTCCCTGGAAAGCGGCCGCGTCGGTCGCAACGCCGAGGGCCGCCTTGTGTTCTCCGCCCGGCTGACCCGCGCTGCGCCAGCCGCCGACCTGCAGCTGGAGCTTCAGACCGCCTACCGGCACGACGAAGAAGGCCGGAGCCTGCGCCTGCGTCAGCTCCATGCGGCGGCGCGGGGCGATGTGGACGGCTGGCAGGGCCTGGTCGGAGAAGCCTCCGCCACCGAGATCCTCAGTACCGACGGCCAACCCGTTCAACTGCAGGGCGGCAGCCTGCAGGCCCGCCTCAAGACGGCGGCCGGCAACCTTGAACTGAAGGGCAGCAGCCCGCGTCTCCAGTTCGACGCGCATGGCCCCCAGGCGGAGCTGCTGGACGCGACGCTGAATCTTGAAGGCAGCGCCCGCAGCGGCAAGCTGCAATTGCACGTAAACGGCCTGGCCGCCAGCACCAAAGGACTCGAGGCGCAGCAGCTCGATGCGGACATCGACCTGCGCACGCCCGCGCTCCAGCTCAGCGGCAAGCTGGCGAGCCCGCTGCGCTGGCCGGCTGGGGCCACCGCGCTGGAACTGCCGGCCCTGGGCGGCAGCCTCGAGCTCACCCCTGCCGGTCCGGAAGCCCGTCCCCACCGCATCGACACCGAGGCCAGCCTGCGGCTTGACCTCAACCGCGGCAGCGCATCCGGCGGACTCTCCCTGCACACCGACGGCAGCCACATCCGGGGCAAGTGGTCCGTGACGCCCAGCGGCTCGCCCACCCTTGGTTTCGATCTGGACGTGGATCACTTCGACCTGGCGACGCTGGCCAGCCGGAAGCCGGGCGCCAGATCCCGCAACAACACCGGTGAGGCCGCGGGGTCGCCCCTCGACCTGACCGCCCTGCAAGGGCTGGACCTCGAGGGCACCCTGCGTTTCGAACAGTTGAAGGCCGCAGGGTTGCACCTGGAAAAACTACGTCTGCCACTGCGCATCCGGGACGGCAGGCTCGTCTCCAGCGGACACAGCATGTCGCTCTATGGCGGAAGCCTGGACGGCAGCCTGAGCATCGACTCCGCAAACCGCCAGATGGCCTACCGCGGCTACCTGCAAGGCGCCAGCCTGGGGCCCTTGCTGCGCGGCCTGAACGGCACCGAGGCGCTGACCGGCACCACCAACTTCTTTGTGGATGTTGCAGGCACGGGTGCCACCCTGGATGCACTCCTCGGCGACCTGCACGGCACGGCCCGCCTGCGTATCCGCAACGGCACGGTACCGGGCATCGACGTCGGTCAGGCTTTCAGGGAATGGCGGAGCCAGATCGGTACCCGCCAGAGCGCACGACGCAGCTTCCACGACAAGGAATCCACGGCCATCGGCGAACTGACCGCGAGCTTCCAGGTGGACAAGGGCATCGCCACCAGCACGGACCTGCTCGCCAAAGGCGGCATGCTCAAGATAACGGGCGAGGGGCAGCTCGATCTGCCGCGGCAATCCATCGACTATCTCTCGCACATCACCCTGCTGGTGGTGCCGGTCGGCCCCGACAGCGGGCCGCTGTCGAGCCTGCGGGGGGTTACGGTACCGATCCGCGTCAAGGGGCTTGCGCGGCGGCCTGACTGGCATCTGGAGCCGGCGGCGGCACTGCCGGCAGCCGTGGCCAGCGCCAGCCGCAAGGTGATCCGGCAGCTTCCCAGAGTCATTCCTGGAGTGCGCGGCAGGGCGGATGAGAGGCCTCCTTCCGCGCCGCCACCCGGCGGCGGCAACGTCGAATAGTCCATCGGCTGTCTCCCTGCAGGCGTGCTAGATTCACCCTGCAGTACCTACAACAATATCCACTGGAGACAGCATTCATGACCCTTCCCGTCGCGTTTCGGGGCCGCCTGCGGCTGCCCGCCATCGCCGCCCCCATGTTCCTCGTGTCCGGCCCGGAACTTGTCGCCGAGACCTGCAAGGCCGGCGTGGCCGGCAGCTTCCCGGCGCTCAATGCACGCAGCAGTGAGCAGTTGGATGCCTGGCTGAGCGACATCGACAGCACCCTCGAGGCAGCCCGTACAGCCGGGCCCGCCGCCGCGGTCGCCCCCTACGGGATCAACCTGATCCTGCACGCGTCCAATCCCCGGGTGGCGCCCGACCTGGATCTGATCTGCAAGCACCGGGTGCCCTTCGTCATCACCAGCCTGGGCCATCCGGGCGAGGTGGTCGAGCGGGTGCATGCCTACGGCGGTCTGGTCTTTTCCGACGTGATCCACGCCTATCACGCCCGCAAGGCCGCCGCCGCCGGGGTGGACGGCATCATCGCCGTGGCCTCGGGTGCCGGCGGGCATGCGGGCCCCCAGAATGCCTTCAGCCTGGTGCGCGAGATCCGCGAATTCTGGGACGGCACCCTGATCCTCGGTGGAGCGATCTCCGACGGCTTCGCCGTCCGTGCCGCCGAAGTGCTGGGCGCCGATCTGGCCTACATGGGCACCCGCTTCATCGCCACCCGCGAATCCCGCGCCCAGGAAGCCTACAAGCAGATGCTGGTGGATGCCGGGGCAGGGGATATCGTCTACACCGACGCCATTTCGGGCACCAACGCCAACTTCCTGTGGCCCAGCCTGGAAAAGCTCGGCCACAAGCGCGAAGAGCTGGTGCAGGGAGCCGGCAAGGGCAAGCTCAAGGCCTTGTCGGACGAGGCCAAGGCATGGCGTGACGTCTGGAGCGCTGGCCACGGCGTGGCCACCATCCACGACACGCCCACCGTCCGGGCGCTGTGCGACCGGCTGGCCGAGGAATACCGGGCGGCCTGCGCCCTGCCTCCCAGCCCGGCCCTGGGCTGATCGCCGCAGGCCGGCGCCGGGCGGGGCTCAGACCGGCTCGGCGCTGGAACCGGAATCTGCGCAGCGGGTGCGCTTGGCGCAGTACATGGCCTTGTCCGCGTGGTTGAGCAGCGTGGCCGGATCGGTGCCGTGGTCCGGGAACACCGCCAGCCCGACGGAGCAGGCGACACGTACATGGCAATGTCCCAGGTTGATCGGCATGGCCACCGCCTGGTTGATCTTGCCGATGATGGCGTCGAGGTTCTGCGCATCACCCGCCCCGCTGATCAGGACGGCAAATTCGTCACCACCGTAGCGGGCCACCAGGTCCTCGCTGCGCAGGACGCGCCGGACCCGTCCGGCCACCGCCTTGAGCACCGTGTCGCCGGCGTTGTGCCCATGGTTGTCGTTGATGCCCTTGAAGTCATCCAGATCGATGAAGAGCAGGGCCAGCCTGTCCGAGACCTCCCGGGCGCCACTGATGGCCGCCCGCAGGTGACGCTCGAAGCGGTCGCGATTGAGCAGGGAGGTCAGGCCATCATGATTGGCGCGGAACTCGTTGCGGGTCGCCCGCTCATGCAGCTCGGTCACGTCCAGCATGGTGCCGATGAAGCCGCCGATACGGCCACTTTCGTCCCGCAGCGGACCTGCCTCGGCGCGCATCCACAGGTAGGAGCCGTCCGGGCGGGTAAAGCGGAATTCTTCGGAAAAGCGGGTGGCGGACTCGACCGCCTGGCACCAGCTCTTGCGGACGCGGGTCTGCTCACTGAAGGGGAGCAGGTTGATCCACGGCGTGCCGGCCACGGCCACCAGCTCCTGCCCGAGCAATTGCTCGCAGCGCTCGTTGAGAAAGGTGCAGCAAGCCTGGGCGTCGGCCTCGAAGAGGCCCGCGGGCGCCTGCCGCGCCAGCTCGCGAAAACGCATCTCGCTGCGCTGCAGTTCCGCCTGCGCACGGGTCAGGCGGTGCAGGTCAGCGCGCAGCTGACGCGCCTGCTGCTTGAGCAGGGCCTCCCGGCGCACCGTCTCGGTCACGTCGCGCACCTGCACCAGGCACTGGTTGGCCCCGCCCACGGGCAGTGAAGTCACGTCGATGGACTGCTTCATCCGCTCGGCACGCCCGCCGCCGGGAGGGAAGAGCGGCAGGGGCATCGGATGCAGGGCATGGGACAAGCGTGCCGACCAGCCGAAATCGAGCGCCTCACGCACCACCAGGGCCACCCGCGGGTCCACGTGGGGGCCGAAAGCCTCGGCCAGGGTCAGGCCGACGGCCTGCTCGGCCGAAAGACCGGCCCGCTCCTCGATCCAGCGGTTCCAGACCCGGATGCGCCCGTCCTGGCCGACCAGGATCAGCCCAAGATCGACGCAATCGGGAAGCAACTGGCAGCAGTCCATCAGGGAGACAGGCTGTCGTCCTGCTCCGGCAAGCGGAACAGACGGCCCACCTGGGCCATGAAACTCTCGATGGACGGCACGTCCATGATGAACAGGACGTAGCCGGACAGATTGTGGGCCGCCATCGTCATGCCGATGCGGGCCACCAGGATCACGTCGCTGTCCGACTTGTCATCCAGCAGGGTGCGCGCCGTGCGGGACTGGACGCGGGGCAGGGAGCCGCGCATCTCGGTGCCGAACAGGTTGGCCAGACTGCTCATGCAGCTGTTGATGATGATGTTGCCGATCTCGGCCAGGGCGTCCTGCTCCAGTTCGGTGATCTGCTGGATCGGCGTATCGTCGCCGAGCATGCGCCGCACGATCTCCAGGCTGCCGTGCTCCGGGAAGAGGAGCAGGGCGTCCGTCTGGAATCCGCTGGCCGCATCGAACTGCTGGTTGATACGGCACAGACGGTCGCCCGCGGCGCTCGGTTGGACGCTTTCCAGGCGCTGGGTCAGCTCGTCGCGGGAGAGGATCTCGATGGTAGGGACCGACAGTTCGATCTCCTCCCGGACGATCGCGGAGAAGGTCGCGGCGGCCTCGCCCAGGGAAAGATTGAAAGCCTCGGTCAGGGCATCCATCTCGAGTTCGGAGAAGCGCCGCATGACCCTAGCCCAGCAGCGCCAGAATGTCGCCGATCACCGCCTCGCCGATCGGCTTGCGAAAGAAACGCACCCCCTGGGCGGCAGCCCGGCGCTGGATCGCGTCCTGAGCGTTCGCCGTCAGCAGGGCCAGCTTCATCGCCGGATGGTCGAGATGCAGCTTCTCGGCCAATTCCAGGCCGGACATGCCTGGCATGTTCATGTCCAGGATGGCCAGATCGGCCTGCTCCCCGGCCATCAATGCCAGGGCCGCGTCACCATCACCGGCCTCCAGGATCCTCAGATCGGGCCGCAGGCTGCGCAATACCGTCGCGCACAACATGCGGGAGGCACGGCTATCGTCAACGAGGAGAATCGTGGCAGAAGCGGACATTGCGGCGTTCCTTTCGTGTCGTGGCCTTGTTACGACCCGGAAGAGTGCAAACTTTAGTTAAATTATGCACAGCGCGTGGGTGTGTAAAACCACTCATCGCAAGCCCCCGGACCGGCGCCAGGGCTGCGCGTCCCTGGGGGTTCCCCTGATCTTCCGACACGCGGGCGTCACGGCCCGGTAAGCTCCGGGCTCGCCCAGATGCTTCGTCACCCCATGCCCGCCCCCTCTGCCCCCGGTAAGGCCTATCTCGTCAGCCGGATCTTCCTGCCCTTCGCCCTGGGTTACTACCTGTCCTACCTGCTGCGTACGGTCAACGCGGTGATCTCGCCGGACCTGACCCGGGAACTGGGCCTGAGCGCGGCGGACCTGGGGCTGCTGACCAGCACCTACTTCTTTGCCTTTGGTCTGGCCCAGATCCCCGTGGGGATCGCCCTCGACCGTTACGGGCCGCGCCGGGTGGAAGCGGCGCTGCTGCTGGTGACAGCCCTCGGCGGGGTGCTCTTTGCCAGCGGCGACACCCTGCCGACGCTGGCAAGCGCCCGCGGACTGATCGGCTTCGGGGTGGCCGCCTGCCTGATGGGGGGCCTGAAGGGCTTCACCCAGTGGTTCCCGCGGGAGAAGCTGGCCTCGATGACCGGTTACATCATGGCCAGCGGGGCCCTCGGCGCCGTCACCGCCTCCGCCCCTCTGGAAGCCGCCTTGCCCTTCCTGGGCTGGCGGGGCGCCTTCTGGATGGTGGCGGCGCTGGCCGCCGCGGTGGCGGCATTGATCTTCTTCGCCATGCCGGAAAAGGATGAAGCCCACTCCGCGGGCGATCTGCAGCATGCGCTGCGGGGGGTGCGCGAGGTGCTGGTGGCAGGGCGGTTCTGGAATTTCTCGGGACAATCGGCCTTCTTCACCGGTGGCTTCATGGCGCTGCAGGGACTGTGGGCCGTCCCCTGGCTGATGCAGGTCAATGGCTACTCCCGGGCCCTGGCCGCCGACCATCTGTTCTGGCTCAACATCGGCATGCTGGCGGGCCAGCTATCCATCGGGGCCTGGGCCTTCAGGCTCGAAGCCAGGGGCTTCACCCCCCTGCGCCTGATGCAGGTCGGACTGTTCCTGACCATGGTCGTCGAGGCGCTCATCATCGCCCAGCAGGGTCCGACCCTGCTGCTGTGGTGCGTGCTGGGCGTGGTGTCGGCGACCGGTGCACAGATGTACGGCGTGGTGGCCGGCCTGTTTCCCCTGCACTTGAGCGGCCGGGTCACCACCAGCATCAATCTGATGGCCTTCGTCGGCGCCTTCGTCGTCCAGTGGGGCCTGGGTGGACTGCTGGACGCGCTCCGCGCCGGCGGCATGACGGCGGCGGACTCCCTGCGGGTCGCCTTCGTCCTCCTCCTGGCCGCCCAGCTGGCCAGCTTCGTGCCGCTGGCCAGGGCAGGGCGCTTCAAGCCCTGGAGCTCACACTGAATCAGCCCTCGCCAGGGCCGGCCAGGCTGAACTCGCCCCGGCTCAGGCGTTCCATCGCCGCGGCGAAACCCGACACTCCACCCCCCCGATAGAACAGGCACGGCTTGCCGACCCGCTTGCACTGGGATTTCACGTGATAGTAGGCGTTGTGGCTGATCCTGTCGGTCGGGCACACCACGGCATCGGCACCGCGGATCAGCTCCGGCAGGCGCGACAGGGACTCCTCCAGTCCGCCATCGTGATGGATCAGGGTGATGCCCAGACGCTCCGCCAGTTGCCGGTACTGGGCCAGCAACGAGGCCCGCCCACCCACATAGAGCACGCAGCGCGCGGACAGGGCCTCGGGACAGCCGGCGCAGGCCTCGCCACCCGGCTCGGCGCAGGCCGCCGGCTGGGCAAGCTCCAGCACGCGCAGCAGCGCATCCCGCTCGGCGGTCATCACATCCCGGTCAGCCGCTGCACGACGGGCCTCCTCGCGGGCCTCCTTCAGGCTCCGCTCCGCCTCCTGCAGCAGGCGTGTGCTGTCCAGCAGGCGCTCGTGGGATCCCTGCAGGGCGAGCAGACGCTGCCCCATCTCGATCATGACTTCGCCGGACTCGAAGCGGGCCAGCCGCTTGCGCAGCAGGGCAGCCTCGCTGCACACGGCCTCCCGGTCGGCCAGCCCGGCCTCTGCCGCCGCGAGCTGCCTGCGCAGTGCCGCCAGTTCGCGGCGCAGCCCCTCCTTCAGCTCGACGTTCTCCTTTTCCAGGTAGGCCAGGCGCCGCGTATCGGCGGCCTGGCCCGCGCCGACCTGGTGGGACAGCATGTGCAGGTCGGCATAGACCTGCTGGCAGGTTTCCGCCGAGGCAGAGCGATGCGTGCAGATCGCCCACAACGGGCCGGCCACCTCACCCCGGGCGCAGCAGGCCTGCCATTCGCGGCGGAGCTCCTGGTCAGTCTTGAGCTTGGCGAAGCGGGCCACCGAAAGACGGTATTTCTTCTCCAGGTGACGCTGCACCGCCTCCGACAGGGGATTGCGCTTGCGCGCCAGGCCCACCACCTCCACGTGGAGCGTGAAGTCGTCGGCACCGGGCTGGCTGATCTGGAAGCGCCTGGCGAAGCCGTGCAGCTCGTTCATCGACAGGCAGGTGCCGATGATCGGGCAGTGCAGCTTGTCCTCCAGGTCCCACAGGCGGGCCCGGCGCGCAGGGCCCAGCTCGCCGGAAGCTGGCAGATCCAGGGTGACCAAGGCGCTGGCGTACTCGGCCCGGATCAGGCTCTGCAGCGAGTCCCCGCGGGTTTCAGGCGCGAGGCACATGGCGCGTCTCCCCACGGCATGGTTCGAGACGGGCACCGGCCCTCTCGCAGAGATCCCGCAACTCGCGATCAACGCCCGGGCACTCTGCCAGACGGTTCAGCAGGTCTGCGGCGCGGCGCGCCGAGTGGGGACACCCTGTTTCCCCGTAGCTCAGGAGCTGGCTGAGGGCACCCGCCCACAGGCTGGCGGGAACAGGCAAGGGCAGGGGAGGAGACAGGGCTTTCATCGGCGACACCCATTCAAATGAGAATGGTTCGCAATATAGGCTGAAGAAGGGCGATATGTAAACGAGAATTATTCTCGTATATGTAAGGGCGTTTTTCCCGGAGGGGGCCAGTGGATCAATTCCTGCCTGTTCCGGGTATGCCCTCCTCCATCACATCACTTTCCTCCCGGGCAATCTTCACCAGCCAACGCCGGATCACCCGCTCTTCGTCAGCCGGCAACCCGTCGAGCAGCCCCCTTTCGGTGGCCCGCACCCGCTCCTTGCACCTGTCCAGCAGCAGCCGGCCTGCAGCAGTGACGTCGATGACGCGGACCCGCCCGTGGGTGGGATGAGGGCGACGCACGATCGCCTCACTGCGCTCCAGGTTGGCAATGATCAAGCTGACCGTCTGCGGCGTGAGCAGGGACAGGCGGGCGAGGTCGGCGCCCGACAGGCCGGGGTAGGCCACCAGCATCGTCAGCACCGAGAACTGGGGAGGGGTCACGCCCAGGTCGGCCAGGGCTCTTTCCATGCGCAGACGATAGGCCGCCGCGGCCTGGCGCAACAGGTAGCCCACGTAGCCATCCACCCCGCGCTTGCCCTCGCCCGGAGCGGGAATCGCCGGAGAGGCGAGGGGAGAGGCGGCAGGGACAGGTGGCTTGCGCATAATATCAGTGCTCGAATACCATATCAGAGCTCTTATATTAATCCTGGAGGACAGGCCGTGACCACACTTGAATACAGCGATTTCCACCAGGCTGCGGGCAAGGTCGTCGATGCCTTGCTGGCCATGGGCAAGGCCGTCGACGACTCCGGCCTGGAAAAGCCCCTGACCGAGTTGGTGAAACTGCGGGTGTCGCAGATCAACGCGTGCGCCTTCTGCCTGCAATACCACCTCAACCTCGCCCGCCGGGCCGGTGTCCCGGCGACCAAGCTCGATCTGCTGGCAGCCTGGCGCGACGCGCCGATGTTCGATCAGCGGGAGCGGGCGGCCCTGGCCTGGGCCGAAGCGCTCACCGGAATGGCAGGCCAGCCCATCGAGGACAGCGCCCGTCAACGCGTGGCAGAACTCTTTTCGCCAACCGAGCTGGCTTTCCTGACCGCAGCGATCGCCAGCATCAACGCCTGGAACCGGATCGGCGGTGGGCTCGGCTTCACGCCGCCGCCCGCTGCGGGCTGAGGATGCCGCCATGTACTTGCCGACCCATTTTGCGGAAGAGCGCCCGGAAGTACTGCAGGCGTTGATGCGGGCACATCCGCTTGCCACGCTTGTCACCCTGGGCACCGACGGACTGGTGGCCAACAGCATCCCGCTGCTCTGGTCGGAAGGTGGCCAGGGCCATGGCGTCCTGCGCGGCCACGTTGCCCGCGCCAACCCGTTGTGGCGGGAGAGCAGACCGGACGTCGAGGCCCTGGTGATCTTCCAGGGCCATCAGGCCTATGTGTCTCCGTCCTGGTATCCCTCCAAGGCCGAACACGGCCGCGTGGTGCCCACCTGGAACTACGCGGTGGTGCAGGCCCGCGGGGCGCTGCGCTGCGTCGATGACGAGACCTGGCTGCGCGTTCTGCTCACCGAGCTCACCGCCGAGCATGAGCACACCAGAGCCGCCCCCTGGTCGATGGAGGATGCGCCGGCAGACTATATCGGCAAGATGCTGGGCGCCGTTGTGGGCGTCGAGCTGGAGATCCGCGAGCTGAAGGGGAAGTGGAAGGTCAGCCAGAACCAGTCCGTTTCAAACCGGAACGGTGTCGTTGCCGGGCTGCGCCAGGAAGGCAGGCGGGATTCCGCAGACGATGTTGCAGTACGGATTCCTGCTGAAGGCCCGTCCTGATCCTCATCCAGTCTGAGCCGCGAGCGAACCCACAAAGCAGAAGGGGCGTGCCCCGGTATTCCGGAACACGCCCCTGTCGGACTGACGGTGCTTACTTGGCAGCAGGTGCAGCGGCAGCCGGCGCGGCGGGGGTGGCAGGCGTGGCCGGGGTCGCGGCAGTGTGCTTGGCGGCCTTCTTGTGCGCCACCTTCTTGTGCGCCTTCGGGGCTTCGGCCTTGGCCGGCGTGGCCGCCTCGGCCTTCACGGCGGGGGCGGCGGCCGGCGCCGGCGCGGCGGCAGGAGCCTGAGCAAAGGAAGCAGTAGCGAAACCGGTAGCAACGGCCAGAGCGATGATCTTATTCAGCATGGTGGTTCTCCTTGAGAGGCAGGTTGTTCATTCCGGGTCGGCGTCATTGCCAGCCCTTGAAGCGAATAACGTGATGCCCCCCGCCGGGTTGTCAGCGCAAATGTAAGCCGGCGTTAAGTTGTAACAGCGACGGCAGCCCGCTCAGACCTCGGCCGGATCCACATCCAGGTGCCAGCGCAGCTCGCGAGGCGGGCGGATGCTCCATAGCAGGCGGCTCCATTCAGCGAGGAAAGCCTGCAAGGCCGGCCGGCCGGGTGCTTCGACCAGGAGTTGTGCCCGCTCCCGGCGAGCCAGGCGAAGCATGCGCATCGGCACTGCATCGAAGACCTGCACCCCGAAAGCCTGGGCAAGGGGGAGGGCGGCGGCACGGGCCTCTCCCAGCCAGGCGAGGGCACCGGCGACTTCCGGCGCGGTGGCGCACAGCAGGGCGTTGGCCGCAAAGGGAGGAAAGCGCGCCTGCTTGCGCTCCTCCAACTGCAGGGCGGCGTAACGCACGAAGTCATGGGCCTCCAGGCACTTGTAGAGCGGGTGATCGGGGTACTGGGTCTGCACCATGACCTCGCCGGGCAGCTCACCCCGGCCGGCCCGCCCGCCCACCTGCATCAGCTGCTGGAAGAGTCGCTCCGGTGCCCGGAAGTCGGCGGCGAACAGAGATGAATCCGCATTCAGTACGCCGACAAAGGTCAGCCGCGGGAAATCATGCCCCTTGGCCATCATCTGGGTGCCCACCAGGATGTCGGCCTCACCGCGCCCGATCTGCTCGAGCAGGGCCTCCCACTGGGCCCGGGTGCGCGCCGCGTCGCGGTCGATCCGCAACACCCGGGCCTGCGGGAAACGAGCGGCCAGAGTTTCCTCCAGGCGCTGCGTGCCGCGCCCGAAGGGCTGGATGTCCTGGTCGCCACAATCGGGGCAGGCCAGGGGAATCGTCGACTCATGGCTGCAGTGATGGCAACGCAGCCGCTTGTCGGCCAGGTGGAGCACCATGTTGGCCGTGCAGTGGGGGCAGCGGCTGACCCAGCCGCAGGACGGGCAGGACAGCACCGGCGCGTAGCCACGGCGGTTGAGGAAGACCAGGCTCTGCTCCCCTCGTTCAAGGCAGCGGCCGATGGCCCGCAGGAGGTGCTCCGACACGCCGTGCTGCAGCTTCTCCCGGCGGACATCCACCGGCCGGACCCGGGGCAGGGTGGCGGCCACCGCCCGGCTGGCCAGCTCCACCCGGCGATAACGGCCGGTATCGGCGGCATGCCAGCTTTCCAGCGACGGAGTGGCCGACCCCAGCACGATGGGCACCGCGCACTGGCGGGCACGCCAGATGGCCAGGTCACGGGCGTTGTAGCGCACCCCCTCGTGCTGCTTGTAGCTGGCATCGTGCTCCTCATCGACCACGATCAGGCCCAGGCGGGGCAGGGGGGTGAAGACCGACAGGCGGGTACCGAGGACGATGTCCGCGCGCCCCTCCATGGCCTGCACGAAGCCCTGGGAACGCGCGCCCTCGGCCAGACCGGAATGCAGGCTGACCACCCGGGCCGACGGAAAGCGCCCCGCCACACGCCCCTCCAGCTGCGGGGTCAGGGCAATCTCGGGGACCAGGATCAAGGCCTGCCGGCCCTGGGCGATGGCTTGCTGGACCAGGCGCAGATAGACCTCCGTCTTGCCGCTGCCCGTCACTCCGGCCAGCAGGAAAGGCCGGAAGCTGCCAAACCCCTCGGACAGGATGGCCAGGGCAGCCTGCTGCTCCGCCGTCAGCTCGGGGGCTCCATCCATCAGCGCGGCATCGGCGGCGGCGCCGGGCGCGATCCAGCCCCGCTTCAAGGCGTCGGCAACGGCCAGGGCCCCTTCCTCCTCCCGCAACAGGGAACGCCGCCGCGGGCCGTGTTCGACGAGGCGTCGCAGGATGGCCAACGCCCGGCTGTCGCGGCGTGCCTCATTCAGGGCCTCACGCCCCTCCGGCGTGGCCTCGAGCAGGGGGTCGGCCTCGGTGCCGGCCACCGCATCCGCCTTGCGCAAGCGCGGCGGCAAGGCCATGGCCACCACCTCTCCAAGAGGATGCTGGTAGTAGCGGGCGGTGAACTCGACCATCGCCAGCCAGTCTGCGGGCAGGGCAGGGGCTTCCCGCTGGATGGCGATGACCGGCTTGAGACGCTCCACGGGCAGATCGGCACTTTCTGGCAGCGCAACGATCAGCCCGGTTTTCTCACCCCGCCCGAAGGGCACCCGGACACACCGCCCCAGATCCCCCTGAGTGATATTTTCCGCAGTGTAATCAAACACTTGGGGAATCGGCACAGGAAGGGCGACGCGAACGACAAGGGCACTCATGGGTGGGGGTAGCGCGTTGTTTTTGAAAAATTATAAAAATCAGTAACTTACAATGTTTTTATGAAGCTCTGCCTGTGAAACAAAGCTGAAGCCATTGGGTGAAAATGGGTATTTATCTTGTCCACAAAATCTGTGGATAACTTTGTGGAAGAACCCGGTGGAAGCACGCTAAACCCGCCTCCCATAAGCGTTTTTCCTACTCTGCCCAAAACGGAAGCACAAAATAATTCATTTAAATACAATGACTTATATAAGCATGGCATATTCAGCCAGGGGAACTGCAATAAATCTGTCAAAAACCTTGATGCTGTGCACAAGTCAAGCCCTGAAAGCCAAATTTAGTGCTTGACGGAGGCACTTTCAGCAGCGCGCCCGGAAACAAAAGGGCCGGCCATCAGGCCGGCCCGGGCAAACCTTCCGGAACGCCGCTTCAGCGCCCGCCTGCGCGCAGGCTGCGACTGTACTCGTGCACCGTGTTGACCAGTACGCTCACGTTCTCCGGCGGCGTGAACTGGGAAATTCCGTGGCCGAGGTTGAAGACATGGCCGGGGTTCGGCCCGAAGGCGTCGAGCACCTTGCGCGTCTCGGCGGCAACCGCTTCGGGGCTGCCGAACAGGACGGCGGGATCGAGATTGCCTTGAAGCGCAACCTTGTCACCCACCAGGCGGCGGGCCGCGCCGATGTCCACCGTCCAGTCGAGACCCACCGCGTCCGCCCCGCTATCGGCGATGTCGGCCAGCCACAGGCCGCCGCCCTTGGTGAACACGATGCAGGGGACTTTCTCGCCATCCTTCTCGCGGGTCAGGCCTGCGATGATCTGGCGGATGTAGGAGAGTGAGAATTCGCGGTACGCGTCGTGGGCCAGTACGCCGCCCCAGGAGTCGAAGATCATCACGGCCTGGGCGCCGGCTTCGATCTGCGCATTGAGGTAGGCCGTGACGGCCTTCGCGGTGACGCCGAGGATGTGGTGCATCAGGTCCGGGCGGCTGTACAGCAGGGCCTTGACCTTGCGGTAGTCGTCGGAGCCGCCGCCCTCGACCATGTAGCAGGCAAGGGTCCAGGGGCTGCCCGAGAAGCCGATCAGCGGCACGGAATTGTCCAGCGCGCGGCGGATCTCGGCGACCGCGTCCATCACATAGCCGAGCTCCTGGTTGGGATCGGGCACGGCCAGATTGCGGATCTCCCATTCCTCCTTGAGCGGGCGCTCGAACTTCGGCCCCTCGCCTTCGGCGAAATACAGGCCCAGGCCCATGGCATCGGGCACGGTGAGGATGTCGGAGAACAGGATGGCCGCATCCAGGTTGTACCGGGCCAGCGGCTGCAGGGTGACTTCGCAGGCCAGGCCGGGGTTCTTGCACAGGTCGAGGAAGCTGCCGGCACGCTTGCGGGTTTCGCGGTACTCGGGCAGGTAGCGGCCGGCCTGGCGCATCAGCCAGAGCGGGGTGTAGTCGGTGGGCTGGCGCAGCAGGGCGCGCAGGAAGGTGTCGTTCTTCGGACGGCTCACTTGAAATCCTCGGCAGCAGTACCGCGCGTTGCGGCAAAGGCGGGATTATCCGCCATTTGCCGGCAGGGCGTGGATACGTCAGATCAAGGAAGCGCTATTTGCGCCAGAACTGGGGCGTGAACACCACCGCGAGGGACAGCACCTCCAGGCGTCCGAGCAGCATCGTGAAACTGCACACCCAGGTCTGGAAGTCGGTGAGCACGGCGTAGTTGACCGCCGGCCCGACCTTGTTGAGACCGGGCCCCGCATTGTTGATGCTGGCCACCACCGCGCCCAGGGAGGTCATGAAATCGAGCCCCGACAGGATCATCACGAAGGTGAGCATGACCACGCTGATGAAGTACAGGAAGATGAAGCCCAGGACGGCTATGACGACGTTGTTGGGGATAGGGCTGCCGCCGATCTTGACCGGATTGACCACCGCGGGATGGACCAGCCGGGTGAGCTCCCGATTGGCCTGCTTGGCCAGGATCAGGGTCCGGATCATCTTGATGCCGCCCCCCGTGGAGCCGGAGCTCGCCGTGATGCAGGACAGGAAGAGCATCCACAGCGGCGCGAAGACCGGCCACTTGTCGAAGTCCTGGCTGGCAAAGCCGCAGTCGGTGGCCATCGAAACAAGGTTGAAGCTGACGTGGCGCAGGGCCGTAGGATAGTCCTCGTAGGTTCCCTCCAGCCACACGTACAGCGCCACCCCAAAGCAGGAAGCGACGATGAGGCCGACGGTTCCGCGGGCTTCCACATCCTGCCAGTAGACCCGCAGGTCGCGGCCCCGCAGCGCCACGAAATGGGTCGCAAAGTTGAGGGCGGCGATCACCATGAAGACGATCAGGATGAACTCGACCCCCGGGTTGTCGAAGGCGCCGACGCTGGCATCGCGGGTCGAGAAGCCCCCCAGCCCCATCGCGGCGAAGGCGTGGCAGATGGCATCGAGCCACGACAGGCCGGCCCGGTTCAGCAGCAGGATGCACACCGCGGTGATGCCGAAGTACACCAGCCACAGCGCCTTGGCCGTATCGGCGATACGCGCGGTGAGCTTGGAGTCCTTCATGGGCCCTGGCGTCTCGGCCTTGTAGAGCTGCATGCCGCCCACGCCCAGCAGCGGGAGCACGGCCACGGCCAGCACGATGATGCCCATGCCGCCGAGCCAGTTGAGCTCGTGGCGCCACAGGTTGATGGCAGGCGGTGCGTGGTCGAGGTCGGTCATCACCGTGGAGCCCGTGGTGGTGAGGCCCGACATGGTCTCGAAGAAGGCATCCGTGAAGCTCATGGTGTCGTACACCAGGAGCAGGGGAATGGTGGCGATGGCTGCCATCAGGGCCCACACGGTGGACACCAGCAGGAAGCCGTCCCGCGGCTTGAGCTCCCGGTAGTGCGAGCGGGTCACCCCATACAGGGTCAGACCGCTCCCCAGAGAAATGACCATCGCCGCCACGAAATCGGCCGTCGTACCGTCGTCATAGAGGACGGACGCCAGGATCGGCATGAGATAGGCAAAGCTGAAGATCGACAGCAGCCGGCCCAGGACATTGGCAACCGGGAGGAGGGCGTCCATCAGAAGAATCCCCAGCCAACCTGGAACAGCTTCTCGACCTTGGCCACCAACCGCTTGCTGGTGCAGAAGACGATCACGTGGTCCTCGGCCCGGATCACCGTATCGTGGTGGGCCATGATGACCTCGTGGATGGGCACCTCGTAGGGGATCAGTTCCTTGTACTCCGTCCGCGTCTGACCCGTCTTGCGGACGATCGCAGCAATGGTGGCCCCATCGGGCAGGTCAAGCTCCTCCACCTTCCGGCCGATCGCCTTGCAGTGCTTGGCATCGCCATGGGCCACCAGCTCGAGGGTCTCTGCCGCCCCCCGGCGCAGGCTATGCACGGCGGCCACGTCGCCACGCCGGACCCGCGCCAGGAGCTGGCCGATGGACGTCTGGGCCGGCGAAATGGCGATGTCGATACGGCCGCCCTGCACCAGGTCCACGTAGGAGCGCCGGTTGATCAGCGCCAGGGTACGCCGGGCCCCCATCTGTTTGGCCAGTGAGGCCGACATGATGTTGTCTTCCTCGTCATTGGTGAGGGCCAGGAACATGTCGGTCTCCTCGATGCTCTCGGCGTCGAGCAGCGCCTCGTCGGTGCCGTCGCCGCGCAACACGAGCGCCCGCTCGAGCTGCGCGGCCAGGACCTCGGCCCGCCGCCGGTCGCGCTCGATGAGCTTGACGTTGACGCTGCGCTCGATGGCGCGGGCCAGGCGGAAGCCGATGTTGCCGCCACCGGCGATGATGACCCGGCGGATCGGCTTGTCCATGCGCCGCAACTCGGTCATCACCTTGCGGATGTGCGAGGTGGCCGCAACGATGAAGACCTCGTCACCGCTCTCGATCACCGTGTCGCCGGTCGGCACCAGCGGCTGGTCGCTGCGGAAGATGGCCGCCACCCGGGCGTCGATGTTGGGCAGGCGCTGGGGAATGGTCTTGAGGGGCTTGCCGACCAGCAGGCCGCCCTCGAAAGCCCGTACCGCGATCATGGTCACCATGCCATCGGCGAACTCCAGCACCTGCAAGGCCTCGGGAAACTCGATGAGCTTGCGGATGTAGTCGGTGATGATCTGCTCGGGGCAGATGGAGTGATCCACCGCGAAGTTGGCGTCGTCCAGCAGTTCGGGGTGATCTGCGTAGTCGGCCGAGCGCAGGCGCGCGATGCGGGTCGGGATGTTGAAGAGGGTCTTGGCCACCCGGCAGGCGCACAGATTGGTCTGATCGGACTGGGTCACGGCGATCAGCAGATCGGCATCATCCGCACCGGCCGCCTCGAGGATGGAGGGCGAAGCCCCGTTACCGCTGACAACCCGCAGGTCCAGGCGCTCCTGCAGGGAAGTGAGATGCTCGACGTTGTTGTCCACGACGGTGATGTCGTTGGCCTCGGACACCAGGCTCTCGGCCACGGACGTGCCGACCTGGCCCGCCCCCAGGATGATGATCTTCATGCTGCCTCCTCCCGGTGAGCCCTCGGGGGCTCACCTTATTATTGTTGTGGAGCAGGGGATGGCTCAGCTGCTCCCCTCTTCGTTGCGGCGACCAACGGTGATGCCCAGCTGCTTGAGCTTGCGGTAGAGGTGGGTCCGCTCGAGGCCGGTCTTTTCGGCCAGGCGGGTCATGTTGCCGCCATCGATCTGCAGGTGGTGCTCGAAGTACAGGCGCTCGAAGATCTCGCGGGCCTCGCGCAAGGGCAGATCCAGCGGCAGCCCGAGCGCAGCGGTGGGCGTCTTGACCAGCAGATGGGCCACCTCGTCCATACCGATCTCTTCTTCCAGGGTTCCGAGGGCAAGGGACTTGATCGCGGCCTTCAGCTCGCCGTAACCCCCTCCCCAGGGCTGGTTGCGCAGGGCATTGAGGGCTGCCGAGGACAGGCGGCGCGGCGGCACCTCCCCGGCTTCGACATAGTGCAGCAGGATCTGGCTGGCGATCTCGGGGATCTCGTCACGGATCTCGGCCAGGGCCGGAGGGGCCAGGGAGACTTCGAACAGGCGGGCCAGCACCCGCTCTTCCCAGCCATGTTCGATGAGCTCTTCGGGGCGATGCTCCGTGGCCACCACCAGGGTCTGGGCATGCCGCTCCAGGCGGTCCATAGCGAACACCAGGTTCTTCTGCTGGGGGCGCGACAGGTAGATCAGCTCGGGCACATACAGCACGCCGTTACGGGCGCCTTCAAGCACATTGAGCTCGATCGGCAGGGTGGACAGCGACAGATCCAGCCACGGGGTGCCAACCCGCTGGAGACTGCGGGCACAGAGCTCCGCCAGGCTGCCGGGCCCCACCCGCAGCAGGATGATGCGGGACTTGTCGGCCATCTGCTCGAGGCGCTTGCGCAGGTCCCTCAGCGGGGCCGAGCGGGAAAAGGCCGCCAGGCCCAGAGGGCTGGGCGCGTGGGCAGGCTTGATGCGCGCCAGGCCGCGTTTGACCGCAGCCAGGAGCTTCTGCAGGGCAATGGGCTTCTCGAGGAACTCCATGGCACCGATGCGGGTGGCCTCCACCGCCGTATCGATGGTGCCATGGCCGGACATCATCACCACGGGCATGGTGAGCTGGCCGTTGGCGGACCACTCCTTGAGCAGGCTGACGCCATCGGTATCGGGCATCCAGATATCGAGCAGCACAAGGTCGGGCCGTGCGGCATTGCGGGCGGCACGGGCCGCGGCGGCGTTCTCGGCGAGGATGATGTCGTGCCCCTCGTCCCGCAGGATCTCGGAGAGGAGTTCACGTATGCCGACTTCGTCGTCAACGATGAGGATCTTGGCCATGGCTGATGGACTCGGATTGAGGAGCGACGCGCAGGCGGATGCGGATCTCCGCACCACCTGCTTCGCGGTTGGCAAGACGGATCTCGCCCTCGTGTTCGTCGATGATCTTCTTGACGATGGCCAGCCCCAGACCGGTGCCGCGGGCCTTGGTCGTCACATAGGGCTCGAAGGCGCGGGACAGGATCTCGGGGGGGAAGCCCGGCCCGTTGTCGCGCAGGACCAAGTCTACCCGGCGGGCGTCCGCTCGGGTCAACAGGTGGATCTCTGCATTCTCCACCTCGCCCAGCGCATCTTCGGAATTTTGCAAAAGGTTGTGGATGACCTGGCGGACCTGGGTGGCATCCCCCAGCACGCGGGGCAGATCGCTGCCCAGCTCGGCCTGGATCCTGACCCGGGAGCCCTCGTAAAGCACCAGCACTTCCCGCACCAGGGAGTTCAGATCGAGGGCCGCCATCACCGGGCTGGGCAGGCGCGCGTAGTCGCGAAAGGCATTGACGAGGTTCTTCATGGCCTCCACCTGATTGACGATGGTGGTGGTGGACCGTTCGAGCATCTCGCGACCTTCCTGATCGAGGCGGTCGGCCAGCTTGAACTGCAAGCGCTCGGCCGACAGCTGGATCGGTGTCAGCGGATTCTTGATCTCATGGGCCAGGCGCCGGGCCACCTCGGCCCAGGCAGCGGTTCTCTGCGCCGCGATGAGGTGGGTGATGTCGTCAAAGACCACCACCCAGCCACCGCCCGTGTCGTCGGGCAGGCGGGTGCCATGCAGCAGCAGGGTCTGGGTGCTGCCGTCGGGGTTGGAGAACTCGATCTGCCGGTTCCAGTCGGCCTCGCTGCCGATAAAGCCTTCCCGCAGCGCATCCCGGAAGTCCTGGTGGGCGTTCCAGTCCTCCAGGCGCACCCGCTCGTAACCGCTGAGGGGGTCGTTCAGGATGGTCATCGCACCATGGTTGGCAGCCCGCAGATGGCCGTCCGGCGAGAAGGCCAGCACCCCCGCCGACAAGTTGGCCAGCACCCCCTCCAGATAGGCCCGGTTGCGCTCGACTGCCGCCCGGTTCTTCTCGGCCTGGGCCCGCGCATCCTCGAGCTGGCGGGTCATCTGGTTGAAGGACTGGGTCAGCACACCCAGCTCATCCCGGGCGGGCAGGGCCTGACGCGGACTGAAGTCGCCAGCGGCCACCGCCTGGGTGCCCTCGGCGAGGATGAAGAGCGGCGCGGCCAGCCTGCGGGTGAGCACGAAGGCCACCGCCACCGCCGCAAACAAGGCCAGCAGCAGGGTCAGCGTGAGAGTGAGGGTGTAGATGCGCTTGAGGCCGTTGCGCGCCAGGGACAGCTCCTGGTAGTCCCGATGCACGGTCTCGACGCTCTCGGCGTGCATGGCAAAGGCCCGCGGCACGCTCTGGGTGAGCTGCAGGAGCAGGGGCTCGGCCAGGTTGCGCGACGGGATCGGCACGATCACCCGCAGGACCAGGCCCTCCTGCGCATGCCCCTCGACGGCCCGGAAGCCCTTGCTCTGGCGGGCCTGGCGCAGCTGGGTGGCGTTGGGGCGTTCGGGCATCAGGCGATCGAGCTCGGCATCCGCCGTGACGATGATGCGGCCGCTGGGCGAGAACACGGTGGCCGTCTCGACGTTGGCCCGCTCCCGCAGGTGATTGAGCAGGGTGGGCCGGACCTGGGGAGCCAGCTCCAGCTCAAGCACGATGCGGTCGGCCTTGTCGGCGAGCTGGTCGAGGAGCATCTCCAGCGAACTCCGGCCGAGCTGCAGGCCACTTTCCAGGGCCGCGTCGACCCGCACGTTGAACCAGGATTCGATGCTCTTGACCGCGAACTGCAGGGACACGGCGTAGACCAGAACGCCGGGCACCACCGCCATCGCCGCGAAGATCGCCATCAGGCGGAGCTTCAGGCGCGAGCCGAAACGCCGGGCCCGGTACTCCCGCCACAGGCTGCGCAGCTGCACGAAGACCAGGCTGGCCAGCCCCAGGGCGATGACCCCGTTGAGGGCCAGCAGCAGGGTGTAATTGCGGGCGAACAGGGGCGTGTTGGCGCTCGCGGTCGCCAGCAGGAAGAGCAGGATGCCCGAGATGGCAGCAGCAACGACAAGGGCTGTAGGTCTCATTTGCTGTCCCGACCGGCAACGTAAGTCCATCGGTACCAGTCGGACCCGAGGTTCCAGTCCTTGCGGCCGAAGGCACTGACCTGCAGCGGCTTGGGCAGCTCACCCACGTCGAGGCGAAAGCGCAGGGCGGCGTTGTAGGCCCGCCCGGTCTTCAGCGCCGCGCGATCGGCGACCCCCCAGCTGCGGATGCGCAGCATCGTCCGCAGGGCCTCCTCGGCGCTGGAGAAGTTCTGGTGGAGAGCGCCGGTGGTCAGCCGGTACTGGCGGGTCAGGGACTGGTAGGACAGGCGATAGGTCAGCGTCTTGCTGACGATTTCCTCATCAAGCCAATACCAGCGCGGGGCACTGAGCTCGAATTCCGTCACGAAGTACAGAGACACCCCCCGTGCTACCACGTCGGAAAGCAGGGGGGTCAGCTCCGCGGCGATGTCGGCATTGAGCACATACTGATCGTCAGCCGGGGCCAGGGTTGCCGAGCGGATCTCCGCTTCGGCTGCCAGTCCGAGCGCGGGAGCCCCTGCCATGCAGGCTCCCAGCACGAGGAGGGCAGGGACCCGGCTCAGGAAACGGCGGCGCTCAGGCAGCTTTCTCGAGCAGGGCGTAGAAGAATCCGTCATGTTCGGCGCAAGGCAGGTACTGGCAGTCGGGTTGCCCCCCGATGGGCAGTTGGCGGCAGTCGGCATGACGGCCCGCGAATCCGGCAATCTGCTCCTGGTTCTCCTCGGCAAACACCGAGCAAGTGGCGTACAGCATTTTGCCACCCGGCGCGAGGACCTGCCACAGGGCGTCGAGGATCTCGGCCTGCTGGGCTGCAAAGCGGGCGATGTCGTCCGAGCGGCGCAGCCATTTGATGTCCGGATTGCGTCGAACCACGCCGGAGGCGGAGCAGGGCACATCCGCGAGAATCCGGTCGAACGGCTGGCCATCCCACCAGCGCCCGAGATTGCGGCAGTCGGCCGTTCGAACCTCCCCCGCCAGGCCCAGGCGGGTCAGGTTATCCGTCACCCGCGCCGCCCGCTGCGGGTCGCTGTCCAGGGCAAGCAGGGACACCTCCGCACACTCCAGGATATGGGCGGCCTTGCCTCCCGGCGCTGCGCAGGCATCCAGCACCCGCTGGCCGTCGGCCAGATCCAGCAGCCGCGCAGCGTGCTGGGCCCCCGCATCCTGGACACTCAGCAGGCCCTCGGCGAAACCCGGAATCCGCGTCACCGGAACCGGGCGCTCCAGCAGCAGGGCGCCATTGGGCAACTCCCCCACGGGCAGATCGGCAGCCGCGAAGGCCTCCAGCGTGGTGCGCAGGGTGGTGCGACGCCGGTTGATGCGGAGCGCCATCGGCGGATGCGTGTTGCCCGCCGCCAGAATCGTCCGCCAGGACTCGGGATACTGGTTGCGCAGGCGACGGATCCACCAGGGCGGATGGCGAAACTCTGCAACCATGTCGGCATCCGCAGCCCGCTCCAGATCAGCCGACTGCCTCAGAGCATTGCGCAGGACACCATTCACGACCCCCTTGAATTTGCCGGCGAGCAGGGTGGAGGCGGCTTCCACCGCCTGATCGACGACCGTGTGGGCCGTGTCGGAACGCACGCCGAGCCGGTGGAGGGCAACCCGCAACAGCGACTGCAGGGGCTCGGGAAGGGGCTTCTGCAGCAGTTTGGCGAGGATGAAATCCTGGCGACCATAGTCCCGCAGGCAGCCATAAGTCAGGTCCAGGATGGCACCGCGTGTCCCGGCCGGCGTGTCGGGACGGCTTTTCCAGAGGACCGCCAGCGCTTCGGTCAGGGTTTGTCCGGTGGTCACATCGGCGATCAGGCGCGCGGAGGTGAGCAGGGCATAGGCAAGGCTGTCCTCGGGGAGCCGAGGTACGGGAGCAGATTGACGGGACATGAATCTCAGGCGAGCAGGTCGTGGATATAGGTGGGCAGGGCTCGGCTGGCCGCATGCACGGCCGGATTGTAGTAGCGCAGATCGCGGATCTGGCGCTCCGCCAAGCGGGCCATCAGGCTGGCTTCGGCGGGGTCATCCCCGCCACCGATCGATGCAATAAGCCAGGGTCCGCCGTAAAGTGGAGCATGGAGCAGGGCAAGCTGGAGTCCGGGAAACAGCCCTGCAAGCCGAGCATGCAGCGTTCGAACCTTGCCGGACTGAAAGGCAGGAGAGCCGAGCTGGACCTGGATTATCCCATGGGGCGCCAGACTTGCCGCGCAGAGTTTCAGGAATTCCTCGCCGTGCAGATGGGCGCAGGCCGGGTCATCCGGTTCGGTCAGATCAAAGAGGATCAGATCGAAACGCTCGCCCGCCTGGTGCGCGGAACCCAGGGTCAGCGCCGCATCGCCGATCCGCAGATCGACGCGGGGATCATCGAAGGAACCGTGGGGGAGGGCCGGAATATGTCTGCACACGGCCCTCACCACGGCCGGGTCGAGCTCGGCCACAACGACCTGCCGCATCCCCGGATGCTTGAGCAGCTCCCGGGCACTTGCACCATCGCCCCCACCCAGCACCAGCGCCCGGGCGGGGGAGGGATGCATCAGCGCCGCCATGTGCACAAGGCATTCGTGAATCACGAACTCCTCCCTGTCACAGGCCATCGCGGCACCGTCCAGGGTGTACAGGCGCCCGAATGCGGGGGTATTCATCACAGCGATGCGCTGGCAGGCGCTTCGCACCCGCCTGGAAAGGCCCCGGACCTTCGTGATCAGCCCGACACCTTGCCCCAGGGGCAGGCGCAGTCCTGAACGATGTTTCACGTGGAACACTCCAGCATGAGCCTCATGGCGAGACTGTCGAAACACGCCTCTCCGTCCGGATGTGTTTCACGTGAAACACATCCCTTGGGTAACTCAGCGCTGCGCGACGATGAAGACCCGGCGAAAGGGGAAGAGGGTCACACCATCCGCCCCCATCGGATAGGCCGCATCCAGGCGCTCGCCCAACTGGGCCAGGAAGGCATCGCGCACCGGCTCGCTCAGGGGTTCCAGATACGGGACCAGCGTGGTCCCACGAAGCCACTCCAGCACCGGGGCAGGCCCGCGCAGGGTCTGCCAATAGGTGGTTTCCCACAAGCTCAGGCGGGTACACAGCGGCGCCAGGATGCGGTGGTAATCCGCCATGCCGAGGATGGCGCCCATGCGCCCCGAGCCGAGGCGCCCGGCCCACTCGGGCGATCCGGCCAGTTCGCGGATCAGGCGGTGGGACGGCGCCTCAAAGTTGCCGGGCATCTGCACCGCCAGCACGCCCCCTGGGAACAGCGCATTGATCAGCCTGGGCAGCAGGCTCTCATGCTCTCCCACCCAATGCAGGGCCGCGTTGGAGAACAACAGGTCGAGCGCCTCCTCGGCCTCCCAATGCTCCACGCCAGCCTGCTCGAAATGCGCACTCGGCAGAACCGCCCGCGCCCGCTCGAGCATCTCCGGCGAGCTGTCCAGCCCGGTGATATCTGCATCCGGCCACCGCTCCGCCAAGAGGCGCGTCACATTCCCGGCGCCACAGCCCAGATCGACGATGCGGCGGGGATGGGTCAGGGGTACTCGCCCCAGCAGATCCACCGCAGGGCGCAAACGATCATCGGCATACCGCAGATAACGATCCGGTTCCCAGGTCATGATGTCCTCCGTTTCAATGACCGGATTGTCGCTGAAGGCCGCCTGAAAAGGGCAAAGAAAAACCCGGCCGGAGCCGGGTTAGCGCTTGCCGCACAGCGGAGGGATCAAGCCTCTGCCGTGGCGATCCCGTCAGCCTTGAACATCGCCTTGATCCCACGGATGGCCTGGCGGATGCGGGCCTCGTTCTCGATCAGGGCGAAGCGCACGTGATCGTCGCCGTGGTCACCAAAGCCGATGCCCGGTGACACGCAGACCTTGGCCTTGTCCAGCATCAGACGCGCAAACTCGATGGACCCCAGCGCCTTGTACTGATCGGGGATCTTCGCCCAGATGTACATCGAGGCCTTGGGCCGCTCGACCATCCAGCCGGCCTCGTGCAGGCCCTTGACCAGCACATCGCGACGGCTCTGGTACTTGGCAGCGATCTCCCGCACGCACTGCTGGTCGCCCTCCAGCGCCGCGATCGCGGCAACCTGCAGGGGCGTGAAGGTGCCGTAGTCGTGATAGCTCTTGATGCGCGCCAGGGCTGCCACCAGC
This sequence comes from Zoogloea sp., assembly GCA_009026175.1. Classification (GTDB taxonomy): domain Bacteria; phylum Pseudomonadota; class Gammaproteobacteria; order Burkholderiales; family Rhodocyclaceae; genus Zoogloea. The sequence goes on along the minus strand of WBTZ01000052.1, from coordinate 5,378 downwards.
TCGGGATTGCCGACCATGAAGCCGATACGCCAGCCCGCCATGTTGTAGCTCTTGCTGAGGGTGAAGAACTCCACCGCGATGTCCTTCGCACCGGGCACCTGCATGATGGAGGGCGCCTTCCAGCCATCGAAGACGATGTCGGCGTAGGCCAGGTCGTGCACCACGAAAATGTCGTGCTTCCTGGCCAGGGCGATCACCCGCTCGAAGAAATCCAGCTCGACGCACTGGGCGGTCGGATTGGAGGGGAAGCCGAGGACCATCATCTTGGGCTTGGGATAGCTGCCACGGATCGCCCTCTCCAGCTCGGCGAAGAAGTCCACCCCCGGCACCAGGGGCACCGAACGGATGTCGGCGCCAGCGATCACCGCGCCATAGATGTGGATCGGATAGCTGGGGTCGGGCACCAGCACCGTATCGCCACGGTCCAGCGTGGCCAGCATCAGGTGGGCGAGCCCCTCCTTGGAGCCGATGGTGACGATGGCTTCCTTGTCCGGGTCCACATCGACGGCGTAGCGATCCTTGTACCAATGCGAGATTGCCCGGCGCAGCCGCGGGATGCCCTTCGAGGCCGAATAGCCATGCGTATCCGGACGGCGGGCCACTTCGGTGAGCTTGGCGACGATGTGCTCCGGCGTGGCCCCGTCCGGGTTGCCCATGCTCATGTCGATGATGTCTTCCCCGCGGCGGCGGGCAGCCAGTTTCAGCTCGGCCGTGATGTTGAAGACGTAGGGAGGGAGGCGATCGATGCGCGCAAAGCGGCGCTTGCCTGCAGATGAGGACATGTTGTTTCTTTCACGTAAGCGCCCGGAACCGTCCGAGCGACGCGACCACACCAGGATGTGCGGCCCGCAACGATTCTATCCGAAGCGCGGCATGTGCCAAGCCCCATTCTGCGGTCTGCCCGCTTCCGTCCTGATCCGGGAAGCTTCCCCAAAAAACAGGAAGCCCGCATGACGCGGGCTTCCGGGTGTGCTGGCGGGTTCCGGCAGTCCCGCTATTTTCCGATGCAGAAGCGCGAGAAGATCACCCCGAGCAGATCGTCCGGGGTGAACTCCCCGGTGATCTCGTTCACCGCCTCCTGGGCCAGGCGCAACTCCTCGGCCATCAGCTCCAGGGCATGCCGCGCCTCGAGGGCATCCTCGACATGGGCCAGGGCGGCCCGCAGGGCGATCAGGTGGCGCTCGCGGGCGAGGATCACGTCTTCCCCATGACGGTGCCAGCCGGCCACCCGCAGCAGTTCGGCACGGAGCTGCTCGACGCCCATCCCCGCCTTGGCCGACAGGTAGAGGCGCACACCCTCCGCGCCATCTTCCCGACCGGGCTCGCGGGCCACCAGGTCCACCTTGTTGAAGACGGTGATCCGCTCCACCCCCGCCGGCAGGCGTGCATCGATGGCGGCATCGGCTTCGGTCAGGCCGGCGCGCACATCCACCAGACGCACCACCACGTCGGCCCGTTCAATCTCGGCCCAGGTGCGGGCGATGCCGATCTTTTCGACCTCGTCGGTCGTCTCCCGCAGGCCGGCCGTGTCGGAGATGTGCAGCGGAATGCCTTCGATCTGGATCGTCTCCCGCAGGGCGTCGCGGGTGGTGCCGGCGATGTCGGTGACGATGGCCCGCTCCTCGCCGGCCAGGCGGTTGAGCAGGCTGGACTTGCCGACGTTCGGCTGCCCGACCAGGACCACATGGAGACCATTGCGCAGAAGGCTGCCCTGGCGCGCACGATCGAGGATGGCACGCAACTCGGACGCCACCCCCTCGATCCGCTCGAAGGCCTTCGCCTCGATCAGGAAGTCCACATCCTCATCCGGAAAATCCAGGGTCGCCTCGACCAGCATGCGCAGATCGATCAGACGATCACACAGACCCTGGACCTCCTTCGAGAAGCTTCCCGTCAGGGAGCGCACCGCCGAACGGGCAGCAGCGGCCGTGGAGGCCTCGATGAGATCAGCGACGCTCTCGGCCTGGGCCAGGTCGAGCTTGCCATTGAGAAAGGCACGGCGGGTGAATTCGCCGGGCTCGGCCAGCCGGGCGCCGAGCTCCAGGCAGCGGGCCAGCAGCATCTGCATGACCACCGGGCCGCCATGGCCCTGCAACTCGATGACGTCTTCGCCGGTGAAGGAATGAGGCGCCGGGAACCAGAGGAGCAGGCCCTCGTCGATCAGGGCGCCAGCCGCATCGCGAAAGCGCGCAAACTGGGCCAGACGGGCCTGGGGCTCGCGGCCGGAGAACACCGCCGCGAGCGAGGAGAGATTCGGTCCGGAGATCCGGACCACGCCGATGCCACCGCGCCCGGGCGCGGTGGCAATCGCCGCGATGACGTCACTCGGCGGGCTTGCCACCGGCCGCGATCATCCGGTTGATCTGCCACTGCTGGGCAATCGACAGACTGTTGTTGACCACCCAGTAGAGCACCAGGCCGGCCGGGAACCACAGGAACATGAAGGTGAACAGGATGGGCATCATCATCATCACCTTGGCCTGGATGGGATCCGGCGGAGCCGGGTTCAGGCGGGTCTGGATGAAGCTGGTGGCGCCCATGATCAAGGGCAGGATGTAGAACGGATCCTTCACGGAGAGATCCTGGATCCAGCCCAGCCACGGCGCACCCCGCATTTCGACCACCCCCAGCAGCACCCAGTAGAGAGCGATGAACACCGGGATCTGGATCAGGATGGGCAGGCAGCCGCCGAGCGGATTGACCTTCTCGCGCTTGTAGAGGTCCATCATCGCCTGCTGCATCTTCATGCGGTCCTCGCCGTACTGCTCCTTGAGGCGCTGCAGGCGGGGGGCCAGGGTCTTCATCTTGGCCATCGACTTGTAGCTGGCCGCCGACAGGGGGAAGAACAGCGCCTTCAGGGCGATGGTCACCAGGATGATGGCCCAGCCCCAGTTGCCGGTCAGCTTGTGGAACCACTCCAGCACCCAGAACAGGGGCGCCGCGATGATGGTCAGCCAGCCGTAGTCCACCACCAGGTCAAAGCCTTTGGCGAAGGTCTCGAGGCGGCTCTGCTCCTGCGGGCCGGCATACAGCGGCACCGACAGCTTGCCGCTCTGGCCCGGGGCGATGGCCGCCACCGGCACGATCACGCCTGCGGAATACAGATCGGAGCTGACCTGGTTGGCGAAGTACTCCCGCTCGCCCGCCGCCGGCGCCCAGCCCGCCACGAAGTAATGCTGGACCATCGCAGACCAGCCGTCCGCCGCCTTGGTGGCGAACTTGGCCTTCTTGGCAGCCACATCCTCGAAGGACACCTTCTGGTACTTGTCCGCCTCGGTGTAGAAGGCCGGGCCGGTGAAGGTCTGCACGCCGAAGCCGCCAGGCTGCTCGGCCGGCTTGCCGTCGCGGGTGAACTGGAAGTAGGCGTGCGGCGCCAGCGGTGCAGCGCTGCCGTTGGTGATCTCGTAGCTCACCTCGGCCTGGTAGCTGTTGCGATGGAAGGTGATCAACTTGCTCACCTTCACGCCGTCGGCGGTCGGCGGGGCATCCATGCGCAGGGTCACGGCGTCCTGGCCGTCCTTGAGCTCGATGTTTTCGGCGCCGAGGGCAAACTGGGTCTTGTGGGTGGGCAGGCCGTTGCCGATCAGGCCGGTCTGCGCCGCATAGTTGTGCTTTTCGCCATTGTCGAAGAGCACATAATTGCGGCTGCGGTCTTCGGTGGCCTTGTGATGGGTCAGCTCGAGCCGGACGATGTCACCGCCCTGGGCCGAGACTTCCGCGACCAGCACATCGGTCCGGATCACCGCCTTGGGCAGCTTGGCCGCAGCGGCAGCGGCCTCGGCCTGGGGTGCTGCACCCGGGGCAGACGGGCCCGCACTCGGAGTCGGAACCCCGGCATTGGCTCCGGCGGCCTGGGAGGCGACCTGCGCCGGGGGCTGTTTATGCTTCTGCCAGCCGTCCCACAGCATGACCAGCGAGAACGAAAAGACGAGAAGGAGGATCAGGCGACGGTTGTCCATCGGAGTCAGTGTCAGGAAGGGTTGAGGCGGAAGGGTTGGACTGCGTGCTCGGGATTGGGCTGATCAGGGCACCGGATCGTAGCCGCCCCCGCTGAAGGGGTGGCATCGACACACCCTGCGGGCCGCCAGCCAGGACCCCTTGAGGGCTCCATGCCGTTCAACGGCCTCGAGGGCATATTCCGAACACGACGGTACAAAGCGGCAGTTGCGTCCCAGCATCGGGCTGACGGCGTAACGATAGACACGCAGCAGGGCCATGACCAGGGCTTTCACAGCTAAGTCCTGGCGTCACCGCCCTGCTTGGGCAGGCGCTCGAACAAGCTGTGCATGTCCTCGCGCATCGTCAGTTTCGTGACGTCACCAACCTTGGCTGACAATCGTAACACCAGATCATAGGCCGGCAGGCTTGCACAGGCATGACGAAACACATCGCGGCCGATGCGCTTGACCAGATTGCGCTGCACGGCGCGCTTGGCCAGCTTCTTCGCCACCACCAGGCCGAGCCGGGCCTTGCCCGCCTCGTTGGGGCAGTAGTGAAGTGCGAAGTAACGCCCGCGAACGACACGCCGAAAAGCAAAAACGGATGAAAATTCATCCGTTTTGTGCAGTCGAAGAGACGTGTCGAAGCCGAAGCCTGCCAGGTCCGTCTTTACGCCGGCATTCCGAGCGGGGCAATCAATGCCACCGTCTGCGGAAGCGGCAACGGGGCCGGCCTCGCTACGGGCCTCAGACGGCGAGACGATGACGGCCCTTGGCGCGGCGAGCGGCGATGACCTTGCGACCGCCACGGGTGGCCATGCGAACCAGGAAGCCGTGGGTGCGCTTGCGACGGACGACGGACGGTTGGTAAGTACGTTTCATTTTTCGTGCCCGAAAAGTTGAGTCAAACGCGCAATTTGATACGTTAACCCTCTGTTTGTCAAGTACCTTTTGATAGCCAGCAATCCACACCCCCGCAGCGCGGGCACACCGGACCTGTGGATAAGTCCCTGCTGCGCAGGTACAATGGCGGTCTTGCCGGACTTCCAGCGCGCGCCCGGCAGCCCCTTTTCATGGGGCAAAGCATCGCAACGCGGCGCGCGCTCCGCCGTCGAACCACACCCGCCCTGAATCGTGCCCGAAGCCTCATCGTCGCCCCAATGCGCTGCATTCTGGTCGCATTGCCTGAATTGCCTGGAACAGGAATTGCCCGCCCAGCAGTTCAAGACCTGGATCCTCCCACTGCGCGCCGAAGAACTCCCCGGTGACGAGGGGGTCGGCCTGCGTCTCGTGGCGCCCTCCAACTTCCATCGCCAGTGGCTGCGCGACCGCTACCTGCGGCGCATCGAGGAGCTGGGCGAAGAGTTCTTCGGCGGCCTGCCCACAATAGAAGTCGGGCTCGCCCCCGCAGGCGGGCTGCGCCGACCCTCCGCGCCGCCT
>WBTZ01000051.1 GCA_009026175.1 Zoogloea sp. | reverse complement strand
GGGCCGGCCCGCGGGCCCCCGCGAAGGCCTCGAGCACGCGGCGGAGCTGCCCGCCGCCGCCGCTGCGCAGCAGCGCCCAGGCAGCGGCGAACACCTCGTCCCGGTCAGCCGACGCCAGCAGCTCGCCGACCATCCCGTCCAGGGCCTCGCCGGCCACCAGGGCACCCTGGAGATGGGCTTCCAGCCGCTCGCTGAGGTAGGCGAAGTCACGCAGGGTCAGTGCATCCGAATACACCGACGCGCGGCGGCGCTGCCACAGGTAGGCCAGCTCCTCCAGGTGGCTGAGGACCCGGGCCGGGATGAAGCGCCAGGCGCGCGCGAGGGGAGCGACCGTCGGCATCGGCTAGTTGATGGAAACGCTGCCGGCCTTGATGCGCTGCAGGCCGCGGGCGCGGATCAGCACATCCTCACCACGCAGCACGGCCTTGCCATCGGCCCGCAGGTCGAGGGTCGCGTCACCGCACTTGAGGGTCAGCACCTCGGTCGCCTCGATGCACAGGCGTGCCGGCGGGGCGGGCGGGCTGAGGGGCCGATGCGCCCCATCACCACGGCCGGATGTCCGCCGGCGGGCGGCAGCACGATGACCCAGTCGTGGGCCGCCAGCTCGATCGAGGTGCTGCCGCCCGCTTGCAGCCAGGCTGCGTCCCATTCCCGGCCGTCCGGCAGGCGCACCCGGATCAGGCCGCCCTCCAGCAGGGCGGTCACTTCGGCCCGCTGGGGCTGCGGGTCCACTTCATGGGGCAGGGGCACGACACGTGCGACTTCAGGCATGGCTTACTCCAGCAGCTGGGACGGATGGCGGGCGGCGGACGGGATTCAGCCGACCCACTCCTCCGGCAGGATGAATTCAAGGGTGGTGATGCCGGCGTCGAGGATCGCCTGGCGGACACGCCGGCTCACCACGATGCCGTTCACCGACTCGGCGAGCCGGAACATGTCGGCCGCGCCCACCTTGCGGGGATCGATGGCCAGCCCGTCGAAATCCACCGACAGCAGCGGACCGTCCGGCGCCGAAAACGTGGAGCGGGACAGGTCCGCCGCGGCCACCAGGCCGATCAGGTTGAAGGCCAGCAGCTCCTCATGGCTGCGCCCGCTGGCCTGCTCGGTGACCCGGGCGGGATAAAAGTCGATGTTGGCGACGCCCGCGGCGCTCAGGCAGGCGGCCAGGCGGCGCGACATGAGCGGCAGGGGCACGTCGGTCAGCTCCGGCACCAGGCCTTCCTCGCCCGGCTCGACGCTCACGGGCACCGGCACGGGCGGCGGCGCGTCGAAGGGCTGGCCGATGATCCAGCTGCGCTCCTCGTCATCGGGCTCGTAGCTGTACTGGGCATGGTCGCCCTCCTCCGGGCTGTAGCAGGCCAGCAGGTAATACGCAGCGGATGAATCGGCCATCTGGCCCTCCCCGGCTTGAGCCTCAGAGCTTGCCAATCAGTTTTCCCCAGCGGGATGTGAACACCACCGCATGCCCGCGCCGGCCCTTGAGGTAGCCGCGCATGCGCGCCGACACCCCATTGAGGCGCTTGATCAGGCTGAAGGGCGGCGGAATGCCGTATTCGGCGATCTTCTCCTCGCGCTTGGCACATTGGCGGCAGGCGAGATCGTCGAGGTTCTTCTTTTTCTTGTCTTTCAGGGACGCCGCGATCTTGTTCAGCACCCCCAGCACGAACTTGTTGTAATCGACGTGGGCATCGTGGAACTGGGCATTCACCAGGCGCGTGGCCTTGTCCACATAGAGCCACTTGCGGTTTGCCGGATCGACCTCGTGGCGGAGGCCGTCGAGCTTGGTGCTGGAGGCGCTGCGACGGGCCGCCCGGCGGCGCACGCTGCCCTCTTCGGCATCACCGTCCATGGCGCTCGGCGCCCCTACCCAGTCGCCGGTGCCGTTGCCCCCCACCGCGTAGTTGCCCGGCAGCCAGACGCCGTTCTCGAGCCCGTTCACGTCGTAGCCGATGTCGCTCCACAGCTTGTTCGCGCCGCTGCCCTTCTGCATGAAGCGCTTGAGCTGGGTGGCCTTCTTGAGGGAGGCCTGGGCCGGGATCAGGTGATGGGCGGCGCACCACACCGGATAGCTGTGCTCGCCGACCTTGACCTCCTTGTCGGCCTGCTCGGGATAGGGCACCGGCTTGAGCTTGCGTTTCATCGGCGCATACAGGGCGGTGCCGGTGCCCGCCTCCATGCAGTCGCCCAGCGTGCCGCCGTTGCCGACCAGCTGGTTGTTGACCTTCTCGGGGGCTGGCGCATCGTGATCAAAGGGGCAAGGCACGTCGCCGCCATCGGCGATGAGGCCGATCATCACGGATTCTGCGAGTTCCGTCATGGCCTCACCCGAGGATGTTCTTCTTGTTGTGCCAGAGGGGGTCGCCGAGGCGGCAGACATTCTTCCCGTCGAGCATCACGTTGAAGGAGTACATCAGGAACTCGCACTCCTGTTTGAAGGTGCTGCTGATCACGCCGCCCAGCGTGCCCGCCTCGTCTCCCGAACTCATCATGTACTTGGCGCCTTTCACCATCACCATCGAGCCGTCTGCCTTGACGGTGGTGGTGCCGGAAATGGTGTCGGACGACTTGCCGATGTTCGGATAGGGGATGGGCACCGGCGGCGCCGACGGCACCGGCGTCTTGCAGACATCGGGAAAGACCATGCTCATGCCGCCGCTGGTCTTGTGGGCAAAGCCGGCAATATTATGAACACTGCATGGCATGGATTCGACCTCGGGTGCTGCGTCTCAGGTGCTGCGTTCGAGGATGGCCGCGGCCCGGTCTCCCCTGTCGGATGAAGCATAGACCAAAGCCGGACCGGGTCGATAGCCCCCGGCCAGGCCGTGACAGGCCAGCGCCGCCAGGGCCGCACCGTGGGCCGCCCCCAGGTCGCCGAAGCACTCGGCCGGGTGCTCCATGCGGGCCTCGTCGGCAAACGCAGCTGCATTGCGAATGCGCGTGACCCCGAACTCCCGGGCCCAGTAGCGCTCCCCGTTGAAGCTGCAATAGACGGTCTGCAGCGGCGCGGACAGCCCCGCGGCATCCAGGCAGGTCGACACGGTGGTCGCCAGGCCGTCCCCCAGGTAGGGCTCATCGGCGTACAGATGCCCGGGCTCGAAGCCGCTGCCGGCGGCGGCGATCCGGGCGAGGACCGGCAGGCCATGGCTGCGCGCCACGGACGCCTCCGCCACCAGCAGGAAGGCCGCCCCCTCCGCGGGGCTGAAGCCATCGCTGACGGTCTCGCCACGAATGCGCCCGGCCCGGTCCAGCGCGCCCAGCACGTACAGGTCCACCAGGGAATCCAGCCCGCCCACCAGGATCATGCCGGCCTGCCCGGCGTCTATGCGTGCAACGGCCTGGGACAAGGCCATCAGGCCACCGGCCCGCCCGCGCGGCGCGGCGATGCTGAGGGCCGGATCGAAGCAGGCGCCGGCCTGGCTGGCCAGGAGCCTGAGGAAGCGTTCGGTGTCGATCGGCCGCGTCGTGTGGTGCTCCGGCAAGCCGAGGAACAGGGGCGGCGCGGGCAGATCGGCGGGCAGGCCGGCATGCAGGTCGGCCAGGGCTGCGTGGGCCAGGCGCAGCATGCGGGCCTCGCGGGCCTGCAGGGGAGCCGCCGCCAGGCCTGGGGCGAGCGCCGGCAGGCCTTCGTCGGGGACCACGCCGGCGATGAAGCGCTCGAAGCGCCGGTCACACCAGTCGATCTCCCGCAACACCGCCAGGCGCGCCCGGGCACCGGCGGCGCTCTCCGCCAGCCCGAGGCCCGCCGGACATACCAGTCCGGCCGCGGCGATGACTGCCGTCATGATGGAAGGACCTCCGCCCGCCCGGACACGTGCAGGGCGCGCAGCTTGAGCAGGTGCTTGTCCACCGCCAGTTCGGCCCGCCAGACCATCTGCAGGCGGGCCATGTCCGGCTCGATGAGGACGGTGTCGAGCAGCGGCTCGGCCGCGATATGGCGCCCGGCGAAGTCGAAGGCCAGGTGCAGGTCGGGGCGCGGCAGGGTGAAGCCGACCCGCCCTCCTCCCGTCATGCCGTCCAGTTCGACGCTTTCCCCGCCGACCAGGCGCTGCGGCGCGATCAGCGCGGGCGGAGCCACCTGGAAGAAGCGGGGATCGAAGTCGAGGGGCAGGTAGGGCGCGCGCGACTTCTGCCAGGCGGCGTCATAGGTGCCGGCATGCCGGGCACGCCCCGCCCAGGCCGCGGCAACCGGCGCCATGCCGGCCGGCTCGGGCCGCTCATGGGGGTGGCGCAGCAGGGCCTCCGGGTCCTCGATGCAGGGCAAGGGCAGGCCGGCCGGATCGGTGTCCCAGCTGGCGACAAAGCCACGCCCCACCGGGTTGCGCAGCTCGGCTTCGGGCGGATGGTCGGGGTGGGCCCGGGACTGCCCGCCAAAGGCCAGCTCCCAGCGCAGCGGCAGGCGCTCGAAGGGTCTGGGGGCGCTCGGCCGCCAGCCTTCGCCTTCGCGCTGCCAGACGCGCTCGCCAAAGACGCGCAGGCGCCGGCTGAGCGTGCCGACGCGCAGGGCCACCTCCATGGACTGCACCGGCCCGGCGGGCGCCACCGCACGGCCGAGCAGCAGCACGTCGGTGGACGGCTTGAGCAGGGTCAGGTCCGCCGCGGCGCGCAGGGAGCTGCTGGCCGGATCCCCCCAATACACATCGCTGGCGAGGAACATGGCCTGGCTGGCGGCGACCTGCGGCACGCCGGTGGTCAGGTCGTAGCTGATCTTCACCGCGGCGTAGGCGCACTCGACCCCGCCCGGCGAGGGAAACACCGCCAGCGTGGCAGGATAGGGAGTGGTGTTGAGGACCTGGAGCATCGGACTCAGTTGCTGGCGATCTTCGAGCCCTTGATGACCACGTCGCTCGACGCCTTGACGCTCACCTTGCCGCTGCCCTTGATGGAGATGTCACGCCCCTGGATCGTGATGGTGCCGTCCTTCTTGAGGGTGATCGAGGCATCGCCGGTCTTGAAGGTGATGGAGTCGGCAGCCTCCAGGTAGTAGTTCTTGCCCACCTGGACCCGTCCGTCCTTGCCCACCGTGACGGACTGGTTCTCGCCGATGCTGAGGGTCACGTTCTTGCCGACCGTCTCGGACAGGTTGGCTCCGATATCCACATGCTCGTCCGCCCCCACGCTGCGGTTGCGACGCCCACCCACATCGTGGCTTTCGTTGGCGCCGACCGTGATGCTGCGGTTGGACCCCACCGCGGTGCTGGCATCCGCGCCCACCGTCAGGTCACGATTGACGCCGATGGTGATGGACTCGTTGTTCTGCACCGACTCCGTGCGATCGTGACCCACCGACACCGTCTCGTCATGGCCGACGCTCTTGGAGCGGTCGGCGCCGATGGAGCGGGTCTCGCAGTTCTCGATGACGCCATCGAAATTGCGTTCGGCGTGGACATAGACCTGCTCCTCGCCCTTCTTGTCCTCGAAGCGGAGCTCGTTGAAGTTGTCGGGTGATCCGCCCTTCGTGGAGCGGGTCTTGATGCCGGTCTGGGTCATGTTGGCCGGCAGGGCGTAGGGCGGCATCTGCTCCGCGTTATAGACCCGGCCGGTGATGATGGGCCGGTCCGGGTTGCCCTCGAGGAAGTCCACGATGACCTCCTGGCCAATGCGCGGCAGGGCAACCATGCCCCAGTTCTTGCCGGCCCAGGGGTGGGACACGCGCACCCAGCAGGAGGCGTTTTCGTCCTTGCGGCCGAGGCGGTCCCAGTGGAACTGGACCTTCACCCGCCCGTACTTGTCGGTGTAGATCTCTTCGCCGGCCGGCCCCACCACCACGGCGGTCTGCGGCCCGCGCACAATCGCACGGGGTGTCCGGCGCTCCGGCCTGAAGACCTCGGCGGTGGGCATCACGGTGAAGCGGCAGCTGTGGCTGGAGCCCTGCCCGGTGCCGGTCTCGTGGCCGCCGTGGAGCAGCTCGTACTCGGCCGACATGATCAGGTATTCCCGGTTCTGGTCGTCCCGGGGGTGCTCCTGCAGCGTGAAGGTCGCGCCACTGGCGATCTCCACCACGCCGCTGCGCCCTTCCATCACCTCGTAGGGGACACGCAGGGCCTCCAGGCGGGTCTTGGCGTAGCGTTCGCCGTCCGCCGTGCGGAGATAGTCGCCCGGGTAGTCGTAGACCTCGAACTTCGCCCCCCCGTCGCTGGAGGACACCTTGCTGGACTTCTTGAGGTCCAGGGAGGGCCGCTCGAAGTCGTAGTCGTCCAGCTCGGTCATGCCGGTGCGGATCTCGCGGGCGCTCATCCACTGGCCAATGGTCTTGTTCTCGGCGCGGCCCCGCCCCCCCTCGGGCAGGAAGCGGATGGATGCATGCCCGGGAACCGGCTTGTGGGCGCTGATGGAGTCGCACAGCACCACCGTGTGCTTGCCCGGCGCGTGCTTGAGGAAATGGTAGATGCCCTCGGTCTCCAGCAGCCGGCTGACGAAATCGAAATCGCTCTCCCGGTACTGGACGCAGTATTCGAGGGGCGGATAGCTGCCGGTCAGGCGGAAATCGAAGCTGGCATCGGGATACTTGCCGAAGATCTCGCGGACGATGTCGGGCACCGACCTGTTCTGGAAGATCCGGCAGTCCGCGCTGCGCGTGAGCAGCCACAGCCAGGGATGGGCCACGATGCGATAGCGGAAATAACGCCCTTCCACCCCCACCAGGCCGAAGCGCGTCACGCAGGCATTGAAATGCCGCGGCCCGGCTTCGAGGCCGTTGTGGATCACCGTCACGCCCTGGCCGAGGATGTCCTGGGGCAACAGGGTCTCCTTGGCGGACAGCACGGTGATGTCGTACTCCGCCAGGCGCCCCAGCTCCTCCCGCGCCTTCATGGCTTCGAAGCGCACGGCATCCCCGAACGGGGATGTGATCTCCATCAGTTGTTCCATGACCTGTCCCTCAAGGCTTGCGCGCCACCACGACCAGCCCCTGCACGGGCTTGCCGCCCTCGGTGCGCAGGATGTCCCCGCCGGCCTCCAGCAGTTCGAGCCCGGCCGCCCGGATCACCTCCTCCACGTGTCCGCGGGCATGGCTGTAGCGGCCATGGGGGTTGATGCGGAAGCCATCGGGCGCGTCCACATCCTCCGCCCGCTCGACGGTGAACACCAGCAGCCCGTCATTCTTCAGCGCCCCGGCTGCCGCCGTCACGACGCGCCGCAGATCGCCGAAATAGCACAGGGTGTCGGCGGACATGATCACGTCCCACATGCCCACCCCACCCAGCAGGAACTCGGTGAGCTCGGCCTTCGCCAGCTCGGTGTAAACACCTTTGTTGGCCGCCAGCTCGAGCATGCCGCCGGAGAGGTCCACCCCCGCCAGGCGGGTGCACCGCGGGGCGACCAGCGGACCGCACAGGCCGGTGCCGCAACCCGCGTCGAGCAGGCTCAGCCCCCGCCGCTCTCCCACCTGGCGGGCCAGCGCCGCCGCGCACAGCTGGGGCGCCTGGTAGGACAGCTTGTGATTCAGCTGCTCCTCGAAACTCGAGGCGAAGCGATCGAAGGTGTATTCCACGTAGTCGTCGGCCGCCCGCTCCGGCACCCCCAGCCCCGAACAGGCCGCGTGCAGGTGGCGCGCCACCGGATGGTCGGGCGCCACTTCGACCCACTGCCGGAACACCTCGGCAGCCTCCTCGTGGCGGCCGAGGGAGTAGTAGGTCAGGCCGAGCAGCTTGTGGGCTTCCGGGTGCCCGGGGATCCGGCTGATGGACTCGCAGTAGTAGCGGATCGCTTCCGCGGTCTGCCCGAGGGCGGCGTGCAGCAAGCCCATGTTGTTGTAGGCCCGGACGTTGTCCGGGTCGAGCGCCATGGCGCGCCGGAAACTCGCCGCGGACTCTTCGAAGCGCTTCTCGGCCTTGAGCAGCGCGCCGTAGTTGTTGTGCAGGTCGGCGTCGCCCGGCGCGAGTTCGATGGCACGCCCGTAGCAGGCCGTGGCCTCCGCCAGCTGCCCGCACTGGACATGGATGTTGCCGAGATTGTTGTAGAAGCCCGGGAAGTCCGGCACCAGCTCGATCGCCCGCCGGATCGAGGCGATGCCCTCGGCGCTGCGGCCACGTTCGTGGCACAGCACGCCGAGGAAATGATGGGCGTCCGCCAGCCCGGGGGCCGCCTCGATGATGCGCCGGTAGAGTTCCTCGGCCCCCTCGTAGGCTTTCTCGCGATGCAGCCTGAGGGCCAGGGACAGGGCGTCCCCCAGGCTCAGTTCGGGCGGAGCGTCCAGCTCGTTCTGGATATCGTCGGTCATGGCTTTACCGGTTCGGGCGCAGGGGCACGGGTCACACGTTCATTCAAAGGCGTAGCTGAAACCACCGTCCGCCACCCCGATCCGGACGGTCGCCACCGGGCGGCCTTCCATGGTGCGGGTCAGGAACTCCCGGCTGAGGTCGGGCAGCAGGGTGTTGGTGAGGATCGCATCGATCATGCGCCCACCGGACTCGCTCTCGGTGCAGCGCGACACCACCAGCCGGCGCACCTCGTCGGTGTACTCGAAGGGGATCCGGTAGCGCGCCTCGACCCGGGCCTTGATGCGGTTGAGCTGCAGGCTGACGATGCGCCCGAGCATCTCGTCCGACAGGGGGTAGTACGGAATCACCACGAGGCGGCCGAGCAGGGCCGGTGGGAAGATCTTGAGCAACGGCTCGCGCAGGCTCTTGGCCAGGCCGTCGGGCTCGGGCATCAGCTCCGGGTCGCGGCACATGGACGAGATCAGCTCGGTGCCGGCGTTGGTGGTGAGCAGGATCAGGGTGTTCTTGAAGTCGATGAAGCGCCCTTCCCCGTCCTCCATGAAACCCTTGTCAAAGACCTGGAAGAAGATCTCGTGCACGTCCGGGTGGGCCTTCTCCACCTCGTCCAGCAGCACCACCGAATAAGGCTTGCGGCGCACCGCCTCGGTGAGGACGCCGCCCTCGCCGTAGCCCACGTAGCCCGGCGGCGCGCCCTTGAGGGTGGAGACGGTGTGGGCCTCCTGGTACTCGCTCATGTTGATGGTGATCAGGTTCTGCTCGCCGCCGTACAGGGCCTCGGCCAGGGCCAGCGCGGTCTCGGTCTTGCCGACCCCGGAGGTGCCGGCCAGCATGAAGACGCCGATCGGCTTGCTCGGATTGTCGAGCCCGGCGCGGGAGGTCTGGATGCGCTTGGCGATCATTTCCATGGCGTGATCCTGGCCGACCACCCGTTCGCCCAGGGCGGAGGCCAGCTTGAGGATGGTCTCCACTTCGTTACGGGCCATCCGCCCGACCGGGATCCCGGTCCAGTCACCGACCACGCTGGCGGTGGCCTGGTAGTCGACGGTGGCGAGGATCAGCGGACTCTCGCCCTGCACCTCGGCCAGGGCCGTCTGGACTTCGCCGAGCCGCGCCAGCAGAGTGGCGCGCTCCGCCTCGTCGGGCGCTCCGGCCAGGGCCGCCGGATCGCTGCCGGCGACTTCACCGGCCGCCGCCTCGAGCAAGCTGCCGGTGCCCTCGACCGGCTGGGCGCCGCCCCGCAGGCGGGCGCGCAGGGCCAGCAGCTCGTCCACCAGCTCCTTCTCGCGCTTCCAGCGGGCTTCAAGCTCTTCCAGGCGCGCCCGCTCCGCCTCCAGGGCGATGCTCACCTCGGCCTCACGCTGGGCCACTTCGATGCCCACCGCCTTCTCGCGGCCGATGATCTGCGCCTCGGTTTCGAGGGCCTCGATGCGCTTGCGGCAATCGTCCACCTCGGCCGGCGTGGCATGCAGGCTGACCGCCACCCGCGCACAGGCCGTGTCCAGCAGGCTGACCGACTTGTCGGGCAGCTGGCGGGCCGGGATGTAGCGGTGGGACAGGCGTACCGCGGCCTCGAGGGCCTCGTCGAGGATCTGCACCTTATGGTGCTTCTCCATGGTGGAGGCGACCCCGCGCATCATCAGGATGGCGCGGCGCTCGTCCGGCTCGTCCACCTGCACGGCCTGGAAGCGCCGGGTCAGGGCCGGGTCCTTCTCGATGTACTTCTTGTATTCGGCCCAGGTGGTGGCGCCGATGGTCCGCAGCTGCCCGCGGGCCAGGGCCGGCTTGAGCAGGTTGGCCGCATCGCCGGTCCCCGCCGCGCCGCCCGCGCCCACCAGGGTATGGGTCTCGTCGATGAACAGGATGATGGCCTTGGGGCTGGCCTGGACCTCGTCGATCACCGCCCGCAGGCGCTGCTCGAACTCGCCCTTCATGCTGGCCCCGGCCTGCAGCAGGCCCACGTCGAGGACCCGCAGCTCCACGTCCTTGAGGGACGGCGGCACGTCGCCGCGCACGATGCGCTGGGCAAAGCCCTCCACCACTGCGGTCTTGCCCACGCCGGCCTCGCCGACCAGGATGGGGTTGTTCTGGCGGCGGCGCATCAGGATGTCGATGAGCTGGCGGATCTCCTCGTCGCGCCCGACGATGGGGTCCATCTTGGCCTCCCGTGCCTGGGCGGTGAGGTCGGTGGTGAAGCGCTTGAGGGCTTCCTGCTTGCCCATCGAGGCCGGCGCCAGGGCATCGCTGGCCTCGCCGGGCTGGCCGGAGCTGCCGGACACCGACAGGGCCTCTTCGGCGGACGAGGCCACGATGGCGGCGAACTCATCGGCCAGGGTGTCGGCCCGGATCCGCTCGAACTGCCGGGAGATGCCCAGCAGCACGTTGAACAGGCGGGGTGTCTTGAGCGCCCCGACGATCAGGTGGCCGGTGCGGATGGCGCCCTCGCCGTACATCAGCGAACCATAGACCCAGCCCCGCTCCGAGATGTCCATGACGTGTTCGGAGAGGTCAGAGATGGCGGTCGCGCCCCGCGGCAATCGGTCCAGCGCCGCGGTGATGTCGGCCGACAGGCGCGACGCATCGATCTCGAAATGGCGCACGATGCAGTGGATGTCGGTGTTGTCCGCCTGCACGATCTGGGCGATCCAGTGCGCCAGCTCCACGTAGGGATTGCCCCGCAGCTTGCAGAACACGGTGGCACCCTCGATGGCCTTGTAGGCCACGCTGTTGAGTTTGCCAAATAGCGCAACACGACTGATCTCGCTCATACCGACCTCTCAATTAGGCTGACTGGGCTGCAGGGAATCGATCGGCAGCGGCACCCTGCGGGGTGCTGCCGCCGGAACGCGAGGCGGGGCGCCCGAGCACCCGCTCCACGTCCAGCACGAGGTCGTCGGCGTCGCGGGAGGCATCCCGTCCGCCCAGCCAGGCCGTGTAGCCCAGCCGCACCCGACCGTCGAGCCGCGCGAGGGGGACGTCGGCGGCCTTGAGCACCAGCCGGACATCCCAGAAATACTCCATGTTCACGTAGTTGTGCACGCAGGCGGCCAGCGCCCGGATGCCCGAGCCGGCCGGCAGCAGGGCCTCGTACCCGCCGCCATCCAGCGGACCGATGCGCAGGCGGAACTTGTGCTGCCGGTCCCACACCCGGCCGCCCACCACCGCGCCCTGGCCGAGGGCCTGGCGCCCCGCGCCGAGCATCAGGCGGTCGCCCTCCTCGAGCACGATCCAGTGGCCGACGAACTGCTCGACCTGCACTTCGCAGCGGAAATAGGCCGCCACCAGCTTGGCCAGCCCTTCCCCGTTGCGGACCTGGCGGCTCAGATGGCCGGCGTGGGCCAGCTTGGCAAAATCCGGCAAGGCATCCCGGTCGCGCAGTTCGGACAGGCCGATACCGGCCAGGGCGCCGAGATAGCGCCCGAAGGGGTCGTCCTCCGGCCGGTCGAGGCTGACCGTGGGCTGGGCCTGCGCCCAGGCACGGTAGAACAGGCTCAGGAAGCGGTGATGGAAGACATCCAGGAAGCGCGCGAAGCTCGCGTCGCCGCCATGCAGCAGACGATTGCGGGCGTGCTCGGTGAGGTGGCGCGGCAGCGGCCCGTTGGGGCCGAGCATGCCGAAGAAGCGCACATCCAGGCGATTCGGCCGCCGGCCCTTGGGCGGGGCCACCGCGGCCAGCGACGCGGGCGCAAAGCTGAGGTCCGGGTCCTGCCCCAGGCGCACCGGCTCATCGACGGGACTCCGCCCGAAGCCGATCCGCGGCGCGTCCGCATTGGCCGCATCGAGGCGCCGCAAGGCCTGGTAGAAATCCCATGCCCAGGGCTCCCGGGTCATGGACTCCAGCAAGCTCAGAAGATCGGGCGAAGCCCGCATCGGACCTCCCAGTTCATGATCTCGCCGCGGGTCAGGGAGCGCAGCCGGGTCCGCGTGAAACTGTTGATGGACACGTAGCGGGCGAAGAAATGCTCGAGCACCGAACCGAGCAGGAAGGCACTGCCGCCCTCGAAGGCCAGCTCGTCCACCTCCACCCCGATGTCGATGCCCCGCCCGAAGCAGGGCGGCCCGGCCATCGGCAGGCGGGTGGAGAACGGGGCCGCCTGCACCGCGCGCAGCCCCTCGATCTGGCGGCGCACGCTCAGCTCGTTGCTGCCACCATACAAGCCCAGCATCTCGCGCAGGGCGGCCGCGCCCTTGGCGCTGTCGCTGTCCAGCAAGGACAGGTAGTTGAGGGACAGCAGGCTGATGCACTTCCAGGAGCGGGCGCCATCGGCCACCGGCGAGGTGGGCATGGAGGGGCCCCGCACGCAGCGCACCCCTTCCACCGGCGCCGACACGTCGAGGGCGAAGTCGCTGCCCTGCCCGCTCAGGTTGAGCAGGATCGGCAGATCCCGGTTGGTGCACAGGATGCTCGCCGCGAGCTGGCGCAGGTCGGGGCTGTAGGGCGCCTCGGCGGTGTCGACGATGGATACGAAGGTCTCACTGCCCGTGTAGCGGGTCCGGGTGCCGATGCGGCGCTGCCTCTCGGAGAGCAGGCGCGGCTCCCGCCGGAGCGTGAAATAGCCCTGGGTGCCGGCATCCCAGCCGTGATGGCTTTCGTAGAAGCTGACGAAGCTCTGCTCCCGCTCGGCACCGGACCCGAAGCCGGTGAGGGACTGCACGTCGTAGACCTCGAAATCCATGGCCCGCGTGCGGTCGGGCACCACCTGGAACTCATACTCGCCGGTGGTGATGTGGATGCGGTCTGCGCGGCGCTTGAAGAGGTTGATGACCGGCGTGGCGTTGAGCAGGAAGTTGGCGGCCGTGACCTGGCTTTCGAGGGAGGCATCGCCCCGGGAAAAAAGCAGGTGCAGCTCCACCTCGTTGACCGGGAAGCGCGACAGGGCCGCGGCCAGGCCGGAGATGTCGAAAAACAGGAAGCGCTGCGGAAAGGCGAAATATTCGTGGATCAGCCGATGGCCGCTGAAGCCCCTGGACGTAGGCGGCAGCAGGGCTTCATCGTCGCCATAGCCGGCCAGCGTGAGGCAGCGGCCGGCCAGGAACTGGCGGCTGCGGATCGGCCGATCGACGCCGCTGACCAGCACCCCCAGGGGGTTGCCGCCGATGCACTCGAGGAGGCGGTAGGCCGTTTCGTCGGATCCGCCCAGGCAGAAGCGCAGGCTGTCCAGGCTCAGCTGATCGAAGCGCACGCCGGCGGTGGTACGCAGGCGCAGGCGCACGCCGCCGCGGAACTTGCGGGCCATGTCCGGCGAGGCCAGGGGCAGGTCGGTGGCCGCGCTGAAGTAGCGGGCATCCACCACTTCGAGCGGCCACAGACGGACATCCTGGGCGGTGGTGAAGGTGCAGGCCGTGCCGTCCCGCGTCGCCGGGGGAGTCTGCAGTGCACTGCCCCGCTTGATGACGAAGCCCTCGGCCAGGTTCGCGTCGGACAGGATCGGCTGGAACTGGGCGATCGCCATGGCCGGTGTCGGCGACAGGAAATGGGGATGCACCATCTCCAGCAGGTGATGGGTGAAGCGGGGAAACTCGGCCTCGAGCTTGAGCTGCACCCGCGCCGCCAGGAAGGCCGCGCCCTCGAGCAGGCGCTCGACGTAGGGATCGGCCACCTCGATGCCGTCCATCGACAGGCGGCTGGCGATCTTCGGGAATTCTTCGGCGAACTCCCGCCCCATCTCCCGCAGATGCCGGAGTTCCTGGTTGTAGAGATGCAGCAGCCTGGGATTCATGCGTGCGTCAGTTGCGCAACTCGGACAGTTCGACCTGGCCTGTTTCCAGATCCATGGTCGTCCTGATGAGCAGTTCGAGGGGGACCGGCTGGGCCCACATCAGGCCGGATATCTTCAGGCTGACGAGGTTGTGCCAGTCGAGCATGCTGTCATCGAGGATCGCCGTGACGACAAGGGAATCAGGCAGGATGCGCGGTTCGAAACGCACGATGGCGTCCCTCACCGCCCGCTCGATGTCGCTGATCTCGATCGAGGCGGCGGTTTCTCCGGAGAACGACGGCACCCCGTAGTTGAGCACGGAGTTTCCCGCGTGGGTCTCGGCGGCCAGGAGGTTTTCCTTGTCGGTCAGGCGGGTGCAGTTGAGCAGCGAAGTGAGATCGCGCAGCACCGCCGCACGCATCTGCGTCCTGCTCAGCACCCGGCGCTCGACCGGTTCCTGCACGCTCCCCGGATCATCGTCGGTCAGTCGGTCCAGCAAGGACGGCTGGAGCCGCTCCCGCGGGACCGCTTCAGTCATCCGCAGGCTCCACGTCCTCTGCCGGCGCGACATCGAATTCGATCAGGCGCACATCCATCAAGGCCTTGTCGCCACCGTCGGTGCTCAGGATGCGCTGGCCGCTGCCCTGGAAGACGCCCGGCCGGGCCTCGAGCCATTCGGTGCGGCGCGCCAGCTGGACCAGCGGCTCGGCCGAGGCCTCACTGCCCGGGTAGCGGGTCGGGATCAACCCGACGCTTTCACCGCCATTGGTGAATTCGAAATGGACCGGCGTCCACACCACGTCGCGCAGGTCGGCAGGCTCCTCGAACTGGATGCGGCGCAGATTGGCGAACGGCAGCCAGTAGTAGCGGCCGTTGATGACGGCCTCGCACACCGGCCCGAGGCGCATGTCGGCATCGGCCAGCCAGGCGAAGGGCTCGCCGTCGATGCTGCCGCTGCTCGCCGGGGCGGCGTCGAAGGCCTGCAGGCGCAGGCGCTCGGCGCCTTCATGGTCGCCCTTGCCCGCGCTAAGCAGGGATTCGATCAGCAGGGCCAGCCAGGCATCGGGCTGGCCGAAGATCATCGGCACCTTGCGTCCGGCGAACACTTCGTTGCGCAGGGTCTCGCAGTGGATGGCCTCCCGGTAGGTCTGGGCCATGGGCAGCGCCGCGGCATCCAGCTCCGCTGCCACGCTCAACTGGTTGAGGGCCCGGCTCCACTGCCCCAGGACGGCCAGCAGCTGGAACAGGAAGACCCGCAGGCGCGCATCCGATGGGTTGGCCCTGACCCCGTCCTGCAGCAGCTTCAGCGCCTGTGCCGGCTCTCCCCGATGAAGAGCACTCTCCGCATCCTTCACTGCATTCATTGAGGCGCTCCTGAAATGTGATTGGCGATTTCCGCTGGCGACAGGCCTCAGGCCTGGTCGATCTCGGTTTCGAAGGTGCAGGTTCCCTTGCCGGAACCGCCCCGATCCTGCTGCCGGTATTCCACGTTAACCTTCTGGAAGGCGAAGCGGACCTCTTCGGTCAGCTCGGGCGAGCCCGATCCGACGATGCGGTGCGAGGTGACGCGGCCCCGCTCGATGGTGACGGTGAGGTAGTCCAGGCCGGTCTCGCCGGAAGCCTTGCGCACGCTCAGCACTGCTTTCTTGATCGGGTCGTTCTTGCGCAGGGCGGCCATCAGGCCGGTGGATGCGGCATCCACGCGCTTGGTGACCTGCAGCTCGTGGATGGTGGTGCGCCCCCCTTCGCGGGAAGCCTTGTTCTGGTACCAGTCACCCTCGCACTCCATGCCCCAGGACCAGGCAATCACCTCGATCTCTCCGGCATGCTTGGAGTCGCCACTTTCACCCTTGATCGGCCCCTGGCGTGCGGACTCGACCTTCAAGAACATGTCGCAGATGGCCATGGCCGCTCCCCAACTCGTGTCTGGTTCTCATGCATGGAGCGGCCACCGGGGCCGCCGGAGCTGCCCCGGACCGGATCGATCCGGGGCCGCGCATCAGCCAATCGGCTTGTTGGCAGGGATGTCCCAGGCCGCCGTGCTCGTCTTGCCAGGACCACCCTTGGCATCCTGGGCGGTGTACTCGACCTTGAACTTGCCGAAGTTCAGGGTCACGTTCTCGGTCAGGCGATCCTCACCGCCACTGCCGCCGGTCTGGAGCGAGGACACGAGCACATCGTTGAGGGTGATCTTGATGTACTCGAGGGGCGAATCACCGGCCTTGCGCACCGTCAGCTTGGCCTCCGTGATGTGGGTACCCTTGCTGCAGGCCAGGATGAGCGGCGTGGACGCTGCGTCCACCCACTTGGTGAAGCTCAGATTCTGCACATTCACCTTGCCGGAACCGCTGCCGGTGCTCACATGGGTATTGCCGCTCTGGGACAGCCCCCAGCTCCACGCCAGCACATCGATTTCCTTGCTGTGCTTGTCATCCTTGGACTCGCCGTCGATGTTGTTGGAAAACTTGAAAAACATGTCGACTGCCATAATCTGCCTCCGCACTCCATTAACTGTCGTCTAGAAAAAGCCGGGATGCGTGGCCAAACATGCGCCACATCCGGCATCCACCCGCCTTGCTTCACCCATTGCGGGGGGAGCGCCCCCCGCCGCTCGAACACCCTCAGGCCGCCTTCTGCGAAGGCAGCTTGGATACCAGCCTGAGCGACACGGTCAGGCCTTCCAGCTGGTAATGCGGCCGCAGGAAGAACTTCGAGGTGTAGTAACCCGGGTTGCCCTCCACCTCCTCCACCACGATCTCGGCCGCCGCCAGCGGGCGCCGGGCCTTGGTCTCTTCGGAAGAGTGGGCCGGATCTCCGTCCACGTAGTTCATGATCCAGTCCTTCAGCCAGCGCTCCATGTCATCCCGCTCCTTGAACGAGCCGATCTTGTCGCGCACGATGCACTTCAGGTAGTGGGCAAACCGGCAGCACGCAAAGAGGTAGGGCAGGCGCGCCGCCAGGTTGGCGTTGGCCGTGGCATCCGGATCGTCGTATTCAGCCGGCTTGTGCAGGGACTGGGCGCCAATGAAGGCCGCGAAGTCGGAGTTCTTCTTGTGCACCAGCGGCATGAAACCGTTCTTGGCCAGTTCCGCCTCGCGCCGGTCGCTGATCGCGATCTCGGTGGGGCACTTCATGTCCACCCCACCATCGTCGGTGGGGAAGGAATGGACCGGCAGGCCTTCGACCGCACCACCCGACTCGATACCGCGAATCCGCGAACACCAGCCGTAATACTTGAACGAACGGTTGATATTGACCGCCATCGCGTAGGCCGAGTTGGCCCAGGTGTATTTGCTGTGGTCCGCCGCGCCGGTGTCCTCCTCGAAGGCGAATTCGTCCACCGGATTGGTCCGTGCGCCATACGGCACCCGCGCCAGGAAACGGGGGGCGGCGAGACCGATGTAGCGGGCGTCGTCGCTTTCCCGCAGGGAGCGCCACGCGGCGTATTCCGGGGTCCCGAAGATCTTGGTGAGATCGCGTGGATTGGCCAGCTCCTGCCAGGAGTCCATCTGCATCAGCGCCGGGCTGGCCGCCGCGATGAAGGGGGCATGGGCGGAGGCCGAGATCTTGGCCATTTCCCCCAGCAATTCCACGTCGGGCGGCGTCTGGTCGAAATAATAATCACCGACCAGGCAGCCGAAGGGCTCGCCACCGAACTGGCCGTACTCTTCTTCGTAGATGCGCTTGAAGACCGGGCTCTGGTCCCAGGCGGTGCCCTTGAAACGCTTGAGGTTCTTGTGCAGCTCGGCCTTCGAGATGTTCATCACCCGGATCTTCAGCATCTCGTCGGTTTCGGTGTTATTGACGAGATAGTGAAGGCCGCGCCAGGCGCCCTCCAGCTTCTGGAAGCTGGGGTTGTGCATGATCAGGTTGACCTGCTCCGACAGCTTCTTGTCGAGCTGGGCAATCATCGCCTCGATGGATTTGACGACGTCGCTGCCGATCAGCTGGGTCTGGGAGAGGGCCTGCTTGGCCAGGGTCTCGACAGCCTTGACGACGGCATCGCGTGCCTCTTCGGACTTGGGTTTGAATTCCTTCTGCAGCAGCGAAGCGAATTCGCTGCTTTCTGCCCCGGCGACGCCCTTGGCGTCGGCCTGAAGTTGCGGATCGACCATGCTCAGATTCTCCGGTTGTTATGGATGATGGCGCGCGACCAGGCTGTGCCCGGTCAGCCTTCGGACGGCTTGGGCGCCGTGGCCAGGGTCTGCAGCAGGGCGGGGTCGTTGAGCAGGCGCCCCACCAACTCCTCCGCACCGGTCTTGCCATCCATGTAGGTGATCAGGTTGGACAACTGCTGGCGGGCTTCGAGGAGCTTGTTCAGCGCATCCACCTTCCGGGCAATGGCGGCCGGGGTGAAATCGTCCATGCTTTCAAAGGTCAGCTCGACATTGAGATTGCCCTCGCCGGTCAGCGTGTTGGGCACCTGGAACGCCGCCCGCGGCTTCATCGACTTCATGCGGCTGTCGAAATTGTCCACGTCGATCTCAAGGAACTTGCGCTCGGCGACGGGCGCGAGGGGCTCGGTGGGGTTGCCCGACAGATCCGAGAGCACGCCCATGACGAAAGGCAGCTGGACCTTCTTCTCGGCACCATACAGCTCCACGTCATACTCGATCTGAACCCGCGGTGCCCGATTACGGGCAATGAATTTCTGACTGCTGTCTGCCATCTTGTGCCTCCATGTGGGGGTGGCGATATTGCACTGCGCAATTCGCCGGGATCACGACTCCGGATTCTCGAAACGCGCACCGACCACCTTTTCGGCCTGATTCAGGCCATCGGGCGCGAGGTCGTTCATGAGTTCGAGGAAATTCATGTTCATCATCTTCTGGGCGCGGCGCAATACCATCGGCACCGGGCTGCCCGGTTCGGTCCGGGCCAGGAAATCGCATAAGCGGTCGAGGGTCTGGAGCACATCGGCACGGGAGTTGATCTCCCCCGGACGAGCTGCCGCCCTGGCCACCGGTGCGGGGCCGGCCTCCCCTGCGGCACCATCGTCAGCCACCGGCTCCGGCGCGCCGCCGGCATCGCCGGCGCAACGCTCGACAAGCTGGCGCACCGGATACAGCACCGTCTGCAGCGGCTTGAAATCAATGCCCTGGCTCGACCCGACCCGCTCGGACAGCAGCTTGTCGATGCCCTTCAGCAGGCTCTCCAGATTGCGCACCCGCACCGCAAGGCCGGCATCCTCGCCGATTCCCGCGGTGATCAGGCCGACGACCTGGGACTCGGACATCGGCTCTGCGCCGCTCCTCGGCTGCAGCCGCCCCGCGGCCACCTCCACGTCGCGGACGGCGAGCGTGCCGATCTGGCGGGAACGCACGATCCAGGCATCGCGCACCGTACCCACCATGCTCTCCGCGACGAGCCCGGCGAGGGCGTTGATCCGCTCGGTGGGGTCATCGTTGTCATCCCGGTCAAGCATCGGGTGGACGTCGTCCCAGAAGCGCTCGAGGAGGCCAGAGAGCAGCTGCAGCCCCGTTTCCAGCCCGGCCAGCCCATCGGAATGGACCAGGGCCCGGGTCAGGAAGACGGCGACACGGAGATCCTTGCTGCGGGTGAGGAGCGCCTCGGACAACTTGCGCACCTTGACCCAGTCGGGCCCCACACCTTCGATCCGGGTGACGCCCTCTCCGTTATCCGTCCCGAACTCCAATTCGGGCGTACCGCTCGCCGCTTTTTCAAGCTCGCGGAAATCGTCGTCGTACTCAAGATTGGGGCCACAGGGCGGATCGCCCAGCGTGGGTTCAAGCCATGCGTCCAGATTCACACTCACCCCCCAATGCACCCATTCGCAAGACACGCGGAAACGACATCGGCCAGACCTTTCCCGGGGACGCCAATTAAATGGAAAGAGCCAGCATCGGCAAATACGCGGATTGAACTTATCAAGCCAGCCGCTACCTCTCTCCAGAGGAAGCGGATTGATAGCATACCCGCATCAGGTTTCATAGTAGTCAGTAATGGCGCCAACCTCGACTCAATCTTGCGCTGGCCGGCGGCGCTCCCGACAGGCGCCCCAGTTCGGGCAGCTTTTCTCATTCCAGTGGCCTGGAACTTGATTCCGCGGAATAATCCCCCACCTTCCACCCATTAGATTCAGCGGAGCGCTGGAGCCCCTTTCATCGTGATCGTCCTCGACCTGAGCTGTGACCGCGAGCACCGTTTCGAAGCCTGGTTCGCCTCCAGCGAAGCCTTCGAACATCAACTCGCCGCGGGCCTGGTGAGCTGCCCGCAATGCGGCTCCGGCAGCATCCGTCGCCTGCCCTCTGCGCCCTACGTGCAGACCTCGTCCCACTCGGCACCGGCGGCGCCGCCGGCGCCCGACCCCCAGGCCATCGCGCGACGCCTGATCGAGGCCCTGCGCCAGGCCGCCAGCCAGTCGGAGGACGTGGGCGAGCGCTTCGCCGAGGAGGCGCGCCGGATTCACCATGGCGACGCAGAGGAACGCCCCATCCGCGGCCAGGCCAAGACGGCCGAAATGATCGAACTGATGGAGGAAGGCATCCCTGTCCTCCCGGTGCCCCCCGACAAGGAAGACCTTCACTGAGGTCTCCCCTCAGGTGCCGCGGCGGCGCGGATCGAAGCGGGAGAGCAGGCGATAGACCGGATGGCGCAGGGCCATCGGCAACATGGACCGGAGCAGCGGCACGAAGCAGGCGAGGCGCGTCCACAGCGGCAGGCCGATCAGCGCCGCCCCGCGGTAGCCGGTGAGCGCCCGCTCCAGGGCATCCCGGAAGGCGTGACGCAGATGGCTGCTGGCATCGAAGCGATGCCGGATCAAGACCTCGGGCAGATTGGCAAAGCGCAGCCCGGCCGCCGCGCAACGGAACCACAGGTCATAGTCCTCGCTCCGCCGCAGGTCGGTGCGATACCCCCCCAGCGCCAGGATCGCCTCGCGCCGGAACATCACGGTCGGATGGATCAACGGGCAGGCCCACAGGCTGTCCAGGATCTCCGCGTGGCGCAGGGGCATGCGACGCACCCGGCCGGGCACACCCGCGCCATCGATCTCCAGGGCCCAGCCGCCCAGGACATCCACCCCGCCTTTGGCAAAGGCCGCCAGCTGCCGGGCGAAGCGGTCCGGCTCGGCAACGTCGTCACTGTCGAAACGCGCCACCAGTTCATGACGGGCACAGCGCAGGCCTTCGTTCAAGGCCCAAGCCAACCCGACGTTGCTGGGCATCACCACGGAGACAAGGGGCAGGCGGGCGCGGCGGGCCTCGATGACATCACGCAAGGGCGCTCCGAGGGGCCCGTCCTCCACCAGGATCACCTCATCGGGCGGCACGGCCTGGCAGACGAGGCTGTCCAGCGCCTCGGCCAGATAGGCCGGGTCGTCGCGCCCGTAGGTCGCCATCAGCACCGAAAACCCCACGTTCGCCCCCGCCCTTCAGATCCCTGGCGCCGGCACTCGGGCCGGCAGAGGCGGGGATGATACTAAATCCGGCCCGGGACAGGCCGTCTTCAGCCGCGCAGGAACTCCCCGCAACAGGGCAACACGTCGGAAAGATCCGCGGCACCCGGGCCGTCCATTGTGATGTCAGGCACGAACAGCGTCGTCTGCCAGGGGTCATCGAGCAGAAAGGCCGCCGTACCGGGCCCGAACAACGAATGGCAGAGCTTGCGGGCGAGCAGATCGAAAAAGCGGGTCATGGATGTCCTCCTGCCGGAACCCGGCGATGGAGACAATCCTGGGACACGCCCGTGACACACTCACGACAGGCTGCTTGCAGCCGTGCGACAGCACCCGGGGAAAAAGGAGCAGGGCGAACGAAACGGAGCCGGAAAGCAGAACGAGGAAAACGGATTCTTTCGAATCATCGTTTTCCCCGTCGTATCCTGGAGCGGCAGAAGAGTCTCGAACTCTCGACCTCAACCTTGGCAAGGTTGCGCTCTACCAACTGAGCTACTGCCGCTTTGTTCTACACCTGGAGGCGCGAGCCGGAGTCGAACCGACCTACACGGATTTGCAATCCGGTGCATAACCGCTTTGCTATCGCGCCGTGAATCAAGAGGGGAAGCGATGCTACCCCTTAAAATCTGGAGCGGCAGAAGAGTCTCGAACTCTCGACCTCAACCTTGGCAAGGTTGCGCTCTACCAACTGAGCTACTGCCGCTTGGAAGACCGTCATTATAGACAAGAATTCAGGCCTGTCAAGCCAAAGTTAAGATCATCGACTCCGCTTCATCAACTCCGGCCACGCGCAGCGCATGTAATAGCCCATCGACCAGAGGGTCAGCACCGCCGCCACGTAGATCAGCACGGTGCCGAGGACCATGCTGTCCATCCCCAGCACCGGGGCCTGGATGAGCAGCAGCGGGATCGCCGACATCTGCGCGGCGGTCTTGAGCTTGCCGACGAATGCCACCGCCACGCTGCCCGCCGCGCCCACCTTGGCCATCCATTCGCGGAGCGCCGAGATGGTGATCTCGCGGCCGATGATGACCAGGGCGATGAGGGAGTCCACCCGCCCGAGGTGGACCAGCACGATCAGCGCCGCCGCGACCATCAGCTTGTCGGCCACGGGATCGAGGAAGGCGCCGAAGGCCGAGGTCTGACCCAGGCTGCGCGCCAGGTAGCCGTCGAACCAGTCGGTGACGGCCGCCGTGACGAAGGTCAGCGTGGCGATCAGGTTCTTGTCCTCGGCCAGCATGACATGCTCGGGGACGTAGTAGATGCCGACGAAAAAGGGGATCAGGGCAATTCTCGCCCAGGTCAGGGTATTCGGAATATTGAGGGGCATGTCGGCGTTCGCGGGCTATCGCAAGGCATTGTATATCTGTTCGGCGAGGTGCCGGTTGATGCCTTCGACACGGCACAGGTCCTCCACCGTGGCTTTCCTCACGCCCTCCATGCCACCGAAGGCCGCCAGGAGCTTGCGCCGGCGGGTCGGCCCGACCCCGGCGATGTCTTCCAGGCGCGAAGTATTGCGGGTCTTGGCGCGCCGCGCCCGATGGCCGGTGATGGCGAAACGGTGGGCTTCGTCGCGGATCTCCTGGATCAGGTGCAAGGCTGGCGCATCGGGACGCATATGCACCGGCTCCCGCCCATCGGGGAAGACCAGTTCCTCGAGCCCCGGCTTGCGGCTCTCGCCCTTGGCCACGCCGAACATCATGATGTCCAGGCCCAGTTCGGCCAGCACTTCCCTGGCCACCCCCATCTGGCCCTTGCCACCGTCGATCAGGATGAGGTCGGGGCGTACCCCCTCCCCGGCCGCGACCTTCTCGTAGCGCCGGGTCAGCGCCTGGCGCATGGCGGCATAGTCATCACCCTCGGTGATGCCGGCGATGTTGTAGCGGCGGTACTCAGACTTCTTCATGGCCTTGCCATCCCACACCACGCAGGAGGCCACGGTGGCCTCGCCCATGGTGTGGGAGATGTCGAAGCACTCGATGCGGCCCGGCGTGTCGGCCAGGCCCAGGGCATCGCGCAGGGCCTCCAGGCGCTGCTCGCCGCGGGACGAGGTCTGCTCTCTGGCCAGCAGGGCCAGGCTGGCATTGTTCTCGGCCATGCCCATCCAGGCCCGCTCGTTTTCGTAGCGGGCGGCCATCACGGGCGCCTTGCCTTCGAGCAGTGCCTCCAGGGCCTCCCGCACGGCGCCGGGCTCCAGGTTGACCAGGATCTTCCCGGGCAGGGGCTGCTCCAGGTAGTGCTGCTCGACGAAGGCCGCCAGCGCATCCAGCGGCGTGCAGCCCTGGGCGTTGGTGGGGAACAGGGGCCGGTCGCCCAGGTGGCGGCCACCGCGGATCATGGCCAGGTTGACGCACACCGCGCCCCCCTGCTCCACCGCGGCCAGCACATCCACGTCCTCATCCTTGGCGCTCTCGACGAACTGCTTGTGCAGCACCGCCTGCAGGTTGCGGATCTGGTCCCGGTACACCACGGCCTTTTCGAAGGCCAGCGCATCGGAGGCCGCCTGCATGCGCCGCGACAGATCGTCCACCACGTCCCCATGGCGACCGTTGAGGAACAGGCTGGCGAGCTGCACGTCGGCAGCGTAGGCCTCCTTGTCGATCAGGCCCACGCAGGGCGCGGTGCAGCGCTGGATCTGGTGCAGCAGGCAGGGGCGCGAGCGGTTGGCAAAGGTGGTGTCCTCGCAGGTGCGCAGGCGGAAGATCTTCTGCATCAGGTGCAGGCTCTCGCGCACCGCCCAGGAGTTGGGGAAGGGCCCGAAGTAGCGCACGCCCTTCCGGAAGCCTCCCCGGTGGTAGTAGATCTGCGGAAAATCGCCGCCCGACAGGGCAATGTAGGGATAGGACTTGTCGTCCCGGAACAGGATGTTGTACTTCGGCCCGAGGCTCTTGATGAGGTTGTTCTCAAGAATCAGGGCCTCGGCCTCGGAGCGGGTCGCGGTGGTGTCCACCCGCTCCACCTGCCCCACCATGATGGCGATGCGCGGGCTGAGCTGGGTCCGCTGGAAGTACGAGGACACGCGCCGCTTGAGGTTCTTGGCCTTGCCGACGTAGAGCACCGTCTCGTCGGCACCGATCATGCGATAGACCCCGGGCTCCTCGGTGAGGGTGCGCAGGAAGGCTTTGGCGTCGAAGGCCACGCTGGCGCGCTCCGCTCAGGCGAGGGAACGGATGGCGTCGCGGGCGTCGGTGTAGGTCGCCCAGCCGGCCAGGGTCTGCGGATCGGCCGGCGCACTGCCCGGCTTCGGCCGCAGGGCGTGGATGCGCGCCTGGCTGCCGGCACTGACTTCGGGCCGCCAGTGGTCCAGCAGTTCGATGGCCAGCTCCGGGCGGTTGCACACCAGCACCATGTCGCAGCCTGCGCCATGCGCCGCCGCCGCCCGCTCGCGGATGCCACCCGCCACGCTGGCCCCTTCCATGGTCAGGTCGTCGCTGAAGATCACCCCCTGAAAGCCCAGACGGCCGCGCAGCACATCCTGCAGCCAGAACGGAGAGAAGCCCGCCGGCCGCGCGTCGATCTGCTCGAAGATCACGTGGGCAGGCATCACCCCCCCCAGCTCCGGCGCCAGCAGGCGGAAGGGCACGATGTCTTCGGCCCACACCGCCTCGAAGCCGCGCCGGTCCACGGGGATGGCCACATGGGAGTCGGCTTCCACCGCGCCATGCCCCGGAAAATGCTTGCCGACCGCGCGCAGGCCGGCCTGGGCCAGGCCGGCGATGACCTCCCGGGCCAGCTCCGTGGCCACCGCGGGCTCCCGGTGGAAGGCGCGGTCACCGATCACGCTGCTGACCCCGTAGTCCAGGTCGAGCACCGGCGCGTAGCTGAGATCCACGCCATGGGCCCGCAGCTCGGCCGCCAGCACCAGCCCGGCCTGGCGGGCGCAGGACTTGCCGAAGGCCGGATCGAGGGCCCAGGCCTCGCCCAGGCGCCGCATCGCCGGCAGGCGGGTGAAGCCTTCGCGGAAACGCTGCACCCGGCCGCCTTCATGGTCCACCGAGATGATGAGTTCAGGCCGCGCCGCGCGGATTGCGGTGGTCAGGGCGCGCAGCTGCTCCGGCTCTGCGTAATTGCGGGCGAACAGGATGACCCCGCCTGCCAGGGGATGCTGCAGGACCTCCCGCTCTTCGGCGCTGAGTTCGTGGCCGGCCACGTCGAGCATGACGGGGCCCGGCAGGGCGTGGGATGGCTTCATGGCTTCTCGATGACGGCAAAGGCGACGACGTAGTCGGTTTCGTCGGACAGGCTGAGATGGGCGGCAAGCCCCCGGCCCCGGAGGTAGTCCTCCAGCTCCGGGGTGTATTCGAACAAGGGCTTGCCCAGGGCGTCGTGACCCACGCGCACCGCATGCAGGGTGGCCGGCGCGGCCACGCCCGTGCCGAGGGCCTTGCCGAAGGCCTCCTTGGCGGCAAAACGCTTGGCCAGGAAGCGGCCCGGCATGCGCGACGCGCTGAAGGCCGCGCGCTCCTGCTCGTGCAGGATGCGCCAGGCGAAGCGCTCCCCGTGGCGGGCCAGCGCCTCGTCCATGCGGGCGACCCGCACGATGTCGGTGCCGACCCCGTGGATCATGCGACGTCGCCCTGCTCGGCGGCCTCGCGCATCAGGCGCTTCATCTCGCGCACGGCCTCGCGCAGGCCGGTGAACACCGAACGGCTGACGATGGAGTGACCGATGTGCAGCTCGCGGATCCCCGGCAGGCGGGCGATCGGCTGGACGTTGTAGTAGTTGAGGGCATGGCCGGCATTGAAGCGCATGCCCAGCTGACGGATGGCCGCCCCGGCGGCGCGGATCTTGGCCACCTCGGCCAGCACCGCCGGGCTCTCGGCGTCACGCCCGGCGTCATGGAAGACGTGGGCGTAGGGGCCGGTATGGATCTCGCATACCCGGGCACCGATGCGCGCGGCGGCCTCCACCTGGGCCAGCTCGGCGTCGATGAAGACGCTGACGGTGATGCCGTGCTCCGCCAGGCGGGCCACCGCGTCCTTCAGGCGGGCCTCCTGGGAGACGATGTCGAGACCGCCTTCGGTGGTCACCTCGTGACGCCCCTCCGGCACGAACATGGCCATCTGGGGGCGGATCCCGCAGGCGATGCCGACCATCTCGTCGGTGGCCGCCATCTCGAGATTGAGCTTGATCTGGGTCAGCTCGCTCAGCTTGCGCACGTCCGCGTCCTGGATGTGGCGACGGTCTTCACGCAGATGCACGGTGATGCCGTCGGCACCGCCGAGGTGGGCCTCGACCGCCGCCCAGCAGGGGTCGGGCTCCCAAGTGCGGCGGGCCTGGCGCAGGGTGGCCACGTGGTCGATGTTAACGCCGAGTTCGATCAAGAGCTTTCTCCGGGATAGGCTAGCAGTTCGGTAAATACGCGGCGGGACTGGAGCACCTGCCCGCCAAGGTAATGCTGGATCAGGCGGCGCATCAGGGCCTTGCTGCCGGCCAGGGATTCGGGGTTGCGGAACTCGCCGTGGGCCATGTCGAGCAGGGTCTGGCCGGCAACCACCGAGCTGTCGTCGGCAACGCCGTACTCGTCCAGGGGTACCGCGCCGCGCTCGATTATATAGGCGTAGCGCGAGTCGGGCCGGATGGGCCGGCCGTCGCAGTCGGACTCGAGCTCCAGCCCGTAGCCCAGTTCCTGCAGCATGGCCAGCTCGAAGCGGCGCAGCACGAACTCCCGCGACTCGTCGTCGGCGAGGGCGCGCAGGGCCTCGCCGTAGGCCCGGTAGAGCGCCGGATGGGCATCCTCGCGGGGCAGCAGGCGCATCAGCAATTCATTGAGGTAGTAGGCGCAGAGGAGCGCCTGGCCGCCCAGCAGGGGCTGCCCGCCCTGCCATTCGGCGCGCACCAGGGTCTTCATCTCGCCGCCGCCACTCCAGTCGATGAAGAGGGGCTGAAAGGCCATCAGCACGCCCCGCAACTGGGACATGGGGCGCCTGGCGCCCTTGGCCACCAGGCCGATCCGGCCATGGTCGCGGCTGAAGACCTCGACGATCAGGCTGGTCTCCCGGTAAGGATAGGTGTGCAGCACGAAACCCGGCTGCTGGTCGACCCGCTGCCTGACGCTCACCGGGCGCTTCTTTCCGCGGAGTTACTCGTAGCCGAGGCTCTTGATGGCGCGCTCGTCATCGGCCCAGCCGCTCTTGACCTTGACCCACACCTCAAGGAAGACCTTGGAGTCGAACAGCTTTTCCATCTCGAGGCGGGCTTCGGTGCCGATCCGCTTGAGGCGCTCGCCCCCCTTGCCGATGACCATGGCCTTGTGGGCAGACTTGTCCACGATCACCGCCGCGTGGATGCGGCGCAGGCCGGCCTCGGCCTCGAACTTCTCGATCTCGACGGTCATGCCGTAGGGCAACTCCTCGCCCAGCTGGCGGAACAGCTTCTCGCGGATGAACTCGGCGGCCAGGAAGCGCTCGCTGCGGTCGGTGATGTCGTCCTGGTCGAAGATCCACTCGCCCTCCGGCAGGTAGGGCTCGGCGGCCTTCACCAGCTGGTCGGTGTTGCGGCCCTTTTCGGCGCTCACCGGCACGATCTCGGCGAACGGATAGACGGCGCTCATCTTCTGCAGGAAGGGCAGCAGACGCGCCTTGTCCTCCAGCAGGTCGACCTTGTTGATCACCAGGATGACCTTGGCGCCTTCGGGCAGCAGCTTGACCACCTGCTCGTCGTCGGGACCATAGCGGCCGCTCTCGATCACGAAGAGGACCAGGTCCACGTCGGCCAGCACCTGGGTCACGGTGCGGTTCATGGCCCGGTTGAGGGCGTTCTTGTGGCGGGTCTGGAAGCCCGGCGTATCGACGAAGATGAACTGGGCCTGCCCCTCGGTGAGCACCCCGGTCACCCGGTGCCGGGTGGTCTGGGCCTTGCGGGAGACGATGCTGATCTTCTGGCCGATCAGGCGGTTGAGCAGGGTCGACTTGCCGACGTTGGGACGGCCGACGATGGCGACAAAGCCGGTACGGGCAGGCTGGCCGCCGGGAGTATTGGATTCGGTCATTGCTTGGGAAGGAGTTCCAGCGCCCGCTGGGCGGACTGCTGTTCGGCGGCACGGCGACTAACGCCGTTGCCGCGGGTCTTGAGGCCAAGGCCGGCGATCTCGCACTCGACCTCGAATTCCTGCTGGTGGGCTTCACCCCGGGTCGCCGCGAGGCTGTAGCGGGGCAAGGGCATGCGCCGCCCCTGCAGCCATTCCTGCAGGGCGGTCTTGGGGTCCTTCAGGGCGCGGGCCGGATCGAGCTCGGCCAGCGCCGGGGCATACAGCCTGTCGATCACCGAGCGGGCCGCCTCGAACCCCGCATCCAGGTATACCGCGGCGAAGATGGCCTCGAGGGCATCGGCCAGGATGGACGGACGGCGATGGCCGCCGCTCTTCAGCTCACCCTCGCCCAGGTTCAGGTAGTCGCCCAGATGCAGGCTGTCGGCCACCCGGTGGAGGGCCTCCTGGCGCACCAGGTTGGCCCGCAGGCGGGACAGGTCACCCTCGCGCAGGTCGTTGAAGCGGTCGAACAGGGCAATGGCGGTGACACAGTTGAGCACGCTGTCGCCAAGAAACTCGAGGCGCTCGTTGTGGGGCGACCCAAAGCTGCGGTGGGTCAGCGCCTGGCTCAGCAACTCCGGGCGGGTGAAGCGATAGCCGATGGCCCGCTGCAATCCTTCTAGTTTCATTTGACTGCACTGCCGGCACTGCTCGCCGACAGATCGAACAACAGGCTCACCCCGGAGAACAGGGGCACCTTGCGGCTGTATTCCACCGAGATGACGATCTGGCCGTTCTCCTTGGTGATGTCCAGGTCGGTGGCGCTGACGCTGGTGATCTCGTCCACCAGCGCACGCTTGGAGAAGGCCATGCGCAACTGGGGCACGGTGGCCGTCTGGGGATCCGCAGCGGCGGCCACGGCCGCGATGGCGCGCTTGACGCCGAAGAACTCGCTGGCCACCGGAATCAGCTTGAGGCCCAGCAGTACGGTGGCAGCCAGCACCACCCCGACGAACATGGTTCCGATGAGGCTGAGGCCGGCCTGGCTTTTACGTGTCATGATTAGTGGAAGCTGCCTATGCGTTTCAGATCGCTGAAATTGAACCAGATGAAGAAGGCCTTGCCAACAATGTTCTGCTCCGGGACGAAGCCCCAGCCCCGGCTGTCGAAGCTGCCGTCGCGGTTGTCGCCCATCATGAAGTAGTGCCCCTGCGGCACGGTGCAGGACACGCCCCGGCTAGTATAGGTGCAGTTCTCGCGGAAGGCGTAGGGCGTCACCTGCGACACGAAGGCCGGCGCGTCCTTGTCGGTGATGATGTTGTGCTCCACGTCGCCGAGCTTCTCGGTGAAGCGGCTCGAGTAGTAGAGGCGGTCGGCGTGCAGGTAGTCACCCGCTTCCTGCTGGGGCATGGCCTGGCCGTTGATGGTCAGCTTCTTGTCGATGTACTCGACCTTGTCGCCAGGCAGGCCGACCACCCGCTTGATGTAGTCGAGAGACGGATCACCCGGGAAGCGGAACACCATCACATCGCCACGCTTGGGCTGATTCACCTCGATGATCTTCTTGTTGATCACCGGCAGGCGGATGCCGTAGGTCCACTTGTTGACCAGGATGAAGTCGCCGACCAGCAAGGTCGGGATCATCGAGCCCGACGGAATCTTGAAGGGCTCGACGACAAAGGAGCGCAGGCAGAACACCACCAGGATCACCGGGAAGAAGCTGGCGCCGTACTCCACCCACCAGGGTGACTTGGCGCCGACCGAACGGCGCCTGCTGGCCACGAAATGGTCCAGCGCCCACAACACGCCGCTGGCCACCAGCAGTACGAAAAGAATCAAAGCAAAATTCACGCGTTCACTCCTGGCGCCGGCAGCGCCGGCTTATTTACCTTCATCCACCCGCAGCACGGCCAGGAAGGCCTCCTGCGGAATCTCGACGTTGCCGACCTGCTTCATCCGCTTCTTGCCCTCCTTCTGCTTCTCGAGGAGCTTCTTCTTCCGCGTGATGTCGCCGCCGTAACACTTGGCCAGCACGTTCTTGCGCAGGGCCTTGATGGTTTCACGGGCCACGATGTTGGAGCCGATGGCGGCCTGGATGGCTACGTCGAACATCTGGCGCGGGATCAGCTCGCGCAGCTTGGCAACCAGCTCACGGCCGCGGTACTGGGAGTTGGCCCGGTGCACGATGATGGACAGGGCATCGACCTTCTCGCTGGACACCAGCACATCGAGCTTGACCAGATCGGCGGCGCGGTATTCCTTGAACTCGTAGTCGAGGGAGGCATAGCCCCGCGACACGGACTTCAGCTTGTCGAAGAAGTCCATGACCACTTCGTTCATGGGCATGTCGTACACCAGCTGCACTTGGCGGCCGTGATAGAGCATGTCCACCTGGGAACCGCGCTTCTGGTTGCACAGGGTGATGACCGAGCCGACGTACTCCTGGGGCAGGAAGATGGTGGCCTTGATGATGGGCTCGCGCACTTCCTCGACCTTGGACAGGTCGGGCAGCCGGGACGGGTTGGAGATCTGCTCGACGACGCCGTCCTTCATCAGGACTTCGTACACCACGGTGGGCGCCGTGGTGATGAGGTTCATGTCGAACTCCCGCTCCAGGCGCTCCTGCACGATTTCCATGTGCAGCAGGCCGAGGAAGCCGCAACGGAAGCCAAAACCCAGGGCCTGGGAGACTTCCGGCTCGAACTGCAGGGAGGCGTCGTTGAGGCGCAGCTTCTCGAGGGACTCGCGCAGCTGGTCGTATTCGTTGGACTCCACCGGATAGAGGCCGGCGAACACCTGGGGCTTGATCTCCTTGAAGCCGGCCAGGGGCTCTTCCGCCTTGCGGTTGGCCAGGGTGATGGTGTCACCCACCTTGGCGGACTTCAGCTCCTTGATGCCCGCGATGATGAAACCCACCTGCCCGGCCGACAGGGTTTCCCGCTGCTGGGACTTGGGCGTGAACACGCCGACCTGCTCGCACAGCTGCTGTACGCCGGTGGACATAAACATGATCTTGTCCTTGGGCTTGAGCACACCATCCACCACCCGGACCAGCATCACCACGCCGACATAGTTGTCGAACCAGGAATCGATGATCAGGGCCTTCAGCGGCGCATCCGGATCGCCCTTGGGCGGCGGGATGCGGGCGATCACGGCCTCCAGGATGTCCTCCACGCCCATGCCGGTCTTGGCCGAACAGGGGATGGCGTCGGTGGCATCGATGCCGATGACATCCTCGATCTCCTGCTTGGCCCCTTCCGGATTGGCCTGGGGCAGGTCCATCTTGTTGAGCACGGGCACCACTTCGACCCCCTGGTCGAGGGCCGTGTAGCAGTTGGCCACGGTCTGGGCCTCGACCCCCTGGGAGGCATCGACCACCAGCAGGCCGCCTTCGCAGGCCGCCAGCGAGCGGGACACCTCATAGGAGAAGTCCACGTGGCCCGGGGTGTCGATGAGGTTCAGGTTGTAGATCTGGCCATCCCGGGCACGGTAGCTGAGCGCCGCCGTCTGGGCCTTGATGGTGATGCCACGCTCGCGCTCGATGTCCATCGAGTCGAGCACCTGGGCCTCCATTTCCCGGGAGGACAGGCCGCCGCAGAGCTGGATGATCCGGTCGGCCAGGGTGGATTTACCGTGGTCGATGTGGGCGATGATCGAGAAGTTTCGGATGTGTTGCATATCAGTACGCGCCGAGCCGTCTCAAGGGCAGCAGCGCCCCCACGGGGGACTGCGGACGCAATGAGAATGGGGGTTGTTTCATATGAGCCATGAAAAAGGGTGCCGAGGGGCACCCTGATAAATTTTGTTTGCCGGCAAAGACTTGGATTCTAACCGATACGCTGGAAATGAGCACGAACGGCGCCCTCGTCGAGAAAGTGGTGGCAGATCTCCACCTCGCCCTCGAGCAGCACGGGCACCAGTTCGTTCCAGCGCGCCTCGAGGGCTTCATCCGCATCCACGTCCACCACCTGCAGCGCAAAGCCGTACTCTGCCTGCAGGGGCTTGAGCGCCTCGATCAGGTCGTGGCACAGATGGCACCACTCGCGACTCAGCACGGTCAGTTGCCGTTCAGCGCTCAAGGGTACGCACCGGCACAAAGGTCTGGAAGTCGCCGCGGGCCACCAGCAGGGTCACGCTCTGGCCGAACTCGAGGCCGGCCACCAGCCGGTTGAACTGATCCACCGAACGGATATCGGTGCGCACGCCCTTGCTGACCAGTGCCAGGATGCCGTCGCCGGACTGGATCTCCGAGGCCCTTGCAGAAGCACTCCGCAAGCTGTCCACCACCACGCCGCCATTGCCGAAACGGCCGTCCCTGCGCTGTTCAGCATTCGGCTCCACAACGGTGATGCCGAGCTTGTTGGCGGATGCCGGCTCGGGCCTGGGGCTCCGGGAGACGACCTTCTTCTGCTTGTCATCGGGCAGCTCTGCCACCACCACGCTCAGGTCTTTCGCCACTCCACGCCGCCAC
This sequence comes from Zoogloea sp., assembly GCA_009026175.1. GTDB lineage: Bacteria > Pseudomonadota > Gammaproteobacteria > Burkholderiales > Rhodocyclaceae > Zoogloea. The sequence continues at coordinate 1,146 of WBTZ01000051.1, read as the reverse complement.
ACCTGCACCGCCACCTTGTGGCCCGGCCGGGTGGCACCGACGATGCGCGGCAGGTCGGACGACACCGAGACGGAACGGCCGTCGAAAGTCAGCACGATGTCCCCCTGCTCGATGCCGGCCTTGTCCGCCGGGCTGCCCTTCTCCACCGAACTGACCAGGGCCCCGACCGGCTTGCTCAGCTTGAAGCTGTCGGCCAGCTCGCGGGACACCTCCTGGATCGCCACGCCGATGCGCCCCCGCTGGACCCGCCCGCTGGCGCGCAATTGGTTCTGCACATCCATCGCCACATCGATGGGGATGGCGAAGGACAAGCCCATGAAGCCACCGGTGCGGCTGTAGATCTGCGAGTTGATGCCCACCACCTCGCCCTTCATGTTGAACAGCGGCCCGCCGGAGTTACCCGGATTGATGGCCACGTCGGTCTGGATGAAGGGCACGAAGTTCTCCTGCGGCAGGGAGCGCCCCTTGGCACTGACGATGCCGGCCGTCACCGAATTCTCGAAGCCGAAGGGCGAGCCGATGGCCACCACCCAGTCGCCCACCCTCAGCTTGTCGGGGTCCCCCAGCACGACCCGCGGCAGGCCAGCCGCATCGATCTTGAGCAGGGCGACATCGGTACGCGGATCGGCACCCATCACCCGCGCCCGGAACTCGCGCTTGTCGGTGAGCTTGACGATGATCTCATCGGCCCCGTCCACCACGTGGGCATTGGTCAGCACATAGCCATCGCTGGAGACGATGAAACCCGAGCCGAGCGACCGGTTGTCGGGCTCGCCGCGGGGAACGGAGGGATGGCGGGGAATGAAGCGGCGGAAGAAGTCGAACATGGGATCGTCCTCATCCATGTTCGGCACTCCGGAGCGCGCCGCCTTGACCGCCTGGGTGGAGCTGATATTCACGACCGCCAGCCCCTGGCGCTCCGCCAGGCCCGCGATATCGGGCAGATCCCGCGCCACCGCGGGCAACGCAGCCACCACAAACAGCAGGGCGGCAAAGTACTGCCTGAAGACCCGTGCACTCATCGGGAACACCCTCCGCTTACGGTCAAATCCGCCCGCTCGAGGCGCAGCTGCGGGGCATCCTGCCTGCGACTCCGGGCCTGTCCCGCCAGATAGGCCGAGATGCCCCCCCCCAGCGCCCCCAGGG
>WBTZ01000242.1 GCA_009026175.1 Zoogloea sp. | reverse complement strand
GTCGAGGGCCACCGCCGCCACCCCGGCACCGGAAGAGGCCGTGGCCCTCGACTCCGTGGTGATCCGCTCGCGCAACCGCATCGAGCGCCTGCAGGACGTCCCCCTGTCGGTCTCCGTGGTCACCGGCCGCGAACTCGACCGCACCGGCGCCGACGACATCAAGGCCATCAGCCAGCGCCTCGGCAACATCTCCTGGAACCAGGGCAACCAGCGCACCTCCAGCCTGTCCATCCGCGGCATCGGCAAGCAGAGCCAGACCGAAGCCCAGGACCCCAGCGTCGGCGTGATCGTGGACGGCGTGAACTACGCCTACAACGCGCTGACCTCCAGCTTCAACTACCACGACGTCGAAGCCGTCGAAGTCACCCGCGGCCCCCAGGGCACCCTGCTCGGCAAGAACACCAGCCTGGGCGTCATCAACATCACCACCCGCAAGCCCTCCTTCACGCCCAGTGCGGACTACTCCGTGACCCTCGGCCAGAACGACCGGGTGATCGGCAAGCTCGCCGCCGGCGGCCCGATCGTGGACGACCTGCTGGCCTGGCGCGGCGCTTTCGTGGTGGACCGTGGCGAGGGCGACATCCGCAACCTGGACAACCGGGACCAGACCTACCAGAACATCGACCGCGTCTCCGGCCGCGTGCAGTTCCTGCTGACCCCCAGCGCCGACTTCAATGCCCGCCTGGCGCTCGAGCTGCAACCGCGTGCCGGCGAATACACCAACGGCCGCACCATCAACACGCCGACGCCGACCGTGTACTCGAACGGCTCCACCAACACCCTCGGCACCGACGCATCGACCCGCCTCGGCCGCTCCTGGTTCACCCAGCAGAGCAACTACAGCTACGCCAAGGACTACCTCTACGGCGGCGGCCGCAACTCGGTCAACGTGGACACCGCGCGCCCCCTCGTCACCGGCAGCCGCGGCGCCTCGCTGGAGCTGAACTGGAACGTCGGCAACCACACCCTGACCTCCATCACCGCCTACAAGGACTATCACTTCAACGCGGTGAACGACGAGGGCACGCCCTTCGACATCCAGCGCAATTCGGGCGGCTTCTGGAACGACTACTCCCAGCGCAGCCAGGAACTGCGGCTCAGCTCCAAGACCGGCGGCTTCGTGGACTACCAGGCCGGCCTGTACGTCATCAACGTCAGCAACAGCTCCGAATACCAGCGGGAATGGGGTAACGATGCCGGCGCCTGGTTTGCCAGCACCGCCCAGTACAACCGCCTCAACACCAGCTCCGCCGGCCAGCTGCTGATGCAGAACTCGCTGGACCGCCTGAGCATGGCCTACAACTCGCCGACCGGCTTGCAGAGCATCAAGAACAAGAGCTCCGCGATCTTCGCCCAGGCCAACTGGCACCTCAGCGAACCGCTGACCCTCACCACCGGCATCCGCCTGACCCGCGAGGACCGCAGCAACGTCGGCTCCAGCTTCATCCGCGACTACGGCAACGGCGCGGAACTCAACCCGGTCGCCGTCAACGGCGTGCAGCTCGGTGGCTTCGCCTCCAACAACGCGGGCGTGCTGGGCGCCAGCAACTCCGCCGCGCAGCTGTCGGTGGCCGACAAGGTGGCCAACAAGTACTTCGGCGTGGCCATCAACCCGAACAACCCGGGGGCCGCCTACGCCAGCCTGACCGCCGACCAGAAGCGCCAGGTGGCCGACGCCAAGGCCATCCGCGCCTCGCAGATGGGCGTGCTGTTCAACCAGACCAAGGCTGAGTCCTTCCGCGACACCCAGCCGGCCTTCGTGGTCAGCCCGTCCTACAAGTTCAACCCCGACCAGACCGGCTACATCTCCTGGCAATACGGCGAGAAGGCCGGGATCTCCCAGCTGACCAACGGCTACTCCAACCTGGTCAAGGCCGAAAAGACCAACTCCTTCGAGGTGGGCCTGAAATCCGCCCTGCTCGACAAGACCCTGATCCTCAACACGGCCCTGTACCTGACCAAGATCCGCGACTACCAGCAGTCGGTGCGCGTGCTTGACCAATACACCACCAACCTCAACGCCGACGGCACCAACTACTACACCGCGGCCACCGGCAACGTGCCCAAGGTGGAGGCCAAGGGCATCGAAGTGGATGGCGTGTATGCAGGGATCCGCAACGTCACCTTCCGCTTCGCCGGTGCCTACAACGACGCCAAGTACAAGGACTTCCCCAACGCCGCCCTGCCCAATGAGGACAACTACTCCGGCGCGCCCGCCTACAAGGACCTGACCGGCCAGACCCTGCCCGGCGCGTCCAAGTGGAACTTCAACATCGGCGCCGACTATCGCAAGCCGGTGTTCGGCGACAAGGAATTCCACGCCAGCTTCAACACCGCCTACTACAGCCGCTTCAACTCGGACAACTCCCTGTCCAGCTATGCCTGGATTCCGGATTACAGCACCACCGACCTGGCCATCGGCCTGGGCAAGCTGGACAAGTCCTATGACGTGAGCCTGCTGGTCAAGAACGCCTTCGGCGACAGCACGCCCCTGTCCAAGAGCTGGAACAGCTACACCCCCGCGGTGCCGCGCTGGGTCGGCGTGATGTTCACCGGCAAGCTCTGAGCCCTCTCGGAAGCCACACCTCCGGGCGCAGGCACGGCCCGGAGGCCCTCCTCCACGTTCCGAGTCGCCAACACTCCTCGGCACCTTCCCCCGGGGCCCCCCCGGGGATTTTTTTGCTGCGCCGCAATCAGCGCCTGCACGAATTCCCACAGCCCTTCACCCGGGCACTGCCCCGGATCCAGCACCCGATCCGGACCACTCCGACAAGCCATTGATCGACATGACTTTTTCAGGCCACCCAGGATGGCATCAAGCTTGCCAAGAGCAGATGCCGGGCGCCCGCGCGGGACACGCTGCGCAGGGCGCCACCTGCCTCGTCGCCCTTGAAAGGTTTATGCCGTGAAACGTCTGCTCTATCAGATTCACCGCTGGGTCGGCATCGCCCTGGCCCTTTTCATGACCACCTGGTTCCTGTCCGGGCTGGTCATCATGTACGCCGGCCCGTCCGCCCTTGGCCGGGCCGAGCAGCTCGCCGGGGCAGAGAGCCTGCGCCCCGAGTCCGGCTGGCTGTCAGCCGGCGAAGCCTGGGCGCGCAGCGCCGCCCAGCGCCATGCCCGCTCCCCGGCGGACAGCAGCAAGGGCAAGGACGCCCCCCTCGCCGAGGCCCGCCTGGTGCGCCAGGGGGGAGCCCCCCGCTGGCTGGTGGAGGACACGGCCGGCCGCCGCTACGCCCTGTCGGCGGTGGACGGCAGCCTCGACCCGGTCTCCCTCAACGAAGCCGCCGCCATCGTCCGCCAGTGGGCCGGTGCCGGCGAGAGCGTCCGCTACGTGGACACCGGCCTGCAGGACAGCGCCGTGCGCAATCACGAAGCCCTGCGCCCCTTCCACCGCTTTGCGGTCGGCAACGGCAGCCGCGAAGTACTGGTCTCGGAGCGGACCGGCGAGGTGGTGCGCGACAGCACGGCCTTCGACCGGACCCTCTACTGGACCGGCAACTGGATCCACCTGATGCGCCCGCTGGAAACCATCGGGCTGAGCCCCGACGGGCGCCGCAGCGTGCTCGCCTGGCTCGGCTTCTTCGCCTTCGCCGGCAGCCTCACCGGCCTCATCATCAGCTGGCAGCGCTGGCGGCCGGGCTGGGGTGGCCGCCCCACCTACAGCCAGGGGCGCACCCAGCCCTACCGGGAGTTCTGGTTCAAATGGCATTTCTGGAGCGGCCTGTTGGGCGGCAGCTTCGCCCTGCTGTGGGCCTTCAGCGGCTACCTCAACAACAACCCCTTCTCCCTCTTCTCACCGGCCACCGCCAGCAAGGCCGAAGTGGCCCGCTACCAGGGGCCGGCGGTCCCGGCGGCGGTGCAGGACTGGCGCCCCTCCGCCTTCGTCACCCAGGACGAGAACCGCGACATCGTCGAGCTGGCCTGGCGCCGCCTAGGCCGTGAAGCCGTGCTGATCGGCCTGACCCGCGACGGCCACCGCCTGCCCCAGCCGGTCAACGGCAGCCAGCCGCACTTCAGTGAAGCCGCCCTGCTCGAAGCCGCCGGCCGCTACGGCGACACCGTCCCGGTGGCCCGTCACACCCTGCTGTCCGGCTACGACGACTATTACTACGCCCGCCACGGACAAGGGCGGGTGGACCGTCCGCTGCCCGTCCTGCAGGTGGACCTGGCCGACGCCGGCAGCACCCGCCTCTACCTCGACCCCCAGGACGGCCGCCTGCTGCTGCGCCAGGACGACAGCCGCCGTGCCTACCGCTGGCTGTGGTCGGCGATCCACCACTGGGACATCGGCTGGCTGCAGCAACGCCCCCTGTGGGACGCCTGGATGCTCACCTGGGTGCTGCTGGGCATTGTGCTGGCCGGCAGTTCGACGGTGATCGGCTGGAAGCGCCTGCGCAAGACCCTGCATGCGGACGCCCCCAAACCCCGCCCACAGCCGGCGCGGAC
>WBTZ01000241.1 GCA_009026175.1 Zoogloea sp. | reverse complement strand
ACGCGGATGTCCGGGCGGGAGCCTTCGATGTAGATCTTGCGGGAATTGGGCAGCGGCGCTACGGCGGCCTCGTCCACATGGGCGGAGGCAGCGAGGAATTTGTCGGTGGCGTTCATGAAGGCTCCTTTGGGGAGGGCCGCCGGGAGTGGGAAAGGCGGCAGGAGCCACGTTTCCCTACGCCGGCATGACCCGGATCAGGTTCGGAGGGTAAGTCTCAGCCGTGCGTCGCAGCACACCGGCACCCCTAACGTATGGCCCGCAAATTACTGGAAGCGCATCCTAAACGCAAGATTCTTCGGGGGTTTTTGTGGTTTGCCACATTTTGAAAAACCCTTTTCAAAGAAGGGGCTGGCACTTGAGAGGGGCGCCGGCTAAAGCTTTTGGCCCGCGATGCCGAAATGGTTGGCATTCGGGCCTTGCATGGCCCTGCACTCTTCCGGAGAAGAAAACATGCGTTCAAGCATGCGACCCGTTGCTGCGCTCTTGCTGCTGGCCGGCACGACTTCCGTGTTTGCGGCCGACTGGCAGACCGTTGCGTCCGACAAGAAGCGCACCATCGAACTCGATCGGGCCAGCGTCCTTCAGTCCGACCCCGGCACCAAGGTGGCCTGGGGCCGCATCGTGCTGTCCGAGGCCGAGGCCGAGGCGGCGGGCTACACCACGGTGAAGGCCCTCAACCGCTACGACTGCCGCAACCAGACCTTCGCAACCATCAAGCGGGTTTATCTGGACGCGGACTCTGCGGTCCTGAAGGACGAGAAGGTCAAGATCGAGAAGGACGTGGCCGTGGCGCCGGGCAGCGTGGATGAGAAGCTGTGGCGCGACGTGTGCAAGCCTGCCGGCGGTGGGGCGACGGATATCTCGCAACTCGCCAGGAACGCTTCGAAGGCGGCCCAGAGTGCCCAGGCCAAGCCTGACCTGCGGGCGGCGGATTACCGCCCCGCCAAGGGGGCCGACAAGGCGACCGTGACCCGCGTGTCCGAAGGCAAGGGGCAGGCGGCCGAGGAGCAGCCGACCATCCCGATCCGCAAGAACTTCATCGACAAGCCGGCCCCGCCGCCCAAGGCCGAGCCGGTCGAGCGGCCTGCGCCGCGGGCCGAAGCGGCACCGCCGGAAGTCAGCCGGGTACCCGTCTATGTCCCTCCGCCGCGGCCCAGGCCCCGGATCGTCCGTTCTCCTTCGGTGGCCGTGGCTACCGGTGTGGGCCACGGCGGGGCGGCGGCGGGTACGCCGCTGGCGCACCACGATATCCACTGGACCTACGATGGCGAGAGCGGGCCGCCCAACTGGGGCATGCTCAAGCCGGAGTGGCAGTTGTGCAATGTGGGCGAGCGCCAGTCGCCGATCGATATCCGCGAGGGCATCAAGGTCGAACTGGAGCCGATCCGCTTCGACTACAAGGTGTCCAATTTCCGCATCATCGACAATGGTCATACCGTCCAGGTAAACCTGGGGCAGGGCAACACCATGGCGGTGATGGGGCGGATGTATGACCTGGTCCAGTTCCATTTCCACCGTCCGTCCGAAGAGCGCATCAACGGTCGCGGCTTCGACATGGTGGTGCATCTGGTGCACAAGGATCTGGACGGGCGTCTGGCCGTGGTGGCGGTGCTGCTGGAGCGCGGGCAGGCGCATTCACTGGTGCAGACCCTCTGGAACAACCTGCCCCTGGAGAAGAACGTGGATTATTCCCCCGAGGGCGTGGTCATCGATCTGAACCAGCTGCTGCCGGAAAACCGGGCTTATTACACCTATATGGGGTCTCTGACGACGCCGCCCTGCAGTGAGGGGGTGTTGTGGATGGTGATGAAGCAGCCGGCCCAGCTCTCTGCCGAGCAGATCGCCATCTTCTCGCGCCTGTACCCCATGAATGCGCGGCCGGTGCAGTCGGTGCGCGGGCGGTTGATCAAGGAATCCCGCTGAGGAAGGGCGGGCCGGGGGCCCGCCAGTCCTGAAAAGCAGAAGGGGCGACTGTTCAGGTCGCCCCTTCTGCTTTTGGTCGGGAGCCCGGCTCAGGCAGGCTGATTGCGGATTCTGGCCTCCAGCTCGACCATCAGGGCCTCCAGCAGCTCGGCCAGGTCGCCGGCCATGGCCCTGCACTCGGGGCGTGCCGCCCGGGCGGCGAGATCGGTCTCGGCGGCCTGGTTGTGGACCAGGTTGGCCTTGAGGGTGCCTGCGGTCCCCTTGATGCTGTGCGCCAGAAACGAAATCTCAGGGTAGTCGCCTGAACCTGCAGCCATGGCATGCAACTGTTCGGCGCTGGCGCGGTATTGCTTGAGCGCTTTTTCTGCCAGGCCGGTGACGAAGCGGGTCTTGCCCTTGAACTGAGCCTCGAGGGCTTGCCAGTCGACCATGGTTCCGAGTTGGGGCGCGGTAAGCGGGTTGTCTGTCACGAAAGTCTCCGGCGGCAGTCGGGGAATTATATGTGCCGGAGCGCGGGCTGCGTCTTCAAGGCACGAGCACTGGTAACGGTGAGCTGGCAGGGATCTTTACCTCGACTGTGCCGCCAGGTGTGATCTAGTTGGCACTGTGCTGCTGTTCGCAGGCAGGCCGGCATCCAGGGCCCGGGCCAGAAAGCCTTCCAGCCGCGGGTCGTCGCTGAAGCCGACGTTGAAGCGCAGGTAGCTGGAAGGCTGCCCCTGCGGGCGGAACACGCTGCCGGGGGCCAGCACGATGTTCTCCCGGGCGGCTTGCCGGGCCAGTTCAGCACTGTCGGTCAGGCCCGGGATGCGGGCCCAGACGAAGACGCCGCCGGCCGGCTCGGGGTCGGCCTGCAGCCCGACCCGTTCGAGCATCCGCAGGCTGCGGCCAGTGGCGTCCATCAGGCGTCCCTTGAGGCGCTCCAGCAGCTTCCGGTAATGACCGTCGGTGAGGAGCTGGTGGATCAGCTGCTCCGACAGCTCCGCGGACGACATCATCGAAACGATCTTCACGTCGGTGAGCAGGTGGGCCAGGTCGGGCCGGCAGGCCAGGAAGCCCACCCGCAGGTTGCCGGAGATGGTCTTGGAGAAGCTGCCGGTGTAGATCACCCGGGACAGCTGGTCGAGGCTGGCGAGGCGGGTGGCGGCGTTGGGCGCGATGTCGCCGTAGATGTCGTCCTCCACCACCATGAAGTCGTGCTTCTCGGCGAGCTGCAGGATGCGGAAGGCGTTGGCCGGGGACAGGCTGCACCCCGTCGGGTTGTGCAGCACCGAATGGGTGAAGAACAGGCGCGGCTGGTGCTCCGCCAGCAGGGCTTCGAGGGCGCGCACGTCGGGGCCTTCCGGCGTACGCGGGACGCCCACCAGGGCTACGCCGTAGAGCCGCAGGTTGCCGAACAGGTTCCAGTAGCCCGGGTCGTCCACCAGTACGCAGTCGCCCGGCTTCAGGAAGTAGCGGCAGACGATGTCGAGGGCCTGGTGGATGCCGTAGGTGAGGACGATCTGCCCCGCGGTGGCGCCGATGCCGATCTCCGCCAGCCGGACCTGCAGCTGGGCCCGCAGGGGTGCGTAGCCCTGGGGGGCGCCGTAGCTGACCGGCCGCAGGTCCTTGCGCCGGGTCAGGGTGCGCAGGGCACGCAGCACGCCGGCCTCGTCGAGCCAGGCTGCCGGCAGGCTGCCCGCTCCTGCCAGCACCCGGTCGGGGCCGTCCAGGGCCATCTCCCGCATCAGCCAGGTGGCATCGATGGCGCGCTCGATCACGTCGCCGGGGCGGGCTGACGGGGTGGGCAGGGGACGGCTCGCCACGTAGAAGCCCGAGCCGCGGCGCGACTGCAAATGGCCGAGGGCGACCAGCCGGTCATAGGCCTCGACCACCGTGAAGCGGGATACACCGTATTGCTCGGAGAACTGCCGGATCGGCGGCAGGCGGGCGCCCGGGCGCAGCACGCGGTCGTCGATGCGGGTGCGGATGGCCTGGACGATCTGGTCCACCAGCGGGGTGGGGAGGTCGGGAGAAAGGGTTATCTGCAGCATGGGCGAGAGGGCAGGTGTGTTGGTCAGAGCACCGGGCCAATCTGATCGGATGGGCCGGTACAGCCAGCTGGTTTGTTTGAATAGTGTATCTGTGTGGCTGGCAGGGTGTTCGGTATTGTCAGGTTTTCTCCGGTCCTTTGAAAAGGCGTCCCGCCATGCTGAAGCGCTGTCTGCACCTGCTCCTCACGTCGTCCTTGTTGCTGCTGCCGGGTGTTGCCGGGGCGGCGGGCATGGCAGTCCATGTGCCGGAACTCCAATGGGTTCTTCTGGTGCCGCCGGGGAGTACAGAAGTCCGCGTGATGGATCTCAGCCGTCGGGCGATCACCCCGCTGGCCACGTTGCGCAGCAAGGGGCGTGGCCCGGTGGTGGCCGTGCACCTGCAGCGGGAGGCGCGGCAGGTGTGGGTGCTCGGGGAGCGTGGCTTGGACGTGCACGATGCCTATGGCGGGCGGGTCCTGGCCCACTGGGATGCGCCGGATGGCGTGCGCCTGGAGCGGTTAGATGTTTCCGGG
>WBTZ01000050.1 GCA_009026175.1 Zoogloea sp. | reverse complement strand
GGCCACCCGGCGCGCCGACCACGGGTGGCAGGGCGCAGTCGTCGGCGCGCCGGGTGGCCAGCGCCACCTCGTCGACAAGAGGCCAGCGGAACATCGGGAACCGGTCGATCTCGCTGGCCACCCCCTGCCAGTCCGCCGCGCGGCTCACCGCCCGCAGCGCCACGGGGTCTGCCACAGCCGGCCGCTCGCCCAGATCAAGGGACAGCAACACCTCCGCCTCCTCGTGGCTCACATCGGCGCGCCGGCCGGGGAATTCGGCGGCCCGATCCACCCCCAGCAGGGCGGCCAGCGTGTCCGTTCCGACCCGCCCCTGCTCCACCGGACGCCAACCCAGCAAGGCGGCGGCGTACTGCAGCGCGCCAATGGCATGGCCGGTATCCAGCTGGCAGTACCGGAACGCCCGCTCGCCATACTTCCAGGCCTCGCGCCACATGACCGTGCTCAGCCCGATGGCCAGCGCACGGCCCGCAGCAAAGGGCCGGGGATGGCGCGCCCGCAACTCGAGGGCATGGCGGTCCGGAAGGTAGTGGTACAGGCCATCGGCGATCTCCGGCAGCCCGGCCGCCAGCACATAGACCTCCACCGGATGCAGGTTGCCGCTCGAAGGATTGGCCCGCAGCGCCCAGCGATCGGGCCCCAGCGACTTCCAGGCGGTCAGACCGAAGGAGAGGTGCAGCAGGGCTCCCAGGGCGGCCAGATCGGCCACCGCGGGCCGCACCGGCGGCGCCGTCAGTTCAGCGGCCCTGGCCAACGCCAGGGGAATGACCGGGGCCCCCGCGTAGTGGCGGAAGGGCTCAGGGCGGGCATCCCAGTCCAGCGTGGTCGGGCCCGCCGCAAAGGCAGCAAAGTGGTGCTTGGTGCGGCGCTGGTAAACACCGACCACCTCACCAGCTTCAAGACTGGCGGGAGGCCTGGCGGTCATGTGGGCGGAGGGGGGCATGGGCTGACAAGAAAGAGGTATTCCTGCTGCATCAGCAAGATCAGTGCCGGGCGCTGGCATCCCCCCGTCTTGTCCGCTGCCCCCCGCCGGCAAAGGCCTCCGCCGCGTCGCCGGGCAGGCCTGGGGCGGGTCCGCCGGCAGGGTCGGCCCGGCTTTTGTCGGGTTCGCCACAGGACACGACAATCCCGGCACCAGCCGGGCCGATCTTCTGACTTATGTCAAATTCTCATAAAAGAATTGTGAACTATTACCAAGAAACCCGTAGCGCTGCCGTAATGCACTGCAGCACCGCCCGACGCCCATACAGAGCCCGCCGGAATTCAATCGATAAGAAAAGAGCAGAGCACACCCATGTGGATCAACCGGAAGCAATACGAGCAACTTCAGAACGACCTGCAGGCCAGCCGCAACCAGGAACAGGCGCTGCGGGGTGACATCGATGCCCTGCGAGGCGAAGTTGACGCACTCCGCCTCACTCACTCTGACAAAGAGCGCCGCTGCCACGATCTGCTGTCGGTCGTCGAGCGCATGGCGGAATTCGGCAACTCCCTGTCCGGCGCCCAGGGCAGCCTGGCCGAGATGGCCGGGCTGCTGCGGGACGAGAAGGTGAAGGCCGTCGAGGCCTCCCATGTCTCCCAGACCAGCGGCCAGGCGACCACCGAGATCGCCGAGAACCTGCAGCGGCTGGCCGCCGAATCCGAGAACTCGGCACGGGAAGTGGACGCCCTGGCCCAGCGCGCGGACGAGATCAGCGCCATCGTCAAGCTGATCCACGGGGTGGCCGACCAGACCAACCTGCTGGCCCTCAATGCGGCCATCGAGGCTGCCCGCGCGGGGGAAGCCGGCCGTGGCTTCGCCGTGGTGGCCGACGAGGTCCGCAAGCTGGCCGAACGCACCTCCACCGCCACCGCCGAGATCTCGACCCTGGTCACCCGCATCCGCGAGGACTCGACCCGTGCCCGCAACAGCATGGAGAGCCTGTCCCAGGCAGCCGGCCGCTTCAGCGAGCGGGGCCAGAAGGCCACCGAGGACATGAAGCTGCTGATGAGCCTGTCGGGCAACATGGAGGGCGTGATCGCCGGCAGTGCCATGAAGAGCTTCGTCGAGGTGGCCAAGATCGACCACATCGTCTTCAAGTTCCGCATCTACCTGGCGGTGTTCGGGCTGCTCGACCTGCGTGCCGGCGAGCTGGCCACCCACACCGGCTGCCGCCTCGGCAAGTGGTATTACGAGGGTGAGGGCCGCGCCTGCTTCAGCAAGCTGAGCGGCTACCGGGAGATCGAGTCGCCGCATATCGAGGTGCACCGCGCCGGCGTGGCCGCCCTGGAAGCCCATGCTTCCTCCGACATGGCTGGCGTGCTGAGCCAGCTCGACATCATGGAACGGGCCTCCATGCGGGTCCTCGACAACCTGCAGCAGATGGGCACGGCGGCCATGAACGACCCGTCCGCCCTGTGTCACGCGGATGCCGGTCACATGCACTGATCCCTCCGGCCGGGCGGCCCCCCGCCCGGCGGCGCGCGCCGGTGCCCCACGGCATCATTGACTCCCCCGCCCGGCCCGCCGAGAATCGGGCGTAATGCCCAGCCTCGACACCCTCCTCGCCTTTCTTGGTCTTTCCGTCCTGATCACCCTGGCCCCCGGCCCCGACAACCTGATGGTGATCGGCCTGGGGCTGGCGCGCGGGCGCCGCGCCGCCTTCGCCTTCGGCATGGGCTGCGCGGCCGGCTGCCTCACCCACATCGCCTGGGCCACCCTGGGCATCGCGGCGCTGATCCGCAGCTCCGCCGGGCTGCTGCTGGCCGTCAAGCTGGCCGGCGCGGCCTACCTGGTGTGGCTCGGCGTGCAGGCCCTGCGCAGCCATGGCGGCATCGCCCCCTCCTCCGCCGGGCAGCCCCGGTCCGGGCTGCGGGATCTGCGACGGGGTTTCCTGGCGAATGCCCTCAACCCCAAGGTCGGCCTGTTCTTCCTGGCCTTCCTGCCCCAGTTCGCCGACCCGGCGCGCGGCAGCATCAGCCTGCAGATGGGTGTGCTCGGCCTGCTCTTCGCAGCCCAGACCGTCCTGATCTTCGGCAGCCTGGCCCTGACGGCCGGGCGCATCGGCGCCCTGCTGGCCCGCCGTCCGCGGCTCGGCCCCTGGCTCGACCGGCTGTGCGGCATCCTCTTCATCGGCCTGGCCCTGCGCCTCGCCACGGACGGGCTGCGCCCCGACTGACCCTCTTTCCAGGACATCACCTTGCGACGTGCCCCCTCCGGCCCCCCGGCCCTGCCCGCCAGCGGCGACCGCCACGACTGGCAGACCATCAAGAAGCTGATCCCCTACCTGTGGGCCTACAAGTGGCGGGTGCTGTTCGCCCTCGGCTGCCTGATCTCGGCCAAGTTCGCCAACGTCACCGTGCCGCTGATCTTCAAGCAGCTGGTGGACGGACTCGACATCACCCGCGAGCAGGCCGTCATCGTGGTGCCCGCCGCCCTGCTGGTGGCCTACGGGGCCCTGCGCTTCTCCACCTCCCTGTTCACCGAGCTGCGGGAGATCGTGTTCGCGCGGGTCACCCAGGAATCCGTGCGCGAGATCTCGCTGCAGGTCTTCGGGCACCTGCACGCCCTGTCCCTGCGCTTCCACCTCGAACGCCAGACCGGCGGGCTGACCCGCGACATCGAACGGGGCACCCGCTCGATCGGTTCGCTGATCAGCTACACGCTGTACTCCATCCTGCCCACCTTCGTGGAGATCAGCCTGGTCATCGGCATCCTGCTGGTGAAGTACGAACCCAGCTTTGCGATCATCACCCTGGTCACCCTGGTGCTCTACGTCACCTTCACCTTCAAGGTCACCAACTGGCGCACCGCCCTGCGCCGCCAGGCCAACGAGCTGGACTCCGCCGCCAACGCCCGGGCCATCGACAGCCTGATCAACTACGAGACGGTCAAGTACTTCAACAACGAAGCCTTCGAGACCCGCCGCTACGACACCGAGCTGAAGAAGTGGACCGCCGCCCAGATCACCAACCAGAAGTCCCTGTCCCTCCTCAACATGGGGCAGGCGGCGATCATCGCGGTGGGCGTCACGGCCATGATGTGGCGGGCCGCCCTGGGGGTGTCCCGGGGCAGCATGACCCTCGGTGACCTGGTGCTGGTCAACGCCTTCCTGATCCAGCTCTACATCCCCCTCAACTTCCTCGGCGTGCTGTACCGGGAGATCCGCCAGGCGCTCACCGACATCGAGCGCATGTTCGGCCTGATGGGCACCCACCGGGAGGTCGCCGACGCCCCCGGGGCCCACGCCCTGGCCCGCGGGCCGGCCGAGGTGCGCTTCGACCAGGTGGGCTTTGCCTACGACCCCTCACGCCCGATCCTGCACCGGGTGGACTTCACCATCCCGGCCGGGCGCACGGTGGCGGTGGTCGGGCATTCCGGCTCCGGCAAGTCCACCCTGGCGCGGCTGCTGTTCCGCTTCTATGACGTGCAGCAGGGCGCCGTGCGCATCAACGGGCAGGACATCCGCCAGCTCACCCAGGACAGCCTGCGGGCCGCCATCGGCATCGTTCCCCAGGACACCGTGCTGTTCAACGACACCCTGTTCTACAACATCCAGTACGGCCGCCCCGAGGCCAGCCGCGAGGAGGTGGAGGCCGCCGCCCGCGCCGCCCAGCTGCAGGACTTCATCGCCCGCCTGCCCGACGGCTGGGAGACCCGCGTCGGCGAGCGCGGGCTCAAGCTCTCGGGGGGCGAGAAGCAGCGCGTGGCGATCGCCCGCACCCTGCTGAAGAACCCCGACATCCTGATCTTCGACGAAGCCACCTCGGCCCTCGACTCCAAGACCGAGAAGGCCATCCAGGCCCAGCTCGACGCCGCCGCCCGCGGCCGCACCACCCTGGTCATCGCCCACCGCCTGTCCACCGTGATGAACGCCGATGAGATCATCGTGCTGGACCAGGGCCACATCCTCGAGCGCGGCAGCCACGCCGGACTGCTCGCCCGCGGCGGCGCCTACGCCCAGATGTGGGCCCTGCAGCAGGAAGAGCGCGAAGCGGAAGACGCCGAGGCCTGAGCGCCCCCTCCCCTTGCCAGTGGTGCGGGAGGCTTTGCCTCCTGCCCTCCGATGGGTGCATCATCATCACCTCGGTCGGGTGCACCGCCATTCCAGGAGGAGAGGGTCATGGCTCAACACACCGTTCTGCTGGTCGCCACCCGCAAGGGCGCCTGGCTCTTCCATGCCGATGCCGGACGCCGCCAGTGGCGGGTGGACGGCCCCCACTTCCTGGGCCACAGCATCCACCACCTGATGCTCGACCCCCGTGACGGGCGCACCCTGCTCGCCGCCGCTCGGACCGGCCACCTGGGCCCCACCCTCTTCCGTTCCACCGACTTCGGCCGCAGCTGGCAGGAGGCAGCCCGGCCTCCGGCCTTCGCCCCCGCACCCGCCGGCCAGCCGGGGCGCGCGGTGGACCATACGTTCTGGCTGACGCCGGGCCATGCCAGCGAGCCCGATGTCTGGTACGCCGGCACCTCGCCCCAGGGCCTGTTCCGCTCCGACGACGGCGGCGACACCTGGGCGCCGGCCTCGACCATCAACGACGACCCCCAGTACCGCGCCTGGATGGGCAGCGTGCAGGACGGCACGCCCAACGGACCCAAGCTGCACTCCATCATCGTCGACCCGCGGGACCCGGCCCACCTGTACATCGCCATGTCCGGCGGTGGTGTCCACGAATCCACCGACCGGGGCCACAGCTTCCGGCCCCTGGTCGGCGGCATGCAGGTGGTGGACGGCTTCGACCCCGCCGACATCACCTTCCACGACCCCCATTGCGTGCGGCTCTGCCCGAGCAACCCGGACCGCCTCTACCAGCAGAACCACTGCGGCATCTATCGCCTCGACCGCCCCTCGGACACCTGGCTGCGCATCGGCCGCAACATGCCCGCCGCGGTGGGCGACATCGGCTTTCCGATGGTGGTGCATCCCCGCGACGCCGACTGCGCCTGGGTCTTTCCGATGGATGGCACCGACGTCTGGCCACGCACCAGCCCGGACGGCAAGCCGGCGGTCTACGGCACTCGGGACGCCGGCGCCAGCTGGCAGCGGCTGGACCAGGGCCTGCCCGCCGGGCAGGCCTGGTGGACCGTCAAGCGCCAGGCCATGAGCGCCGACAGCCACGACCCGGTGGGCCTGTATTTCGGCACCAGCAGCGGCGAGCTGTGGATGAGCCGCGACGAAGGGCGGCAGTGGGAGTGCCTGGCCCGCCACCTGCCCGAGATCTACGCCCTGGAAACCGCCTGGCGGTCCGCAGCGTGAAGATCCTCATCCCCAGCGCCCTGCACAGCTACACCGGCGGCGCCCGGGCCGAGGCCGACGGCGCCACCCTGGCCGAGGTCCTGACCGACCTCGACCGGCGCCATCCGGGCGTCCGCTTCCGCATGATCGACGAGCAGGGCCGCATCCGCCGGCACATCCGCTTCTTTGCGGGCGGCGTGCAGGTCTTCGACCTGGGCCAGGCCCTCGACCCCGCCGGCGAACTGATCATCGTCCAGGCCCTCAGCGGGGGTTGAGCCCCGTTTCACCGGCATGTAACACGCACTGGGTAGCTTTCCCGGGTTTAGTCCAACCGAATCCGGAGCTCCCCAATGTTCACCCAACGCCTCCTCGCCGTGCTCGTCCCGGCAGCCCTCGCCCTGTCGGCCCCGGCCGCCCATGCTGGCATCGCCCTCATCGGCATCGGCCAGATCAGCGGCACCGACCTGTCCGGCCTCACCGGCACCCTCGAGAACGGCGCCGCCGCCAACACCCTCGGCGGCCTGGGCTCCGGCATTGCCTGGGCGGGCGGCAACACCTTCCTGCTGACCCCCGACCGCGGCCCCAACGCCACCGCCTGGAACAGCGCCGTGGACAACACCACCAGCTGGATCCCCCGCTTCCAGACTATGGACCTGGGCCTCAGCACCACCACCTTCAGCGCCGGCAGCGTGGCCAGCCTGAGCCCGGTGCTCAACGCCACCACCCTGCTCTCCAGCAGCACCGCGCTGAACTACGGCAGCGCCCCGGCGCTCCCCGGCAGCGGCGTCAATTACTTCACCGGCCGCTCCGACGCCTTCGCCACCGGCCTGTCCACCAACCCGGACAACGCCCGCCTCGACCTGGAGGGCATCCGCGTCGCCGCCGACGGCAAGAGCGTCTACATCTCCGACGAATACGGCCCCTACATCTACCGCTTCGACCGCAGCACCGGCGAGCGCACCGGCGTGATCACCCTGCCGGAGAAGTTCGCCGTGGCCAACCCGGCCGCCACCGAGACAGCCGAGATCGCCGCCAACACCAGCGGCCGCGTCACCAACAAGGGCATGGAGGGCCTCGCCATCACCCCCGACGGCAAGACCCTGGTCGGCGTCATGCAGAGCCCCCTGGCCCAGGACGGCGGCACCGCCGCCAGCACGGTGCGCATCGTCACCGTGGACCTCGCCACCGGCAAGGTCACCCATGAGTACGCCTACCAGCTCGACAACATCGGCACCGTCGCCAAGCCCAAGTACGGCAGCATCAGCGAGATCGTGGCCATCAACGACCACGAATTCATCATCGACGAACGGGACGGCAAGGGCCTCGGCGACGACTCCAAGGCCGTGCAGAAGAAGCTCTACCGGGTGGACCTCAGCGGCGCCCAGGACGTGGGCGCCCTCACCGGCGAAGCGGCCCTGGCCGCCAAGGCCGTGGGCAAGACCCTGTTCGTGGACCTGGTGGCCCTGCTCAAGGCCAACGGCTACACCGACCGGACCATCCCGGCCAAGATCGAGGGCCTGGCCTTCGGCCCCGACGTGCTGGTGGATGGCGTTTGGCAGCACACCCTGATCGTCGCCAACGACAACGACTTCCTGGACATGGCCAAGGTGCAGGGCATCGACACCGCCAACCCCAACCTGTTCTTCGTGTTCGGCATCACCGGCGATGTCCTCCCCGGCTTCGTCGCCCAGCAGATCCCGGAACCCGCCAGCCTGGCCCTGGCACTGCTGGGCCTCACCGGCTTCATGCTGCGCCGCCGCTGAGCCTCACACCCTTTCGCCCGCCCCGACCCCGCCTCGTTCTTGAGCGAGGTCGGTGCGGGCCCCGGAGAGGCGGCATCGATGTAGATTTGAACAACCGCAGGCTTCCGCAAGCCGACGAGGCCTGCAAGGAAGGATTGGGAGAGGTGGCGGGCAGAGGCTGCCGTGTTCATGCTGGCCTGGTTTGACGATGTTGTGCAGAATCGCCCCCATGGGCGAGGACGTGGGATCACCCGGACAAATCACTTTTCATAGGGCTCGCAATGGGAAAAGGTCGCCTTGAAGCTTTCAGCGATGGCGTGCTGGCCATCATCATCACCATCATGGTGCTCGAATTGAAGGTTCCGCATGGATCAACCATCGAGGCGTTAACTCCCTTGCTCCCCAGCTTCCTGAGCTACCTGCTGAGCTTCATCTACGTGGGCATCTACTGGAACAATCACCATCACCTGCTGCACGCCACAAAAGGCGTCTCGGGCGGCGTGCTCTGGGCCAACCTCAATCTGCTCTTCTGGCTGTCGCTGCTTCCCTTCGCCACCGGATGGATGGGCGAGAACCACTTTGAAGCCCTGCCATCCGCCGCATATGGGTTTGTTCTCCTGATGGCGGCCATCGCCTACTTCGTGCTGGAGCAGCGCATCATTGCAACGGACGGTGCCAATTCACTCGTGAAACGCGCGGTCGGGGGTGACTGGAAGGGCAAGCTGTCTCCGCTCTTCTACTTCCTGGCCATCTG
This sequence comes from Zoogloea sp., assembly GCA_009026175.1. Classification (GTDB taxonomy): domain Bacteria; phylum Pseudomonadota; class Gammaproteobacteria; order Burkholderiales; family Rhodocyclaceae; genus Zoogloea. Next base: position 25,386 of record WBTZ01000050.1, on the reverse strand, counting down.
CCTGTCGTTTTACGTCGAATGGGCGGCCCTGGCCATTTACGTAGTGGTGGCGCTGGTCTGGCTTATTCCAGACCGCCGGATCGAACGCGTTCTCGACCCATCCAGAAGCTGACCCCATCCGGCAGCGGCCCCATCAGCCCCCTTCGAGCGGCCACGACGGGCCACTGGCGTGTTCGAGGTGAATCATCTGGAATCAGGTTCGCGCGCCTTGGCGGCGTCATTCCTGCGCCGGGCCAAGAGCGCCATCGCAATGCCCCCCACGCCGAGCAGGGCAAGGGGATAGGCGATCAGCGCCAGGGCCCGGAAGCCGCTGCCGGCATCCCCGGCGCCGCCCAGCGCATACCAGCAGAAGCAGGGAATGCCCGGCACCGCCAGCAGCCCCAGGTAACGCAGCAAGCCCCCACGCACGCCATCCAGCTTCATCCCAAGGCTCCTCTCCATCACAGGCCACACACCCGCCCTACTGTTATAGCGCCCGGCAGACTTCAGCGCCCGCCCGCCACATCGAGGATCGCCCCGGTGGAGTAGGAGGCTTCGTCGGACAGCAGCCAGAGGACCGCCCTGGCCACCTCCTCCGCCTGACCGCCGCGCTTCATGGGAATGCCTTCCTTCACCCGCGCCACCCGCCCCGGATCACCGCCGCGGGCATGGATCTCCGTGTCGATGATGCCCGGCGCCACCGCATTGACGCGGATGCCTTCTGCCGCCACCTCCCGGGCCAGTCCCAGGGTGAGCGTATCGATCGCCGCCTTGGATGCCGCGTAGTCCACGTACTCCCCTGGCGAGCCCAGCCGGGCCGCCCGCGACGACACATTGACGATGGCCCCACCCCCGCCACCGCGGCGGGTGGACATGCGGCGCACCGCCTCCCGCGCGCACAGGAAGCTGCCGGTCACGTTGGTGGCAAACACCCGCTGGATACGCGCCGCATCCATGTCTTCCACACGCATCTGGGTCTCCAGCACCCCGGCGTTGTTCACGAGTGCCGACAGGGGTCCGCAGGCGGCATCGACTTCCCGGAACAGGCGCTGCACGTCGCCTTCCTGCGCCACGTCGGCCTGTATTGCCAGGGCCCGGCCGCCGCCTTCGACAATGTCCGCCACCACGGCCCCGGCGGCAGCCTGATTGCGCACGTAACTGATCGCCACCACATAGCCCTGTGCCGCGCCCAGCCGCGCCACCGCCGCCCCGATCCCCCGCGACCCACCAGTCACCAACAGCACTTTCGCCACTTTCTCCCCTTTCACTTCCAGCGCCGGCATCCGGCCGCCTGCCGTCACCCCATGGAATGCAGGCCGATCATGTTGCCCTCGGTATCGATCAGCAGGGCGATGTGGCCGTACTGCCCGATGGACATCTTGGCCCTCTGGAGCTGCCCACCGGCGGCCACCGCCCGGGCCGCCTCCACCGCACAGTCGGCACAGCTGAAGTAGACCAGCACGCTGTTGCGCCCGGCGCTGAAACCCTCCATCCGCGCCAGGGCGCCCGATGCGCCATACATCGCGGCATCCATGGGAAAGGCCCACAACTCGATGCCCGGGCTCTCCAGGGGCGTCAGCGTCACACCCAGCATCGCCTCGTAGAAGGCCCGCGCCCGGGCCATGTCATCAACGTAGATCTCGAACCAGCCCACCGGATTTCCCATGGCATGTCTCCTTAAGGAACATCAAACTCCCCCTGTCCGGCCTGCCGCCCGCGGGCCGGCGACGACACAGGGGACGCAGTTCAGCTGCGCGGCTCCAGCCACTTGACCAGGGTCGCGTAGAGGATGAGCGTATCCACCGGCTTGGTGATGAAGTCGTTCATCCCTGCCGCAAGACACTGGGCGCGATCCTCGCCGAAGGCATTGGCCGTCATGGCCACGATGGGCAACTCGGCGGCGGAGCGGCGCTCGCGGAGCCGCCGGGTGGCTTCCACGCCGTCCATGTTGGGCATCTGCATGTCCATCAGCACCAGGGCGTAGCGGCGGGCCTCCACCATCGCCAGGGCCTGCAGGCCATCCTCGGCGAAATCGACCTCGAGCCCCACATCCTCAAGCAGCGCCCGCGCCACCTCCCGGTTGACCGCATTGTCCTCGGAGACCAGGATCGGCGCGCCCGCATGGTGCTTGCGCAGGGTCTCGGCGGGGCACCCCGCCGTTGCCCCGGCCCGGGGCTGCGCGCCCGGTGCCTGCTTGGCCAGACGGGCAGTGAACCAGAAGGTGCTGCCCTGCCCCGGCGTACTGTAGGCGCCGACACGGCCGCCCATCAGCTCCGCCAGGCGGCGGGTGACGGCCAGCCCCAGGCCGGTGCCGCCGTACTTGCGGGTGGTGGAGGTGTCCGCCTGCTCGAAGCTGGCGAACAGGCGCGGGAGCACATCGGGCTCGATGCCGATGCCCGTGTCACTCACCTCGAAGCACAGCAGCGCATCTTCGGGGCGATCCTCGAGCACATGCACGTTCAGGACGATGCGCCCCGAAGGGGTGAACTTGATCGCGTTGTTGGCATAGTTGATCAGGGCCTGGCGCAGGCGCCCGGCATCGCCCAGCAGATTGTCCGGCAGGGGCCCGGCGCGCCACTCCAGGGTCAGCTGCTTGCTGCGCGCCGTCTCCTCGAGCATCGTCACGGTTTCGTCGATCACCACCAGGGGGCTTACCGGCAGGGCCTCCAGATCCAGCTTGCCGGCTTCGATCTTCGACAGGTCGAGGATCGCGTCGATCACGTTCAGCAGGTGGTCGGCGGAGGTTTCCAGCGTCCCCAGGCGCAGCGCCTGCTCCGGCGACAGGCCGCGGCGGCGGATCAGATGGGCCATGCCGATGATGCCGTGCAGCGGCGTGCGGATCTCGTGGCTCATGTTGGCCAGGAAGGCGCTCTTGGCCACATTGGACGCATCCGCCTTTTCCTTGGCGATGCTCAGCTCGCGGGTGCGCTCCCGGATCTGCGCCTCCAGTCCCCGACCGTGGGACTCGAGCTCCCGGGTCATGGCCTTCAGGCTGTTGAACTGGCGCCGGATCAGCACGCCCGCGCAGGCCAGCAGCGCACCGCCCAGGGCAGCCAGCAGCAGGAACTGCTCGACCCGCTCCCGCCAGCCCGCCAGAGCGTCGTCCTTGCGCACCGCGGTGACCACCCGCAGATTGTCGTAACCCGCCACGGGCACCACGGCCAGCAGGTAATCCTTGCCCTCGAGGGGCATGTCCGGGCGGATCTCCGTGGCCCGGGCGATGGCGGCCTCCGGGATCAGCGTCTGGATCTTCTGCACGCTGTCCGGCCTGTCGGCCGACTTGCGGCAGTGGGCGATGATCTCGCCACTGCGGTTGACCAGGGCGCCGATCAGGCTGCGGTAGTTGAGGAGCGACTGGCAATAGGCCTCGAAATAGCCGTGTTCCATGGCCCCCATCAGGATGCCGGCGAAGCGCCCGTCCTGGAACTCCAGGCGACGGATCTGGGCATAGGTGAGGCGGCCGGTATTGCGCCCCACGTAGGGGCCGAAGCTGGCCTGCCGGGCGCCCTCGGGAAACTGGCTCCAATAGGGCCGGTCCGTCACCGTGACGGGCTTGAAGCCCGCCGCAAAGCTCACATGGCGCTGTTTGCCGCTGGCGTCGAAGATGAGCAGATGGCGCAGCTGGGGCAGGTGCACCGTCAGGCGGCCTTGCAGGTACTGGTACCCCTCCCGGGAATCCGGCCAGGTCCACCAGGCCTTGGCGGTCAGGTCTTCCTGGACGTTCTCCAGCAGCAGTTCCACGCTGTCGATGGAGCGCGCCACGTGCTCCGCCAGGCCGAGGGCATGGAGGCGGTTGTTCTCCCAGCCCTCCTTCAGCACCCGTTCCTCGTCCAGGAGGATGCCGGCGGCGATCGCCACCACCATCAGCGCCGCCGCAGCAACCGCCAACGCAAAACCGAACGGCGTGATCTGCGGCATGCGTGATCGCATCCCTGTCCCTTTCCATTGTCCTGTGGCGGAACAGGATACAGGCCCGGGAAATCCCCCTGCAACACATACCCTGAAGGCATATCACCCGTACCCGCTGCCTCCGGGATCAAGCCGCATAAAAAAAGGGTTGAGGGGGAGGACCTCAACCCGAACCAAAGGTATCAATCGACCCTCGGAGACTATTCCAGAAGAAAGTTGCTGCCCGCCCCTCCCGCCAACCGGGCCGGCGAGGCGGTCTCATCCTTGAGTGTGACGCCGGAGATGCCACGCCTGAAGGCTTCGGAGATCAGGTACATCAGCTTGTAGACCGCCTCGTCGTAGGGCAGCCCGTCGCGCCGCACGTTGGAGATGCAGTTGCGCTGGGCGTCGGTGGTGCCCTGCGCGGGCGCCCAGGTCATGTAGATGCCCATGCTGTCAGGGGAGCTGAGGCCGGGCCGTTCGCCGATCAGCACGACGACGAGCTTTGCCCCCAGGGCCGCGGCGATCGGGTCGCCAATCGCCACCCGTCCCTGCCGGACCACCGCCACCGGCGCCACCGCGAGCCCCTTGGCGGCCAGTTGCGGCAGGAGCAGGTCGAGGAAGGGCAGCACGTTCTGCTCGATGGCGAAGGCCGACAGGCCATCGACCACCACGATGGCCACATCGCAACCGCCGGCACCGAACGCCCCCAGGCAGGCCTTCGAGGCCTCCGACGGCACCCGGCCCAGGTCGGGCCGCTGCAGGTAGGTGGCCCGGTCCGGCGCGGCGCTGTGCACCACGAAGCTGCGCAGGCTTCGCGCATCCAGCGCCGCGCCGAGCGTCTGTTCGTCCAGCGGGTGATGCACCGCGTTGCGCGCCCGGGCGTGGGCAAACTGGAACTCCAGGTGCGGGCGGGTGGGCAGGCTGGTCCCGGCGCGTCCCAGCGCAATCCGCGCCTGGGTGAAGCGGGTCAGGGTGTTCCACCCATTCTTGGTGACGATGTCGCTCATCTCAGGCTCCCAGCTTGCGGATGCTGTCGAGGAAGAGGCCCGGCATCCTGTCGGCGAGAATCCGCCCGTCCCCCGAGAAGATGCCCACCCCCTGCAACCAGGCCTCGAACTCCGGCGCGGGCCGGGCGCCCAGCACCTTGCGCACGTAGAGCGCATCGTGGAAGGAGGTGGTCTGGTAGTTGAGCATCACGTCGTCCGAGCCGGGAATGCCCATCACGAAGTTGATGCCGGCCACGGCGAGCAGGGTCAACAGCATGTCCATGTCGTTCTGGTCGGCCTCGGCGTGATTGGTGTAGCAGACATCGCAGCCCATCGGCACGCCCAACAGCTTGCCGCAGAAGTGGTCCTCCAGGCCGGCCCGGATGATCTGCTTGCCGTCATAGAGATACTCCGGCCCGATGAAGCCGACCACCGTGTTCACCAGGAAGGGGGAGAACGCCCGCGCCACCGCATAGGCCCGCGCCTCGCAGGTCTGCTGGTCCACCCCATGGTGGGCGTTGGCCGACAGGGCGCTGCCCTGGCCGGTCTCGAAATACATGACGTTGTTGCCCACCGTGCCCCGCTTGAGCGACAGCGCAGCCTCCCGGCCCTCCCGCAGGATCCCCAGGTTGATGCCGAAGCTGCGGTTGGCGGCCTCGGTGCCGGCCACCGACTGGAAGACAAGGTCCAGCGGCGCACCACGGTTGATGGCCTCGATGCTGGTCGTCACGTGGGTCAGCACGCAGGACTGGGTCGGGATGGAATAGCGCTGGATGATCGCATCCAGCATGTGGATCAGCGTCATCACCGCGCCCACGTTGTCGGTGGCCGGGTTGATGCCGATCACGGCATCGCCGCTTCCGTACATCAGGCCATCCACCAGACTGGCCGACACCCCCGCCGGATCATCCGTCGGGTGGTTCGGCTGCAGCCGCGTGGACAAGCGCCCGGGCAGGCCCACGGTGGTGCGGAAGGCCGTCACGACGCGGCATTTCTTCGCCACCAGGATGAGGTCCTGCACCCGCATGATCTTCGATACGGCCGCCGCCATCTCCGGCGTCAGGCCGGGGGCCAGGCGGGCCAGCGCCTCCTCGGAGGCCAGGTCGGAGAGCAGCCAGTTGCGGAAATCCCCGACCGTCAGGTGGGCGACCGCCTCGAAAGCCTGCCGGTCATGGCGGTCGATGATCAGCCGGGTCACCTCGTCCTCTTCATAGGGAATGAGCGCTTCGGACAGGAACTGCGCCAGCGGCACCTCGGCCAGCGCCATCTGGGCCGCCACCCGCTCTTCGTAGTCGGCCGCCGCGATGCCGGCCAGGTAGTCGCCGGAACGGGCGGGCGACGCCTTGGCCAGCAGTTCCTTCAGGCCGTTGAAGGCATGGACCTTCTGATCGATTGTGTGTGTGTACATCGGCATTGGGTGATTCCCCGCTTCTCTTCCCGGCGGGGGGCCGGCCAAGCGGCGCCCCCGCCCACTTTTGGAACGTTCAGACCTTGGACTTGGCGGCGAGCTGGCGTTCGATCTGCAGCTCCTCGGCGGACTCCAGCATCTCGTCCAGTGGTGCCACTTCACGCTCCCGCTTCACCGCGATGAAGACCAGGTAGCCGAGGGCCAGCATGCCGAAGAAGACCCCCGCCACCGCGGTGTTGTAATACACCATGGTGCCCAGGCAGATCAGCGCCCCCAGCAAGGCGAACAGGGGGAACCAGGGATAGAACGGCGCCTTGAAGGGCCGCTCCATGCCGGGCTCCGACTTGCGCAGCTTGAACAGGGACAGCATGCTGGTGATGTACATCACGATGGCGCCGAACACCGACATGGTCACGATGTTGGCGGTCAGGGTCTGCCCGCCGAACTGGATCAGCTGGTCGCTGTAGATGGCCGCGATCCCCACCACCCCGCCGGCCAGGATGGCCCGGTGCGGCGTCTTGAAGCGGGGATGCACCTCGGCGAACCAGTGGGGCAGGTAGTTGGCGCGGGCCAGCGCAAAGATCTGCCGCGAGTAGCCCAGGATGATCCCGTGGAAGGAGGCGATCAGCCCGAACATGCCCAGCCACACCAGCATGTGGGTCCACCCGCTGTTCTCGCCAACGATGTACTGCATGGCCTTGGGCAGCGGATCGTTGATGTTGGACAGCTGGGTCCAGTCGCCCGCGCCACCGGCAAAGAACATCACGCCGATGGCCAGCACCAGCAGGGTCAGGATCCCCGAGACGTAGGCGATCGGGATCGAGCGCCTGGGGTCCTTGGCCTCCTCGGCCGCCATGGCCACGCCTTCGATGGCCAGGAAGAACCAGATCGCGAAGGGCACCGCCGCGAAGATGCCCGGGATCGCCGCCGCGCTGAAGCCGTCCTGCCCGGCCCAGCCTCCCTTGACCAGGTTGGCCACCGAGAAGCCCGGCGCCACCACGCCCATGAAGACCAGCAGCTCGAAGATCGCCATCAGGGTCACCACCAGCTCGAAGGTGGCCGCAATCTGCACCCCCACGATGTTCAGCGTCATGAACACCAGGTAGGCCCCCACCGCCACGTGCTTGGGATCGAGGTCCGGGAACTGCACGTTCATGTAGGCCCCGATCGCCAGGGCGATCGCCGGCGGCGCAAACAGGAACTCCACCAGCGTGGCGGTACCGGCCACATAGCCGCCGAAGGGGCCGAAGGCATGCCGGGCATAGGCGAAGGGGCCGCCCGCATGGGGAATGGAGGTGGTCAGCTCGGTGAAGCTGAAGATGAAAGTGGTGTACATCGCTGCGATGAACACCGAGGTGACGAAGAAACCCAGCGTCCCGGCGGCAGCCCAGCCGTAGCTCCAGCCGAAGTACTCGCCGGAGATGACCAGGCCGACGGCGATGCCCCACAACTGCCAGGTGCCGAGGGTCTTGCTGAGTTCGTGATGGGTGACGCTGCCGACATGCAGCCCGTGCTTTTCGAGTTCCATGAGTCCCGCTCCCCGCTCAGAACGCGCGTGCGATCGACAGCACCGCGCGGGTACGGCCGACGCTCTCGGTATCGCCGCTGCCCGTAAGCGCCACGTAGTCCTTGAACGCCGCCGGCTGCGTCGTCCCCCATACCGACAGGCCCACGCTCCAGTTGTCGGCCAGCGTCTTGCTCACCCCGACCCGCAGATAGGACCAGTCCAGGCCCGAGCTGTTGGCAACCCATTCCCGCCCGAGCTGCAGGGACAGATTGACCGACTCCCACACATCGTAGGACGCCCCCAGCTCCACGTACTGCGAACCGCGGGTCGAGCCCTTCACCCCGGCATGCACATCCTCGGCCGAGAATACGCCCGGCGCCGAGTTATTGACGTTCCAGCCATAGAATTTGCTGAGCGTGCGACCGTACTTGACCGAGACCCACTCGTAGACAAGGCCGATGGATGGCTCGAGGGTGTGCGGCCTGGAGCTCTGGAAGGTTCTGCCGTCCAGCGCTTTACTATAGTCACCGCCGGGATAATAGACATACAGCAGATTCAGATCGAGAAAGAGGCCCGGCGCAATTTCGGTCTTGTAGCCCGCGTAATAGTCCGTTTCGAGATTCGCCCCCGGCACCCATTTCTCGGAGACATTCGAGGCCCAGAAGCCGGCATATATTCCGGAGCGGTGCCTGAAGTCCGCACCGAATTGCAGGGCAGGCCCGCCGAAGGTCTGAGTCAGCCCCCGCCATACGTAATCGCTGTTGAAGGACACATTGCCGGTAATCGAATAGGCCGGTGCTTCGGCCGCACCTGCGGCGGGTTCTGCAGCCACCCCGGAAGCCGGCATGAGAAAGGCCGTCAGCCCCCCTGCGGCACTGACTGCAGCAAGGCGCACGGCGCGCAGACTGCGGCTCTGAAACTTGATCACGATTGTCTCCTCGTTATGGATATAGGGGCTGACCATCAACACCCGCAGCCCTTACGTAACGTTAAGGCCGCGTGACAAGCCCCGCTATCGCAAATCGGCACACTTCAACAATCGCCTCAAGCAACTGATTTAAAAGTAGATCTTGCACCCTCATCGAACTTGGCCTAGTCTTCACCCAGGCCTGCACCAGAATGGGCCATCCAAAATCGGCAAGCAGCAGCACGCTCCGGATGCGCTCCGGACAGGGGCACGGTACTTGCTGCCGCAATATGCCGCGATCCAATTCCATTGACCCGGACTCATTCCCGATGAGCGACCTGACCCGCCAGCCCCTCTCGCCTTCGCCCCACGACGAAGGGCCGCCCAATCATGTCCGCTCGGTCAGCACCTCGGATATAGAAGAGCAGGCGGCACAGCTCAGGGGCTGGCAGCAGCATTATTCCCAACTGTCCTCGGGAGCATTCAGGGGCGAATTCCAGGAGCTCGAACTGCACGGCCTGCAGCTGTTTTTTGAAACGACCAGCAGCAATCTGTTCCAGACTGGAGCAATACAAAAGGACACCATCGCAATTGGCCTGCCCCTGGCCTACAAGGGCGAAGGCTATTTCTGCGGCGAGGCCATGTCGGACACCTCCCTGCATTTCTTCTCGGGCAAGGACGGCTTCGAATACCTGTCCCCCGAAAGCCTGATCATGTCCGGCATCGTCATCCAGACCCGCGACCTGCTCGAACAGCTCACCCAGCGGGAAGCCGAGGTGGTGTCGGCCCTCATCGAAAGACCCCAGCTGGTCAAGGTGGATGCGCAGCGCATCGCGTCCCTGCGGCAGTTCATCAGCAGCATCTCGCAGATGGCGGCGCACGCCCCCCAGGCCCTGGAGAACGAGCAGCTGCTGCACTCGCTGGGCCAGTCCATCTTCAACTCCTTCATCGACACCATCGTCACCCGCATCGACCGCGATGCCCCCCGCCTGAACAACGCCCAGCGCCTGAAACTCATCAAGGACGTGCGGAACATCGTCGTCGGCAGCCCCGACGCCCCGCCCGGCATCCAGGACATCTGCAACGCCCTCAACGTCAGCCGCCGGACCCTGCAGAACTGCTTCCAGGTGGGCATGAGCTGCACCCCGCTCGACTTCATCAAGATCGTCCGGCTCAACGGCGTGCGCTCCATGCTCCGCCACAGCACCACCGTATCGGAGGCGGCCGCCCACTGGGGCTTCTGGCACTTCGGCAATTTCGCCCGGGACTACCGCGCCCTGTTCGGCAAGCTGCCCTCGGAGGAACACAGCCAGCTGCAGAAGCTGCGCTAGCGCGGAGCGTCGCTCAGAAGAACAGCGTCAGGGACAGGTTCAGGCGGAAAGCCGCATCCGGCATGTCCGCAGGCCTGACCACCGGCCTGCCGGCAATCACTTCGAAGGCACCGGAACGGCTGGCCACCCGCAGCCCCAGACCGGCCGACATCAATGTCGATGCGCGCCCGCTGGCCAGGGCCCGCACATGGCCGGCATCCCAGAAGCCGAAGGGCTCGAACTGCCAGGGCCCGCCGGAGGAGGCGGCGGCAAGGCTGCGCACCAGCTCGCTGCGCCAGTAGCCGCCCCGGTCGCCGGCCGCGGCGGACTCGGCAAAGCCACGCACGCTGGCGACGCCGCCCACGAAAATCTGCTCGGAGGAGAACAGGGGCACCCCGCTCCACTGCCAGGCCCCGTTGCCGCGCAGGCTCCAGTTGCCCGGGAGGTGCAGGGCGGCGCCGCCCGACACATCCAGCTTGCCGAAGCGCGCACGGGCGGCCGGGCCCGCGCGGCTGCCCACATCGCTCATCGCGCCGAAGGCATCGAGGCCTCGCGAGAAGCCGGCATCCACGGTCCATTGCCCACTGCCGGCAAGGGACTCGAAGCGGGTCAGGCGGTTGATGCCGGCCCGCAACACGGAGAGCCGCTGCGGGACGAGGCCCACGTTGTTGATCTCGCGACGGGCCTCGCGCAGGGACAAGGCCACATCGCTGCCGACCTTGGTGTCCTGGTCGCGGTAAAGCAAGCGGTTCCACACCGCCGCGTAATTGGTGGAGGTACCGTAGAGCAAGGCCACGTTGCCGATCAGGCTCTGATACTCGGACCAGGTAGCCAGCAGGCTGAAGGTGTTGTAGCCCAGGGGCAGGGACAGGCCGGCATTGAGCGCGTTGGTTTCGAGGCTGCCGGTGTAGCCCAGGTTGAGGGTCTCGCTGAGCCCGGCCAGATCGGCGGCCTCCAGCCCGAGGCGGAGGCGGCGGGAGCCGGTGCTGCGGCTGCCCTGGTTGTCCATCCCCAGCCACGGGTGCCAAGCCGACGCCACCGGCGGGTCCAGGATGTCGAGCAGCGAGCCGCCCGGCGTCTCGCCCGGCACGATGCGCACCTGGGCCTGGCGCCCCCGTCCCCGGTTGAGCTGGTCGAGGCCTTGCTCGATGTCCCGCAGCTGCAGGATGTCCCCCACCGCCATCGGCAGGGCCAGGCGCAGGCCCGCGTCGGACCACCCGGCGGGTTCGATCAGCCGCCCGTTGTAGCGGATCGCCTCGACGCGGCCAGGCACGATGCGCAGGCTGAGCACGCCCCCCGACAGGTTCTGGCTGAGCACATAGGCGCGGGAGGTGATGAAGCCGGCGTCGATGAGGTCCTTGTTGAGCCCCTGGAGCAGCAGGGTTATGCGCACGGCCCCCAGCTCGAGTTCCCTGAAGGGCGCCAGGCGGCGCTCGAGGACGCGGGCCGGCAGGAGGCTCCCGCCGTCCACCTCGATGCGCCCGACACGGAACATCGGCGCACGCTCCGTCACGGCGGCCGGATCCAGTGCGGCCGCCGCAGCGGCAGTGGCCCCGGCCTGCTGCTCGATGCGCGGCGCCTGCTGACGCAGCAGACGCTCGCGCTCCTTCTCCATCTCCTCGCGCAGGATCCGGTCGCCCTGGTCCTGGCGGGGCGGCGGCAGCGGAGCCTGCTGGGCCAGGGCCGGTGCGCCGCCGGCGAGGGCTAGGCCGATCAAGAGACGGCGCATGCCTTCAACGCCACAGGGCACTGAACAGCCCCAGGTGGCTGCTCAGCACGACTGGATCGCGGCCTGGCGTACGGACCACCGTGATGACGCCATCCACCCCCTCGCGGGCGGTGACGAAGCCGCGGTTCTGGATCGCCTCGCCGGTGAGGCTGAGGCGCCCGGCCTGGGCCGTGAAGCCACCGCCCTGGTCGATGGCATACAGCTCGGCCCAGCGGTCGCCGAAGAAGGCGCGCAGCCCGTCCGAACGGCTCAGCGCCACATGCACCGGCACACCGTTGGCCTCCACCCGCGGCACATCGAGGAGCATGTCATGGGCCGCGAGGATCAGGCCGCCGTCGTTGACCAGGGTCTCCCCACCCTTGATGCGGACATCCCCGCTGGCCAGGATCTGCCCGCCCACCAGGCGCTCGGAGCTGCTGGCGGAGCGGCGGCAGAACAGGATGTTGCAGGACTCGCGGAAGCTCACCGTGCCGCTCAGCCAGGCCCGGTTGAGGATGCCGCCGGCCACGTCCAGCCCCAGGTCGCCCTTGTTGGCGAAAACATAGCCGCCCAGGTTCTGCAGGCTGCCGGCCGTGATGCGCACGTCGCCCTCCGCCACCCAGTAGGCCATGTGCTCCAGGTCCGCCAGCTGGCCGTTGTCGATGTTCACCCCGTTGCGCTGGCGGGGCAGGCCGAGCCAGGTGCGCTCGTCCCGCGACCAGCTCTGACGCCCCGCCCCGGGGACAAACTGCGACTCGTTGAGCGCCACGCCACCGACCTGGACGGTCAGCGCACCATTCGAGACGATGCGCCCGTTGATGTTGCGCAGGTCACCGCCGGCGCTGAGCACCACGTCGTCGCCGGCGCCGAAGAGCACCGCCGTGGCGCCCCCTGCCGGCGTCTGATTGACGATGTCGCCACCGGCGACGATGCGCACCGCGCCAGGGCTGGCCCCTTCTGCCGGATTGCGGGCCGAACCGGCGAGACTGCCCCCCAGGTTGGTCACGCTGCCCGTCACCGCAATGTCCAGGCTCCCCGAAGCGGTGATGGCGGGAGCACCTGCCTGCTCGCCCTGCTGCTGGAGCAGGGATGCGGCATGGATGCGGATGTCGCCGGCAGCCTCGATGCGGCCGCCGCGCTGCGCCAGGGCGCCACTGCTGTCGAGTACCAGGTCGCCGGCCGTGGCCTGGACCTGACCGGCATTGCGCACGCCCGCGCCGACGTCGGTGACGAGCAGCTCGATGCGCCCCGAGCTGAGCTTGGCCTGGGCGCCCAGGTCGATCAGGAAGCCCTGGCCCGGCGTCTTGCCGGCGCTGTAGTAGGCCCACGGCGTCAGGTTGTCGGTGGGCGACGCCGCGGTATCGAAAAGCACGCTTGCGTCACCCGCCACCAGGCGGACCAGGGCGGTGGGCGAGCTGTAGGCATTACTCAGCGGCCCGTTCACCTCGATCCGCCGGGCCATCAGTTCGAGGCGGATCAGGTCGGCCGCCAGGCCGTCCGGGCCGATGCTGATGGCGCTGCCGGCCGCGCTGCTGGCGGTGGTCGCGGACACCTGCACCTGGCCGCTGCCGGCATTGCGGCGGTCGAGAGCAAGACTCCCGGCCACCAGGGCGACGCTGCCAAAATTGACGAAGCTCCCGCCATTGACCACCAGGCCGTTGGGATTGGCGACAATCAGGTTGGCCCGCGGTCCCTCCACCGACAGCGGCCCCTCGAGGGTCGAGGGCGTGCCGGAGCGGACCTCCGCCACGATCGTGCGGGCCCCCGCATCCTGATTCTGGAAGGCCGCCCCGGCGCGATCCACGTCAAAGCGCGAGAAGGCGTTGTAGGACACCCCCGCGGCCGGCGGCGCCACCTGGATGCGGGTCCTGCCCGACGGGTCGAGCGACGTGGAGGTGGCGGTGGAGCCGTCCGGCACGATGCCGGTGGCGGCATGGAGCGCCAGCGGGACGCAACAGGCGGTCTGGACAAGTCGTTTGAGCATGGTCCCGGGCAGGAATTCGTCAGGGCGCCATTAAGACACTTATCCCAAACAACTAAATTCATTTTGCATAAATTGACAACCCGAGGGCTGGAGCGGGCACATCTGGCGGGCCCCGATGCACGGTCAGCAGAAACCTTGAGGCCGGCATCCGCCTCATGGCAGCCCTCCATCAACTGCTATGCTCCAGCCCACACCACGCCATCTTGCCGGATGCAGCATGTTGCGCCCGGCGCTACCCCCGAGCCGATCAAGGCCCCACATTGCCAGCAGGACCCACCATGAATACGCTCAAACTCACCTACTTCGACTTCCCCGGCGGCAGGGCCGAACCCGCCCGCCTGGCCCTGCACCTGGGCGGCATCGCCTTCGAAGACCATCGTTTTGCCTTCAGCGACTTTGCCGAAGTGCGCAAGACCACCCCGCTGGGCCAGGTGCCGACCCTGCACATCAACGGTATTCAGGTCACCCAGAGCGATGCGATCACCCGCTACGCCGGCAGGCTGGCCGGCCTGTACCCCGAAGACGCGCTTCAGGCCTTGCTGTGCGACGAGGTGATGGGCGCCCTGGAAGACATCAACGTCAAGATCGGCGCCACCTTCGGGCTCACCGGCGAAGCCCTGGAAAGCGCACGCAAGGCCCTGGTGGCGGGCCCCCTGCCCCTGTACCTGAAATGGCTCGAGACGCAGCTCGAACAGCATGGTGGCGAGTATTTCGCGGACGGGCGCCTGACGGTCGCCGACCTCAAGGCCTTCGTGGTGTTGCGCTGGCTGGTGTCCGGCAAGCTCGACCACCTCCCCGCCGACCTGCTCGACATGCAGGCCCCGACGCTCACCGCCTACGTGCAGCGCATCGCCGCCATCCCGGCGATCGCCCAATACTACGCATCCCTGTAAGCCGCCGCGGCCGGCCCCCTGGGGGGCCGGCGACGCCCCTTAGCGCGGCACCCAGCCCCCGCACATCGGGAACACCTGCCCCACGAAACAGTTGGCCGCGTCGCTGCACAGGTAGGCCGCGAAGGCCGCATCCTCTTCCGCCCCCACCAGGCGCCCCAGCGGCACCTCGCGCTTGAGGCGCTCCTGGAAGCGCGGGTTGGCCTGCACCTCCGGCGGAAAGTAGGTGGGGTTGTCCACGAAGTTCTGGGCGATCGCATTGACCTGCACATTGTGCGGCGCCACCTCCACCCCCACCGCCTGCACATAGGCCAGCTGGGCGCCGCGGGCGGCACTGTAGCTGGAGGCCCGCTTGATCCCGCGCAGGGCCGAGGCGCTGCCCATCACCAGGATCTTGCCGGCACCGCGCTCCATCATGGCGGGCAGCACGGCGCGCACCAGGCGCGGCAGCGGGTCCACCAGGGCGGCAAAGGTGGCCCGCCATTCGTCCTCGTCCACCTCGGTCGCCGGCGTGGTCGGCGCCGGGATGGCGAGATTGGCCAGCAGCACATCCACGTGGCCGGCCGCGGCGACGATGGCCGCCGGGGCGTCCGGATCGAGCAGCGGGTCGGTGTTGGCGATCACGCTGGCCCCCTGGCGGGCCAGCACCTCGCACAGCACCGGGCCCATGAAGGCGTCGGCGTGGGTCACCAGGATGCGCTTGTTGCGCAGGGGCAGGTCGGTCATGGCAGTGCTCTCCTCGCGGCGGGCGGCTGGGCGCCCATGTTGTAGTGATGGCCTGCTCCACGGCCCCAAGCAGCCGGCCGCAGGCAGGTCCGGGAGATTGAATCCCGGCCCCGGGGATTGTGCAAGCCCTGCCCACGCCCTTGCCGCATTCCCCGCACCTTGATGCACAATGGAGCCCGCCCCGCGGCTCAAACCGGAACAATGCCTTCTCTGCCCCGCAGCATCGCCCACCTGGACATGGACGCGTTCTACGCGTCGGTGGAGTTGCTGCGCTATCCGCAACTGCGCGGCCAGCCCGTGGTGGTGGGCGGGCGCCGGGCCGTTCCCGGGGGTGAGACGGGAGACTTCCCGCACCTGCGCGACTACGTCGGGCGCGGCGTGATCACCACGGCCACCTACGAAGCCCGGGCCCTCGGGGTGCATTCCGGCATGGGCCTGATGAAGGCGGCCCAGCTGGCGCCGGATGCCGTGCTGCTGCCCGCCGACTTCGATGCCTACCGCCATCACTCCCGCCTGTTCAAGGCCGCCGTGCGCGAGCTGGCCCCGGAGATGGAAGACCGCGGCATCGACGAGATCTACCTGGACCTCACCGCCCTCAACCCCGACGGCAGCCGCGAAGGCGCCCGTGCCATCGCCCTGCGCCTGCAGCAGGCCGTGCATGACGCCACCGGGCTGTCCTGTTCCATCGGGGTGGCGCCCAACAAGCTGCTGGCCAAGCTGTGCTCCGACCTGGACAAGCCCGCCGGCATCACCGTGGTGGCGGCCGACGACATTCCCGCCCGCATCTGGCCCCTGCCGGCCAAACGCATCAACGGCATCGGCCCGAAGGCAGCGGCCCGGCTGGATGCCCTGGGCGTCCGCAGCATCGGCGAGCTGGCCGCGGCGGACCCGGTCTGGCTGCAGGAACACTTCGGCGAGCGCTACGGCGTGTGGCTGCACCGCGCCGCCCATGGCGACGACGAGCGCCCGGTGGTGACCCACAGCGAACCGAAGAGCCTGTCCCGCGAGACCACCTTCGAGCGCGACCTGCATCCCCAGCTCGACCGGGACGCCCTGTCGCAGAGCTTCACCCGCCTGTGCGAACAGCTGGCCGCCGATCTGCAGCGCAAGGGTTACATTGGCAAGACCATTGGCCTCAAACTGCGCTTCGACAACTTCCATACGGTCACCCGCGACCAGACCCTGCCCCGCCCCATCGGCGAAGCCGCGGCGATCCGCCGGGCCGCCGGCGAGTGCCTCAAGCGCGTCCCCCTGGAGCGGCGCATCCGCCTGCTCGGGGTGCGGGTGGCCAGCCTGACGCGGCGCGATGCCGTCCCCGACCACGAACCTGCCCAACCGGCCCAGGCCGAACTCTTCGCCTGAACTTCCGCCCAAAATAACGACTGCCGCATTCCAGGAGATCCGCATGTCCCACCCGAACCTCGACACGGCGATGCCCACCGCCGTGGAGCCCTGGCGCAAGAACCTGCGCGGCGCCCACGATGCCGCCCTGCAGGGCCCCCGCCCCGCCTGGTGGTGGACCGGCCTGAGCCCGCAGGACTGCCCCGGCCGCCAGCCCGACGGTAGCCTCACCGCGCTGCCCCAGCCCCGCCTCGACAGCTGCACGCGGGACGCCGTGCTGGCCGCCTTCGACAACGGCTGGACCCTCACCGAGCTGCTATTCGCCGGCCTGCAGGGCGAAGAAGCCTTCTACCGGCCGCCCTACCATCACCTGCGTCATCCGATGGTCTTCTACTACTGCCATCCGGCGGCCCTGTACATCAACAAGCTGCGGGTGGCGGGCCTCATCGACAACCCGATCAACCCCTACTTCGAACGCATCTTCGAAACCGGCGTGGATGAGATGCGCTGGGACGACATGTCGAAGAACGAGATGGAGTGGCCCGACTTCGCCGAGGCCCACACCTACCGGGCACGGGTGTACACCACCGTGCGTCACCTGATCGAGACCCACCCCGACCTGGCCGACGGACACCCCCCGATCACCATGGACCACCCCCTGTGGGCGCTGTTCATGGGCTTCGAACACGAGCGCATCCACCTCGAGACCTCCTCGGTGCTGATCCGCGAACTGCCGGCCGAGCTGGTGCGCCACCCCGCCGGATGGCCGGCGGTGCACGCCAGTGCCGGCACCGCCGCCCACTTCCCACCGCGGGCCGGGCAGGACTATCCCGTGCCCGGACGGGTGTCCGTCCCCGCCAGCCGGGTCCGCCTGGGCAAGCCCCGCGACTGGCCCAGCTTCGGCTGGGACAACGAATACGGCCGCCGCGAGGTGGATGTGCAGGCCTTCCAGGTAGACAGCCAGCTGGTCTGCAACGGTGCCTTCCTGGAGTTCATCCAGAGCGGTGGCTACCTGGATCAGCGCTGGTGGACCGAAGCCGGCTGGGAATGGCGCGGCTTCCGCAACAGCAAGTGGCCCTGCTTCTGGGTGCCGGACGGCCCCGCCGGCCTGCACCGCTACCGCCTGCGCACTCTGTTCGAGACCATCGACATGCCGTGGAGCTGGCCCGCCGAGGTGAATGCCCACGAAGCCGCCGCCTACTGCGCCTGGCGCAGCGCCCGGGACGGCATCCCCTGTAGATTGCCCACCGAGGCCGAGCACAACGCCCTGCGCGACGCCTCCTGGGCCGAAACCGATCCCCCCTCGCGGCTCGACGGCGCCCGCCTGGGCCGCGAGCAGGGCTGGAACAGCCAGCTGGCCCACGGCTCACCCTGGCCGGTGGATGCCGGCCGGCCCACCGCCGCCGGCGTTTACGACGTGTTCGGCAACGTCTGGCAGTGGCACGGGGACGACTTCAACCCGCTGCCTGGCGCCCGCGTCCACCCCTACTACGACGACTTCTCCACCCCCTGCTACGACGGCCAGCACAGCATGATCCTGGGCGGCTCATGGATCTCCTGTGGCGACGAGGCCAGCGTGTGGGCGCGCTTCCACTTCCGCCCCCACTTCTACCAGCACGCCGGCTTCCGGGTCGTCCAGGCGGCTCACGACGGCGGCGTGGTCAGGCTCGGCGGTGAAGGCAGCGCCAGCCAGGTGTATGAGGATGCCCGCATGGTGGACGACTACATGCTGCTCCACCACGGCGAACCCCAGACCCAGATGCCCTGGCCCGGCGGCCCCCAGTGCGCCACCGCCTTCCCCCAGCGCTGTGCCGACTGGCTGATCGACGGCGCCCGCAAGTTCGGCTCGGGCACCGCCCGCGCCCTGGATGTGGGCTGTGCGGTGGGCGGCGCCAGCTTCGAACTGGCCCGGGGCTTCGACGAGGTGCTGGGAGTGGACCTCTCCCGCGCCTTCATCGACGCCGCCAACGGGCTCAGGAAGGATGGCCGCCGCGACTACTTCCGGCGTGACGAGGGCAATCTGGGCGCCACCATGACGGCCCGCATCGACCCCTCCATCGAGCGCCAGCGGGTGAGCTTCCGCCAGGCCGACGCCTGCTCCCTGCCGGCCGAGCTGGTGGACCTGGACGCCGTGCTGATGGCCAACCTGCTGTGCCGCCTGCCCAGCCCCAAGTCCCTGCTCGGCCGTCTCGGCGGCCCGCGGGGGCTGGTCAGGGTGGGGGGCCTGGTAGCCCTGTTCTCACCCTATTCCTGGCTGGAGCAATTCACGCCGCAGGAGGCCTGGATCGGCGGCTTCGAGAAAGACGGGCAGCCGGTGCGCAGCGCCGACGCCCTCAAGGCCTTCCTGCGGGACGAGGGCTTCGTGCTGCGGCGGGAGGAGGAGGTCCCCCTGGTGATCCGGGAGCACGCCCGCAAGTACCAGTTCATCGTCACCCACGGCATGCTCTGGCAGCGGGAGCGCTGAACGTCCGTCCCCATCCTTACTCGGGCAGGCCCCGGGCAGCGGGAATGCCACTGCGCAGGGTCAGCTCGCGCAGCGACCTTGCCACCTCGGGCGCCCGCGCCTTGATCTTCAGGTAGAGCTCGCTGGCGACGGCGAGATTGTCCTCCATCAGGTAGCTGACCATCACAAGCCCCATCACCTGGGGCTGGTCGGGCTGCTTCTCGAGAACCTTCAGGGCATGCGGCCGGGCTCTTGCCGGCAGCTTGACCGCCAGGTAGGCCTGGGTGAGGAAGACCCGGGCATCGAGGGCATCCGGGGCCAGCGCCAGCCCCTTCTCGAGGGCCTGGATCGACCGCCCCATGTTGCGGCTGTAGAGCTGGGCCTCACCAAGATTGATCCATGGATTGGCCAGGCCGGGCTCGAGGCGCACAGCCGTCTCGAGGGCACTCACGGCCTCCGGAAGGCGCTTGAGCTTCATCAACACATAGCCCTTGCTGCTCCAGGCGATCGCGCTGGTCGGATCAATATCGACCGCCCGCTCCAGATAGGTCAGCGCCGCCTCGTTATCATCAAGGACCTTGGCCATGAGCAGACACATGCTGAACTGCTTCGGATTCTGCGCCTCGATCGCCCGCAGCATCTGCAGCGCCTCATCCCGGTGCCCGGTGCCATGACGGCTCTCGGCCCATGCGGTCAGATCCTCGAGATCCAGCGTGATCAGGGCCGACGCATTGCCGAAGGCCTCCTCGGACTCCCGGTAGCGCCGCAGGTCCCGGGCAATCAGGCCCAGCGCACGCCAGGCCACGCCGTTGCCGGGCGACAAGGCGACCGCCTGTCGGGCATCCGCGAGGGCCGCATCGGGCCGCTTCTGGAAATGGCGCAGCATCGCGCGATGGGCCAGCACGCCGGCATCCGGCCCCCCCAGCGCAAGCGCGCGCTCGAAGGCGCTGTCTGCCTCATCCCGACGTTCGGTCTTCAGCAGGACCACCCCCAGGCCACTCCACCCGGCAGCCTCTTCCGGCGCCAGCGCAATGGCCTGACGCATGCGCTCCTCCGCGCTCTTGAGGCGTCCGCCCCGGAGTTCTGCAAACCCCAGGTGGACCTGTGCCC
Organism: Zoogloea sp.; assembly: GCA_009026175.1. Classification (GTDB taxonomy): domain Bacteria; phylum Pseudomonadota; class Gammaproteobacteria; order Burkholderiales; family Rhodocyclaceae; genus Zoogloea. The sequence goes on along the minus strand of WBTZ01000050.1, from coordinate 5,196 downwards.
GGCTGCCCTCCCGCCCTGTTCCGAGATTCTCCTGGGCGCTCTGGCGCGCCTTGTCGAACTGGCCGGCACGGGTGTACACATCGGTCAGCAGACGTCTCGACTCCCCGCTCGCATCCCCAAGCCCCATCGCCACGTTCAGCGCCCGGACGGCCTCCTCGCCATGTCCCAGCCCCTCCTCGATCAGGCCCAGCAGGCGCCACGCCACAGCGTTCGAGGGCAAGCGGCGGATCGCCTCACGGATCTGGGTGCGGGCCTCTTCCAGGCGTCGTGCCTCGACCAGCCACCCGGAGCGCAGGATGAACGACTCCTGCTGCAGGGGCGCGCATTGCTCGGCCTTGAGCAGCGCCTCCTCCGCCTCCCCGGTCGCGCCGCGCCGATGGAGCACCTGAGCCAGGCGGGTCCAGGCGCGCCAGTAATACGCGTCCAGGGCCACGGCCTGGCGCAACGCCGCTTCTGCGTCCTCGTCACGCTTGAGCTTGAACAGGGCGAAGCCCAGGGCGGTCGAGGCCATTGCCGAGGTGGGCTGAGCCTTCAGCCAGTCACGCCCTAGGGCCTCGAGCTCCTTCCACTTGCCGGCCGCCTCGAGGGCCCCCGACTCCTGCAACCACGCTCTTTCCGGCGGTGGCGGGGCTTCAACGACAGGGGGAGGATCGCCGGCGGCGATCAGGCTGGCCACCCCGGAGGCGGACACCGCCATGTTGAGGTTCTGGCCGGAGCCAAGGATGGCCCGGGTGATCCCCACGAGCTGCCCCTCCCGGTCGAACACCCCGCCGCCGCTCGACCCGGGCGACTGGGGGGCGGTGCTGAGCAAGTGGGGGTAGGGCTCCTTCTGTTCGGCAGCGGCCATCAGCCCGGCACTCACCGCGAGGCCGAAGCCCAGGGGATTGCCCACCGCATACAAGGGCGCCCCCACGGGCAATGCCGCCCCCGCGCGCAAGCGGGCCGGCGGAGCCTTCAGGCCGGCCACCTGCAGCAGGCACAAGTCCATGGCGGCCTTCTGGCGCAGCCATCGGGCATCCAGCCCGGTATCGCCGGCCAGCACCCGGATGGCCGTTGCGTTCTCGATGACATGGCAGTTGGTCACCACCTGCTCGCGGGCCACCACGACGCCGCTGCCCTGCCCCTCGACCACACCCTTGCCATCCATCACCTGGATCGACACCACCGAGGGTGCGACCCGGGCAAAGACCTGGCGGGCCTCCTCCGTCTCGGCGGCGCAGGCCGGCGAAGCCGCCAGCAGGAGAACACACAGCGGAACAAGCCGACCGGCGCTCATCGCCGCGCCTCCCCGGCAGGCAGCATGCTCTCCGTCCAGGCCTGGTCGGCCGCCTTCTCATCGATGGCCCGCAGGCGCTGCCAGGCATTCATGGCATCGGCCCGGCGCGCCAGGATCTGCAAGGACTCGATCAGCACGCGCCACACCTCGGGCTGGTTCGCCTTGATCTGCAGGGAGCGCTCGAGGGCGGGAATGGCCTCGGCCCTCCGGTCCAGCGCGGTCAGCGTGCCCCCGACCAGCTGCCAGTTGCGCGCCTCGCCGGGGGCCTTGGCGGCCAGCTTTTCGAAGAGCGCCAGCGCCTCGACCGGACGCCCCCCTTCCTTCAGCGCCCCCCCGAGCGGATAGGCAAAGCTGTCCTCATCCGGATTCGCCTCGCGGGCCGCCTCGAGGGCACCAATTGCCTCCGGGAAGCGCCTCATCTCGGCCATCGCCAAGCCGATCCCGAGCCAGCACCAGCCCACCTCCGGGAAGCGTCGGGCCAGCGCGGCACGGAAGGCGTCGGCGGCCGCCTCCGGCCGCGCCAGGCGGGACTCCACCACCCCCCGCCAATACCAGGTGACCGCACTATCCTTCGCCGCTTCCGGCAGACGGGCCAGGACCGCATGGGCCCGCTCGGGCTTGCCGGCCGCCAGGTAGGCCTGCACCAGCGCATAGCGGGGCCACAGCTGCTCGGGGTAGAGACCGGCGAGACGCGACCACAGGCTGATCTGGGTCAGGTGATCCCCCCGCTGCCCGGCCAGTTCGGCCAGCCCCTGATACGCCGATATCTGCAAGGGATCCAGTTCAAGCGCCCGCCGGTAGGCGGCCTCCGCCTCCTGGAACTGCCCCAGGCCGCGCAGGCTCTGGCCAAGCACCCAATGGGCCGGCGCAAACTCCTGGTGGGCCAGGACCAGGCTGCGCGCCACCTCCAGCGCCTCCTTGGGTTTGCCCGCCTCCAGCAGGGCCGCCCCCAGGGACACGCCGACGGCCGGCCGATCCGGATGGATGCGCCACATGCTGCGCCAGGCCTCCTGCTCCCGCTCCCTCTGCTTCAAACCCCGTGCAGCGATACCGACGAAACCCCATGCGTCGCCATTGCCGGGCTCCTTGCGCGCCCACCCGCTCGCCAACGTGTCCAGCTCGGCCCAACGGGAAGCCCGGGACAAGGTGGTCGCCTCATCGAAGCGCTGCAGCTGGTCGGCGGCAGCGGCAGAGCGCGCCTCGATCTCGTCAATCCAAGCCGCAAGCGATGCGAAATTGACGTTCTGGCCATCCCGCCGCCGGTAATCAACGATCCCGATCAGCGCCCCCGTGGCATCCACCAGGGCACCGCCCTCCGAACCCGGCGAGATCGGCGCGGTGAACTGGATGTAGTCTCCGCCCGGGAAATGGCGCACACCGGACAGCACGCCCTCCGAGATACCGACACCCAGGCCCGCCGCGTTGGAGACCGCAAACACCCTGCTGCCAGGCGCCGGTGGCGGAGCCCGCCTCCCTGCCGCGCCCTCCGCTCCGGCGGCCTCGAGCAGACACAGGTTGCGCTCCCGGTCGCGGGCCACGATCCGGCCGGGCAGGCTTCCTGCCGCCAGCGTCAGGGCATAGGCGCTCCCGCTCTCGAGCACCTCGCAGGCCGAAACAAAACGCCCACCTGCCAGGCGCGTTGCCGATGAGCGCCCCACCAACCGGCCATCGCCATCGAGCACGTCCAGGACCGCCACCAAAGGCGCCACCGACTCGAAAACCTCCGGCGGCGACAGCGCCTCCGCCGTAGCGCCCAGCAGCGACATGGCGAAGCCCCCGATCACAGCGGCATGACCAAGCCCGGAACGCCGCCGGATGCACGGCGAAGGCGGTGAGGAGCGAACAGGGCAGAGTCTCATGGCGGGACTTCAGTGAATGAAGGGGGGAGAAACACGCCCGGATTCTACCCGCAAGGCATCACATGAAGATCCCAAAGGAATTATTCCTCAATCCCGCTGTGATGCTCACGGGGCGCGGCAGCCCCCTCCGCCAAGCGCCGGCCCAGCGCCTCCCGCAGCCACTCCACGAACGCCCGCACCCGCGCCGGCTGCAAGCGGGCGTGGGGATAGACCACGCTGATCGGCCGGGGCGGCGCCTCGAAGTCCTCGAGCACCACCTGCAGGCGGCCATCGGCCAGATGACTGGCCACCTGATAGGAGATGAACATGCCAAAGCCCAGGCCCGCCGCGCAGGCGTCGACGGCGGGCGCCACGTGGTTGAACTCGAGGTTGCCGCTCACCGGCAGGGTGTAGCTGCGCCCCTTCTCCTCGAAACGCCACCACGGCCCCGCCCCCGCGGAGAAGCCGATGCAGTTGGCCCTGAGCAGATCGCGGGGATGGGCAGGCACGCCTTGCCGGGCCAGGCAGGCCGGGCTGGCCACCACCATGCGGCGCACCGAGGCCACCCGGTGGGCGATCAGCGACGAGTCCTCCAGGTGGCCGATGCGCACCCCCACATCGATCCCCTCCTCCAGCAGGTTGGTGACCCGGTCGAGCAGCAGCAGGCGGCAACGCACGCCCGGGTGGCGCTGCACGAAGGCCGTCACGGCAGGCGCCACATACATCTGGCCGAAGAGCACCGGCGCCGTCAGCGTGAGCTGGCCCGACAAATCGCCCGCCTCGTCCCGCAGGGCCGACTCCGCCTCATGGAGCGCGGCCAGCAGGTTGCGGCAGCTGTCCAGGTAGTGGCGCCCCTCGTCGGTCAGGGCGATGCGGCGGGTCGTGCGGTTGAACAGGCGCACCCCCAGCTCGGCCTCCAGGGCCGCCAGGCTGCGCACCACGGCCGGCAGCGACGCCCCGCTGGCGCGGGCGGCCGCACTCAGGCTGCCCGCGTCGGCGATCTGCACGAAGGTCGCCATGGCCTTGAGCTTGTCCATGGGAATTACTCCATTTATCGAAGCAGTGAAATACACATGGCGGCATTTATCCGCCATCTGCATTAAAGCACACTGCCGCTCACCGACTCCCAACCCCAGAGGTCCGTCATGAAGCAACCCGCCCAGCCCATCAAACTCCACCGCTTCACCCTGTCCGGCCACAGCCACCGGGCCGAAGTCTTCCTGTCCCTGCTCGGCCTGCCGGTCGACGCGCTGGACGTGGATCTCCTCGGCGGCCAGCAGAAGACGCCCGCCTACCTGGCCATGAACGCCTTCGGCCAGGTGCCGGTGATCCAGGACGGTGACGTGACGGTGGCCGACTCCAACGCCATCCTGGTGTACCTCGCCCGCCGCTACGGCGCCGCCCACTGGCTGCCGGACGACCCGGCAGGCGCGGCCCAGGTCCAGCGCTGGCTGTCGGTGGCCGCCGGGCAGGTGGCCTACGGCCCCTGCGCCGCACGCCTGATCACGGTGTTCAAGATGAACTTCAACGCCGACGAGGTGATCGCCCGCGCCCATGCCCTGTTCGGCATCCTGGAGCAGGAACTGGCCAGCCGCCCCTGGCTGGTCGCCGGTGATGCCCCGACCATCGCCGACGTGGCCAACTACACCTACATCGCCCACGCCCCCGAGGGCAACGTGTCCCTGCAGCCCTATCCGGCGATCCGCGCCTGGCTGGCCCGCGTCGAAGCCCTGCCCGGCTTCTTCCCGATGCCGAAGACCGCCATCGGCCTGGCCGCCTGAACATCATGGCTGCCGTCTTCCACGCTGGCGAAACAAGCCTGCAGGCCGCGGCGGGCAGCCGGGACCGGCTCGCCGAAGTCGGCCCCCGGGTGATCCGCAAGGAGATGCCCGAGCAGCACCGGGACTTCTTCGCCGGCCTGCCCTTCATCGTGGCGGCAGGCGTGGAGGCGGGCGGCCAGCCCCGCGCCGCCCTGCTGGCCGGAGCGCCGGGCTTCATCTCAACGCCGGACGGCAGCCACCTGTGCATCGCCGCCACGCCGGCTCCGGACGACCCGCTGGCGGCCCTGCTGGCGCCCGCCTC
>WBTZ01000049.1 GCA_009026175.1 Zoogloea sp. | reverse complement strand
GCACAGGGGCGGGGCGGGCTGGCGCGGCAGGCACCGCCGCCGCGGCCGCTGCGGCTGCGGCCTGGTTGCGCGCACGCTGGGCCGACTGCAAGGCAGCCACATCGTTGGCCGGCAGGGCCAGGATCTCGACACCGCCGTTCGCAGCCCGATTGGAGAGCACGACCGCATCCGGCCCGAGGTCGTCCTTCAGCATGCGAAGGGCCTCGCGGGCGGTTTTGGCAAAGTAGCGCTTGACGTTCATGCTCCTGTCTCCGGGGTACGAAGGCTTTCATGGGCCCATGATGGGCACTTCGGTAGCTTCGATTATCTCCACGGGAAAGAAAATCGATCCCCCGGAAAAGACGGGTTTTAGGGCGCTATTCCCCTTTCTGCAATGCTTCCGCTTCCTGCGGAAAAGAAATCGGGGACAGGAACCCGGCCACTACCGGCCCGGCAAGGCGCAGGGTCAACCGTTTGCGGAGATCAGGGCCGACACGCGGATCAGGCGGGTCTCGGGGACTTCGGAATTGGCCACCACCTTGAGGCTGGGGACAGCACGGCGCAGGAAGCGGGACAGCAGCCAGCGCAGCGGCGCCGGCACCAGCAGGACCGGGGGCAGGCCGGTATCTTCCATACGCATGGCCGCGGCAGCGGTTTCCCGCAGCAAGGTATCCGCCAGGCCCGGCTCGATGGCACCGCCGTCCGGCCCGCCGCCGGCCATCGCCTGCATGAGGACACGCTCGAGCCCCGGGTCGAGCGCCATGACCTGGACCTCGCCATTGCCCGGGAAGAGCCCCTGGACGATGGCACGGCCGAGGGACTGGCGCACCCGCGTGGTGAGCTCCAGGGGATCCTGGACCCGCGGGGCGTGCTCGGCCAGGACCTCGATGATGGTCCGCATGTCGCGGATATTGACGCCCTCGTCCAGGAGGTTCTGCAGCACCCGCTGCACCGAAGCCAGGGGCAGCAGCTTGGGCACCAGATCTTCCACCAGTTTGGGCGTTTCCTTGGAGATGTGATCGAGCAGGGCCTGCGTCTCGATGCGGCCAAGCAGCTCCGACGCATGACTGAGGATCAGGTGATTGAGGTGGGTGGCCACCACGGTACTGGCATCCACCACGGTATAGCCGAGGGCGTGGGCCTGCTCCCGCTGGGCGGCATCGATCCACACCGCGGGCAGGCCAAAAGCCGGGTCGGTGGTCTCACGCCCGCTGAGCGGCCCCGACACCCGGCCCGGATTGATCGCCATGAACTGCCCCGGGAAGGCGCTGCCGACGCCGATCTCCACCCCCTTCAGCACAATCCGGTAGGCATTCGGCTTGAGCTCCAAGTTGTCCCGGATGTGCACCGGAGCCGCCAGGAAGCCGATGTCACGGGCAAACTTCTTGCGCAGGCCACGGATACGCTTAAGCAGCTCGCCATCCTGCCCCTTGTCCACCATCGGGATCAGGCGGTAGCCCACCTCCAGACCCAGGACATCCACCGGTGTCACATCCGACCAGCTGGCCTCCTGGCTCTCCGCCGGCACCACTGGCGCGGCAGCCGGCGCAGCCGCCCCGACCTCTTCCTGTTCCACCGGCCGCACGCCGCCCCGCCACGCCATGTAGCCGAGACCGGATGCGATCAGCAGGAACACGAAGTTCGGCATGCCCGGGATCAGCCCCAGGACGCCGAGAATGGCTGCCGTCAGGATCAGGACCTGGGGATTCGAGAAGACCTGGCCGATGACCTGGGAGCCCATGTCCCCTTCATCCCCGACGCGGGACACCACCAGGCCTGCCGCCACGGAGATGATCAGGGCCGGCAGCTGGGCAACCAGGCCGTCGCCGATGGTGAGCAGGGTGTAGTTGGTGGCCGCCTGGGCCAGCTCCATGTTGTGCTGCAGGACACCGACGATCAGCCCGCCGACCACGTTGATGCCGAGGATCAGGATGCCGGCCACGGCATCACCGCGCACAAACTTCGACGCACCGTCCATGGCACCGTAGAAGTCGGCCTCCTGGGAGGTCTCCATCCGCCGCCGCTTGGCCTCCTTCTCGTCGATCAGGCCGGCGTTGAGGTCGGCGTCGATGGCCATCTGCTTGCCCGGCATGGCATCCAGAGTGAAGCGGGCACCCACTTCAGCGATCCGCCCGGCACCCTTGGTGATCACCACGAAGTTGATCACCGTGAGGATGATGAAGACCACCAGGCCGACCGCGGTGTTGCCGCCCACCAGAAAGTGGCCAAAGGCCTCGATGACCTTGCCGGCCGCATCGGGCCCGGTATGCCCCTCCAGCAGGACGACCCGGGTGGAGGCCACGTTTAGGGACAGGCGCAGCAGGGTGGTGACCAGCAGGACGGTCGGAAAGACGGAGAAATCGAGGGGCCGCTTCGTGTACATCGCCACCAGCATCACCATCACCGACACGGCGATGTTGAAGGTGAACATCAGGTCGAGGGCGAAGGCCGGCAGGGGCAGCACCATCATCGCCAGGATCAGCACGATGAGAAGCGGCCCGGCCAACTGTCGGATGTTGCCGGGTGAGAAGAGCGCGCGGAGGTTCAGACTACCATTCATGGTCGACATGGTCCTCCTCCACGAGGCCTCGGAAAGGCCGGAAGAAACAGGGATTTACCGCTCAATTCGGCGGCCGCTCAGCGAGCCGCCTCCGGATCTCCCGCGGCGGGGTCAAGCCCGGGTGGCACCGCCAGGCTGCCGGGCTGCTCAGGGGGCAGCCCACCCTCGGCAATCCAGTGGTTGAGCTGGAAGACCCAGGCCATCACCTCGGCCACCACCGTGTAGAGCGCCGCCGGAATCTGCTGGTCCAGCTCGCAGTTGGCGTACAGGGCACGTGCCAGCGGCGGCGCCTCCAGGATGGGAACGCCATGCTCCTTGGCCAGCTCCCTGATGCTCTGGGCCATGATATCCATACCTTTGGCGACCACCACCGGAGCACCGGACTTTTCCGGGTCGTACTTGAGGGCTACGGCATAGTGGGTCGGGTTGGTCACCACCACGTCGGCCTTCGGCACCTGCGCCATCATGCGCTTGCGCGACATCTCCCGCTGGGCCGCCCGGATGCGCGCCTTGATCTGCGGGTCACCTTCCTGCTCCTTGCTTTCCTGGCGCAGCTCCTCCTTGCTCATGCGCAACTTGCGGTGGTATTCCCACAACTGATAGGGCACATCGATGGCCGCCAGCAGGGCCAGGCTGGAGATGATCAGCAGGGTCGCGAAGAGGACCAGGCTGGCAAACTCGTCCATGCTCGCTTCCAGGGGCTGCAGCATCAGACCGAACAGGTGGTCACGCTCCCGCCACACCACCCAGGTGCCGACACCGCCCACCACTGCGGCCTTCAAGGACGCCTTGACCAGTTCGGCGAGGCCATGGGTGGAGAACATCCGCCCCAGCCCCTGCATCGGGTTCAGCCGGCTCAGGTCAAAACGAAGGATGTTGGTCGAGAAAACCCAGCCCCCCATCACGAAGGGAGCGACCAGGGTTGCCATCACGAGGGCAATCAGCAAGGGCGCCACGGTCATCAGGCCCTCCATCGCCACGTCGTAAAGGGCGATGATCATGCCGGTCGCGTCGAAGGCCTGCGCCCGCTCGAAACTGAGCCCGGTGCGCAGCATGTGCATCAGCCGGTGCCCTCCCCAACGGCCGAGCACATAGAGCGCGGTCACGCCGACGATCAGCAGGATGAAGGTGGCCAGCTCCCTGGACTGCGGGACCTGCCCTTCTTCCCTTGCCTGCTCCAGCCGCCGGCCTGAGGCTGGTTCTGTTTTCTCGAGGTCGCTGTCGTCGGCCACGAAAGGCTAACCGGTAGTGATGACGGCAAGAGGATACCTCCGTCCGGCAGGACGGCGGGGGCGGAACAGGAGGAGTTTGGCCGGGCTATTCCGCCAGCCCGTCCTCAGTCAGCGCAGCCTGGCCCGGGAAGCCAGGAAGTTCTTGATGCTGGCCATCTCGCGCTGAAGGTCGGCCAACTGGACGGAGAGCAGGGAGAGGTGGTCACCAACCTGCCCCATGATGTCCCGGCAAGCCTGGACCGGAGTGCCAGCCAGCACTCGCGCCGCGTCGATGCTCTCCTGGAGCTCGGACAGGGAGGATGCCTGGTCGGGATGCTGGGCGATGAAGGATTGCAGGGTCCGCTCGCGAAGCTGGAAATAAGCCTTGGGATCGCTCTCTGCGAGACGCCGCCAGTACTCGAAATCGAAACTGCCCATGAGAGCCCCCCTCTGCCGACCCCGGTCCGGCGGCGGAAGGCGCGCGGGCAGACGATCAGGAATCAATCCTAACCGCCCGCCGCGTCCATGGGCGCGTTTTAAATCACATCAACCTGTTTCACTGTGTGAATTGAGCGCCACACCTCCTCAGCTTCAGGCTGCCAGCGCGGGCACATCCATGGCCGCCAGCAGTGCCCGCCGGGAAACGCCGCCGCGGCTGTCGCCCAGTGCGCCAAGCAATTCCTTCATGTCAAGAATCAGCACGATCTGACCATTGGACAGGGTGGTCACGCCGGCCACGCCCTTCGGGCGGAAATCGTCGAGAGACTTGATCACCGCATCTTCGCGACCGGCAAAGCTGTCGATGGCGAGAATGAAACTCTGCTCCGCACTCTGCATGAGGACACCGTACTCCGGTGTCTGAACCGGATCCCAGCCCAGCAGCGACGACAGGGGCATGATGGGCAGCACCTCGCCGCGCACCACCATGGTTGCCCGCCCCCCCACCTCCTGAACCTCGGCGGGCTCGATCGGCAGGATCTCGCGGACCATGGAAAGCGGCACTGCAAAGGGCTGCTCGCCCAGGCGCACCAGCAGGACAGGCAGGATCGCCAGGGTCAGCGGCAGGCTGATGATGAAGGTGGTGCCCTTGCCCATGCTGGAACGGATCTCGATGGAGCCATTCAGCTTCTGGATGTTGGTGCGCACCACGTCCATGCCAACCCCGCGGCCGGACACGTCGGAGATCTGGCTGGCCATGGAGAAGCCGGGCAGGAACACCAGGTTGAAGCTCTGGCGCTCGTCCATGGTGTTGGCCTCCTCATCGGTGATGAGACCCTTCTCGACGGCCTTGGCACGCAGGCGCTCGGCGTTCATGCCGCGACCGTCGTCAGCCACCAGGATGACGATGTGGTCGCCTTCCTGACGGGCTTCGAGGCGCACGATGGATTTTTCAGGCTTGCCGTTGGCGAGGCGCTCCTGGGTTTCCTCGACACCGTGGTCCACCGCGTTGCGGATCAGGTGGATGATGGGATCGGAGAGATCTTCGATCATCGTCTTGTCGATCTCGGTCTCTTCGCCGGAAAGCACCAGCTCCACGTCCTTCCCGAGGTTGCGGGCCAGGTCACGGGCGATCCGCGGATACTTCTGGAAGAGGCGGCCGATCGGCTGCATGCGGGTCTTCATGACCGCGTTCTGCAGGTCGGACACCAGCAGGTCGAGCTGGCTCACCGCCAGATCGAGGGCATGCAGGGTCTCGGTGTCATTGCGGCCGTTCAGGATGTCGCTGCGCAGCGCGTTCAGCCGGTTCTTGGTGAGGCCGATTTCGCCGGACAGGTTGAGCACCTGGTCGAGGCGGGCCGTATCCACGCGGATGGAGTTGTCGCGCTGCTTCTCGCTGTCGCGCCGGCCAACCGGACCGGACGCACCGGGCTTGTCGGTGACACGCCGGCCCACTGCAGCCTTGATGATCTGCTCGGGAGACTTGCGCGCGAGCTCGTCATCCGACTGGTGCATGACCACCGGCACAGGCGGCGGTTCGGCAGCCGCGGGCGCCGCCACGGCGGTGCCGGTCACCGTCTCGAAGAGGACGTTCCAGTCAGGTTCCGCTGCGGGAACCGCCACCGGAGCGGGGGCTGCTGCAACGGCACGGAGCGGCGCTGCAGCCCGGACAGGCTCCGGGGGTGCAGCCGGTGCGGCGGCCTCATGGGACAGGCTGCCGGCGATGGCAAGGCGGAGATTCTCGATGAGGTGAGGATCTGCCGCCCCGGGCTGTACACCCTGTTCGAGGTAGCCGAACATGTCACGTACGGCACCCGTGGAGGACAGGATCACGTCCATCACCTCCGGGGTGATCTCCAGTTCGCCGTTCCTCAACTTGTCGAACAGATTCTCGGTCAGGTGACAGAGGGTGACGAGTTCGGCAGCGTTCAGGAAGCCGGCTCCGCCCTTGATGGTGTGGAACCCGCGGAAGATGTCGTTGAGCAGCCCCGTGTCATTGGGGGCACGCTCCAGGTCCACAAGCTTGTTGTCGACACCCGACAGGAGATCTCCCGCCTCCACGAGGAAGTCCTGAAGGAGGTCTTCCATCCCCGAAAAATCGCTCATTGCATTCGCTCCTTGCGGGATAGCCCGCTACCGGCCGGGTCAGAAACCCAGGCTCTCCAGCAGGTCGTCCACCTGTTCCTGGCTGGACACAACGTCGTCTCGTCCTACCGCATTGATTACCGGACCATTCATCAGGGTATCCGGCGCTTCTGCCTTGCGCTCAGCAGGCATGGCCTCGATGAGCACCTGCAGCAACTGCTTTTCCAGGCCCTGGGCCAGATCGACCACCTTCTTGATGACCTGGCCGGTCAGATCCTGGAAATCCTGGGCCATCATGATTTCCATCAGCTGGGCACCGGTCTCCCGGCTTCCCTGGGCGACCTCGCCGAGGAAACCCCGGGTTTCCCCCGCCAGCACTCGGAACTCTTCCGGCGTCATCTGATTGGCGTACAGCCGGTCCCAGCGAGCCTGCAGGGCACGGGCGCCGGCCTCGGTGCGGTCCTGGATGGGCTTGGCGATGTCGGTGGCGTTGAGCACCTTGCTCGCCGCCTGCTCCGTCATCTCGGCGATGTAGGTGAGACGCTGGCGCGCATCAGGGATCGCGTGGGCCGCCTCCTGCAGGCTGCGGTCGTAGCCGAGCTCGCGAAGGGTGTCATGGAGTTGCCGGGTCATTACACCGATACGGTTGAAAACCTTGTCACAGCTGTGCGCGGGGGCATCCGGCGCGGCCTCGTCAGGGGATGCATACTCGCTTGCCACCGTGTCGAAAAGGGCTTGCAGTTCGTCATCGTCGCCGCCCGACGATGTCTTCGGCGAAACCACCTCCAGATGCGGCTGAGGTGTAACGGCCGGGGTACCCGCAATGCTGTCGAAAAGGGCCTGCAGATCGTCGCTGTCGCCCGATTCATCAAATTTGAGACGTTTTGCCATGATGAAGCTCCGTCTTGGTCGGTAGCCGTCAGGCGGCCTTCTTGCCCATCTTTTCGAAAATCTTCTCGAGCTTCTCGGACAGGGTCGCCGCGGTGAAGGGCTTCACGATGTAACCGCTCGCGCCTGCCTGGGCTGCTGCAATGATGTTCTCCTTCTTCGCCTCGGCCGTGATCATCAGCACCGGCAGATGCTTCAGCGAAGGCGTCGCACGGATGTTCTGGAGCAGGGTCAGGCCGTCCATGTTCGGCATGTTCCAGTCCGTCACCACGAAGTCGAAGGGCAGGGAATTGAGCTTCTGCAACGCGATCTGCCCATCCTCGGCCTCGTCCACGTTGGTGAAGCCGAGCTCCTTGAGCAGGTTGCGAACGATTCGCCGCATGGTCGAAAAATCGTCAACAACAAGAAATTTCATTTTGGGGTCCGACATGTTGTAAATCTCCGTTCAATCCCGGTAGGCCCGCATGAGCAGGGGGCGCAGGGTATCCGCCAGGACATCGGCATCGAACTTCGCGACATAGGAGTCGACGCCGACACTCTTGCCCATCGCCCGGTTGGCTTCCGACGACAGGGATGAATGCATGACGACGGGAATGCCTTCGAAACGGGCATCCGCCTTGATGTTGCGGGTGAGGACGTAACCGTCCATCTCCGGCATTTCCGCATCGACCAGGATGAGGCTGAGTTCTTCGCGCAGGGGCACCCCCCGTTGTTGCGCGTGATTGGCCATGCCCTCAAGCCGGGTCCATGCCTCCAGGCCGTTGAGGGCATGCTTGTGGCGGACGCCGAGCTTGTCAAGGGTTTCGGCAATTTTCTTGCGCGCCACGGCCGAATCATCGACGAAGAAGAGATTGACGTCGTGTCCGCCTTCGAGGGGGTGGATCTGGCCGACGACGGCTTCGCCGAAGGTGCTGGCCAGGATCGTCTCCACGTCCAGGATGGAGACCAGCTTGCCATCCTGCAACTCGGTGATCGCGGTAATGAAATGATGGGCACCGGACGTCACGTTGTCAGGCGCGCGGACCTTGTCCCATTCGACCCGGATGATCCGGTCCACTTCGTGGACCAGGAAACCCAGGGTGCGCTTGCTGTACTCGGTGACCATCATCGAGCCGCCAAGGGGATCGCTGGGCGATGCGATGCCCATGACCTTGGCCAGCGCCAGCACCGGAATGACGTTGCCGCGCAGGGAAATCAGGCCCTCCACACCATTCGGCATGTTGGGCGCCTTGGTGATGAAGGGGGTGCGGGACACCTCCCGGACCTTGAACACATTGATCCCGAAGATCTCCTGGGTTCCCAGGGAGAACAGCAGGATTTCCATGCGGTTGGAGCCCGCCAGCTTGGTACGGGCATCGACGGCTTCGAGGAGCCCGCGATCGACATGATCCATATTCATCATGATCCTCTGTACTCAGGCAGTCTTGGCGGCGGTGGCGCGCTGGGTGATCAGGCGACGCAGCACTTCCGCCAGGCGCTGGGGTTCGAATTTGGCCACATACTCGTCAACACCGACAGAACGACCAAGCTGCTGGTTCGACATGCCGGAAAGGGACGAATGCATGATCACCGGGATCCCCTCGAAGCGGGGGTCGGACTTGATCTTCTTGGTGAGGATATAGCCATCCATCTCGGGCATTTCCACATCGGTGAGGATCAGGGCCACCAGATCCTTCACCTTGCGCCCGGACGAAGAGGCATAAGACGCCAGCTTCTCCAGTTCATCCCAGGCCGCCCGGCCATTGACGGTACCGACATAGCGCACACCCAGCACATCGAGGGTCCGCTCGATCTGCTTGCGGGCAACCGAGGAGTCGTCGGCGAAGTACACCGTGAGCGGCTCCTCCACGGCGATCGGCTCGATCCCCTTGAACAGGAACTCGTCGTCGTAACGGGTGGTTTCGGACAGGACCTTCTCCACGTCGAGAAGCATCACCAGCTTGGGGCCGGGCAGCTCGGTGACGGCCGTGACCAGGCCGCCGAGGTTGGCGGTCAGCATGTCCGGCGGCACCCGCATCTGGGACCAGTCGAGACGCAGGATGGTATCCACTGCTTCGACCAGGAAGCCCTGGGTGTGCCCGTTGTATTCGGTGACGATCATGATGTCGCGGGGGCTGTCGGAGCCCATGCCCGCGTACTTGGCCAGATCCACCACGGGCACCAGCACACCCCGCAGGCTGACCATGCCCTCAACGGATGAGGGCATTTCCGGCGCCGCGGTGATCGGCGGCGTACGCATGACCTCACGCACCTTGAAGACATTGATCCCGAAGGTCTCCCGCCGCCCCGTACGGGGGTCGAGCCCGAGGGTGAAGAGGAGGATCTCCAGCTTGTTGGTACCCGCCAGCCGGGTACGCGCATCGATGTTCTTGAGTAGTTCGGACATGCTCAATCTCCGTCTCGGACCCCTGCCGACCCAATGGCGCAGGTTCCGATCTGCAAGCAATATCGGCGGGGGACAAACAATCTTGAGGCTTTGAAAGTTACCAGGAGCAGGTACTTCCACCCATTAAAAGGCCCGCACGCAGGCGGGCCGGACGCTTCCCCGCATGACGCGGCACTCAGGCCCGATAACCGATCCGGAAGCCCCCCCAGTGGCGTCCGTTCACATACACCGGCGCGGAGATGTCATGCATGATCTCTCCCGTATCCCGCCGATAGGTCTGGATCAGGAAGGGCATCTCATGCCGGCCGCACTCCTTGCCGACCGGATCGTCGAAGATGCGCTTGCCGCGGTTGCCGACGAAATCCTTGTCGTAGTCGCCGGTCAGCGGTTGGGAGAAACGCTTGTTATGGGTCGGCACGTAGCCGTTGCGGTCGGTGGCAATGGCATAGACCATCTCCGCATTCCCGTCGAGCAGACGCTCCTGCAGGATGGGCAGGATACGATCGGCCAGCGCATCAAAGCGCGTACTGTACTTCTGCGGCCGGGTATTGCCGATGGGGCGATAGGCTTCGTCGAACAGGTCGTCCTCGCGGAGCTGCCCCGCGACCACGGCCTGCTCCAGCAACATGCCGACCTGGCGGGCAGCCTCGCGCACCAGCTCGGGCATTTTCTTGTGCGCCACCATGGCCCGCTCCCCCTCGGCCCCCAGCTTGAAGACGCGACTGATGTCCTTCAGGTTGGCGGCGAGGCCACTCAGGCTGTCGGCCTCATCCAGGGTTTCCCGGGCGCCGGCCGAGTTGCGCCCGACCATCTCCATGATCTGCCGGACATGCCCGACGATCTGCTCCGCCTCCCGGCTATGGGCATTGATGGCCGCCGCGATGGCGTCGACCTTCTCCATCGTCCCCTGCGCCCCTTCATTGATCTGCTGCAGGGAGCCTGCAGCCCGCTGGGCCAATGCGGCGCCGGCGCGCGCCTGCGCACTGCCCGCATCGATGGAGGCGATGGCACTCCGGGTTTCATTCTGGATCGCAGAGATCATCGTGCCGATCTCTGCCGTCGCCGACGAGGTGCGCTCGGCCAGCTTGCGCACCTCGTCGGCGACAACGGCGAAGCCGCGCCCCTGTTCGCCGGCCCGAGCGGCCTCGATGGCGGCGTTGAGCGCCAGCAGATTCGTCTGATCGGCGATCTCGCGGATCACCTTGACGATGCCGCTGATCGCTTCGGAGCGCTCGCCCAGGGCAGAAATCACCCGGGCCGACTGCTCGACCGAGCGGGCGATCTGCTCGATCTCGGCGGACGCACTTTCAACGATCTCGGCGCCCTTGACCGACAGATCCTTCGCCGACTGGGCGTTCACTGCGGTGTGACTGGCGTGATCGGCTACGGCATTGACACCCGAAGTCATCTGCTCGATGGCCAGCACCATGCTCTCGGCCGCGGCCTGCTGGCTGCCCGATCCATCGACCACCCGCCCCGCATGGCCCGACAACATCCCGGCGGCTTCGTGAACCCGGTGGGCATCGAAGATCACCTTGCCCACGATGCCCTGAAAACTGGCGATCAGTTCATTGAAGACCGACTCGACCTCACCCGTGGTGCCGCCCGAGACGACGGCACGCCGGGAAAGGTCTCCATCCCTGTGCATCGCCCGGATGGTGTCACGCAGCTCATGCAGGGGGTGAACGAAAAGGACACGCGCTGAAAAATGGCCAATCAGGCCGGCGATCACACCGAGCGCGGTACAGACGCCTGCAAAAGCAAACGAGAAAGACACGCCGAAAGCCAGTCCGGCGCCGAGAGCCCCACCCGCGGCAACAAGGGCGATCACCAGCGAAACGAGATGGACATGCATTGGTAGGAGAACCCGGAAAATGGTAGGAGTTGGCCTGATCAGACCAGCCCCGGGACCGGGACCCACCCCCGGCGCCACCATTGCAGGCCGGCCAGAGCCGGATCCTGCAAGTGTCGCGATGTCTATCGGCGGGGGAAAAACGAACTTTAGAGACGGGAAGCAGGCAAATTACACACTATTTCACGCTCTACGAGCTTCGCTCTGCGAGACGGAAAAGCACATCCACACGATTGCCTACCCCGCTGTAACGTACCTCATCGCACACCTGGAGCAACAGAGGTATGCCACGCCCATGGCCTTTCACGAGGTCCTCGCCCGTCGGCTCGGCCATGGCCGCCCTGACCTGTGCCTCATGGTTGAAGCCCGGCCCGGTATCCGAACAGCTGATATGCAGCACCGGAGGCTGGGCCGGATTCTGTCGAAGAATCAGCTCGAACTCGATCGCTCCGATGGCGAGGCGATCAAGCCGGCACGCGCGCTCCTCCAGAAACACGTCCATCCCCTCAACGCCCGCCTTCAGGGACGAGGGCAGGCGCAGGAGACCATGGTCAAGGGCATTGTTGAACAGTTCGGACAGCACCAGGAACAGCCGGCCGGCAAACGGGCGGACACCTTCAAATTGCTCGATCACGCCGAGCACGAGCGGTACCGCGTCGAGCCGCTTCAGGTCAGCCACCCCCAGGCGCAGCACAAAACGCCAGTCACTGGCGAACGGCGCCACCGCCGACTCGCCATGAGGCGACGCGGGCATCGGCGGATGGGTGTCGGTAAGCGCGATCTGCGCAATCGAAATATCGTCCCGGGGAGGCTTGCCCCCGGTAAGCGCCAGAACGCACTCGGTGAGATGCTCCAGACGGCTTGCCGGATCCCGTCCGCGGAGGGATGCCCCCAGCCCATCCACCCCCAGGGCCCGCCCTTCGTAGTCCGCGAGCTCGATGAGTCCGTCGGAGAACAGCAGGAG
Source organism: Zoogloea sp. (assembly GCA_009026175.1). GTDB lineage: Bacteria > Pseudomonadota > Gammaproteobacteria > Burkholderiales > Rhodocyclaceae > Zoogloea. The sequence continues at coordinate 21,881 of WBTZ01000049.1, read as the reverse complement.
GTGATCGTGAGGGCTCACCACATGGGTATCGACCGTCCCATCGAACTCGTCGTCGTCCACCACGCCCAGCGGAAAATGGTGGTGATTGAAATGCCATCCGACCTCGCCATCCGGACGGACCAGCAGCGGGCCCGGATTGCCGCCATTCCAGACAGTGACATAACCCTCCCGGAAATTCACCGCCACCAGGGTCGCCGCGATGAAACGGTCTATGGGCAACAGGGCGCGTACCCTGCTGTTGATCTCCCGGGCGATCGCATCGATGCCGAAGCCACGCTCGGTCATCCGATAGAAAGGGGCCGTCACCGGCAGGACGTTGAGTGACGCAGCCAGACCATGCCCGGCCCCGTCCGCAAGCAAGACATGCAGCACATTGGCCGGAGTACGGGCTGCCGCGATCAAGTCACCGCTGAATTCCGCCGCAGGCGCTATCCAGTGCGAAACAGCCGGATCGCCCAAGGCCTCCCGGTTGATCAGGCGCTCCATCACGAAACGCGCGAGACGCTGCTCCTCCTCCTGCAGGCTCCGGTAGCGGGCCAGCTCGCGATTGCGTGCCTCGGCCTGACGCTGCATGGACTTGAGACGGAGGATGACCCCGAGCTTGGCCTGCAGCATCTGCCGGGAGGCAGGCTTGCAGAGATAGGCATCGGCCCCCGCTTCGAGGGCCCGCATCTGGGTTGCTTCGTCGAGACTGCCTGTGAACACCAGGCTTGGAATCCAGACGCCGCCCGTACGGGCCCGGACCGTCTGGAGCAACTCGATCCCGTCCATGCCCGGCAAGCCGACATCCGTCATGAGCACATCGGGATGAGCCCGGGCGATGTGGGCCAGGGCCTCCTGCGCAGTGCCGACCCCGGCTACACGATGCCCCAGGGCCAGCAAATCCCTTCTGATCAGGAAAAGATCATCGGGGTTGTCATCGACAACAAGAATGAAAAGGGATTCGCTTTCGCTTCCCGGCACCGTCAGACGATCGGAAACAACTTGCCGAAGTTGGCGATATCAAGAACCTGCCGCACGCTGCCCTTGGCATTGGCCAGGCAGACTGTCTTGCCCGAGCTCTTGGCCTTGTCACGCAGCATCAGCAGCATGCCGAGGGCAGAGCTGTCGAGATAGGCCACGTTGCCCAGATCTACCGCCACCTCCGTCGTGCCGGGGCTTCCAAGGGCACGGTCGACCGCCTCCCTGAATTCCCGGTGGGAGTTGAAATCGAAACGCCCGGAGAGCTGAATCCTGGCCTGACTCTGCTGGGTGCTGACACTGGTATCCATTTATTGCCTCTGTTCTTGACTGACTCGTGCGACTGCGCCGGACCTCCCCGGCCATGCCACCTGACTATCCCTTGATGCCCCTGCCCGCCGGGGAACGCAGGCGGGCAACAATACGTTGTCCTATTTCCCTGAGGGGCGCCACCTCATCGAGGGCCCCCACCACTGCCGCCTCCCTAGGCATGCCGTAGACCACGCAGGACTCCTGATCCTGCCCGATTGTCCAGGCACCCGCCTGATGCATGGCAAGCATGCCCTGGGCGCCATCCTTGCCCATCCCGGTGAGGATGACGCCCACCCCATTGGCGCCGACCTGACTGGCTGCCGAATGGAAAAGCACATCCACGGCCGGACGATGCCTGTTCACAGGCTCGCTCTGCGCCAGCTCACACTGATACCCACCGGGCACGCGCCGGACCGAAAGGTGCGAATGCCCCGGGGCAAGATAAGCCGTCCCCGCAACGATCTTCTCTCCATGCACCGCCTCCTTGACGCGCAGCCGGCACAGACCGTCAAGGCGTTTTGCAAAGGACGCGGTAAACATTTCGGGCATGTGCTGGACCAGCAGAATGCCCGGCATCTGTTCAGGCAGCGAACATAGCACTTCCTTGATCGCCTCGGTGCCCCCGGTCGAGGCACCAATCAACACGAGGCGCTCCTGAAGGGTACGCTCAGACAGCCCGGACGAGTTAGTTCCAATCACACCAAGAGGCTCTCGCAGCAAGGGTTTCGAGGCGTCCGCCCCTCTTACCGGAACCCTCGGACGGGCACTGTAGGCGGCGCGTACCTTGTCACAAATTTCTACACGGTAGGCTTCTATTCCGGCCATCGAATCCAGCCGGGGCTTGGCAACGAAATCCACTGCACCGAGCTCCAGGGCCTGCAGGGTTGCCTCGGACCCCCGCTGGGTCAGACTGGAGATCATCACCACCGGCATGGGGCGCAATCGCATCAGGCGCGCCAGGAAATCCAGGCCATCCATGCGCGGCATTTCAATGTCCAGCGTCAGTACATCGGGGCTGAGCGTCTTGATCATCTCCCGGGCCGCGATGGGATCCGGCGCAGACCCCACAACCTCAAGGTCGGGCGCAGAGTTGATGACTTCACTGAGGACCCCGCGCATTACCGCGGAGTCATCGACAACGAGAACCTTTATGGCCATGCTTTGCTTCCAGTTCCAGACGGAGCACAAGCACTCCGTCAACCAAATAGTTCAACGTCACCCTGCACATTGTCGCGTCGAAGCCGGGCTTCATACTCCCGCTCGCGCGCAATAAGCGTGTCATTTTTCACACGGACCAGCTTTTTCATCATTACCCGTCCGCTGACCGGGAAGAAATAGACCTTCCTGGGATAGATGTCCAGCAAATCCTGAGCCACTACGGGTATGCGCTCGGTATGCAGATAGTCGAGCACGAAGTCCACATTCTTTTCGCCGACCTGGGCCTGGCTGAGACTGGCAAGCACCCGCCCTCCCCCGAACACCTTGGCCTCCAGGCTGCTCCGCCGGGCGCCAAGCTTGAGAAGGTGGTTGAGCAGCACTTCCATGGCATAAGCGCCATAGCGTGCGGACGACGAGAGCACGTTCGTTTCGCCACCGTTGTCCGGGAGCATGAAGTGGTTCATGCCCCCCAGCCCCTTGTCCCGATCGCGCACGCAGGCGGTCACGCAGGACCCCAGCACCGTCACCAGCACGATGTCGGAGGTGGTCACGAAATACTCGCCGGGCAGAACCTTGACGGCATCACAGCCAAAAGTGCGGTCAAAATAGCGGTTTGTAGCCAGGTGTTCCAGGTAACCAGGCTCAGCGTGCACGGCCATCCGTCCTTTCGTAAACGGTGCGACCGAGGGAGCGGAACAGGTCCGCGGCATGGAGGAAACTCTCGGAGTGCCCGGCAAAGAGCAAGCCGTCCTGCTTGAGCAGGGGCACGAAGCGCTTCAGGATTCCGTGCTGGGTCGGCTTGTCGAAATAGATCATCACGTTGCGGCAGAACATGGCATCGAACGGTCCCTGCACCGCCCACACCTTGTCCAGCAGGTTGATGCGCTTGAATTCGATCAGCCGCTGCAGTTCGGGGCGGATCCTGGCGTAGCCCTCCTGGGTGCCGGTCCCTTTCAGGAAGAAGCGCTGCATGCGCTCGCGGGACATGCGCTCGACACGCTCCACGCCGTACACCCCCTTTTGTGCGGTTGCCAGCACATTGGTATCGATATCCGTCGCCACGATCTGCACGGGCGGAGTCAGCGTGTTGAACGCCTCGCAGGCGGTAATCGCCAGGCTGTAGGGCTCCTCTCCGGTGGAAGCGGCACTGCACCAGATGCGGAACGGGCTGCGTCCGCCATGGGCTTTGAGCCGCTCCGCGAGGATGTCGAAATGATGCGCCTCCCGAAAGAATGAAGTGAGATTGGTCGTCAGGCTATTGACGAAGGTTTCCCACTCCTCGGGCTCCCGCTGGGCCCGATCCAGGTATTCGGCAAAGGTCCGGTCGCCGCGGGCCCGCAGGCGGCGGGCCAGGCGGCTATAGACCATGTCCTGCTTGATGGGAGACAGGGAGATCCCTGCGTGCTTGTAGATCAACTCCCTGACACGCTCGAAATCACTGCTCGAGAACTGGAACTCCCTATCCGGCATTGGCAGCGATGGGGCCTTCACGGCGGACAGCGCCGCCCGTGTATCGGCCATCGTGGCCCTCTTGACGGGGGACGCCGGTGGCGCCGCCCGAGGAAAGGGTGAATTGGTTTTTTCTGTCATGGTTCAGTCAGCCCTTCGAGCTCAGAACTCTTCCCACTCGTCATCCAGATCACTGGTGGCTCCGCCGGCACGCCGGACCTTCGGCAGCGCTTGCGCCCCTTTCTGCGTGGTGCTGCGGCCGCCCCTGTCAGGCAGGCGGGCAACGTTGTCAGGCACCACCGGCGCAGCAGCAATGGGAGCCGCTGGCGCTCCTGCAGCACTCAAGCGGAACATGGCCACCGACCGGACCAGGCTGCGGGCCTGGTCTTCCAGACTCTCCGCCGCCGCCGCCGCCTCTTCCACCAGCGCCGCGTTCTGCTGCGTCACCTCGTCCATCTGCCCCACCGCATGCGTCACCTGCTCGATGCCGCTGCTCTGCTCCTGGCTCGCCTCGGCGATCTCCGTCACCAGCGACGACAGCTTCTGGAAGTTCGACACCACCTCTTCCATCGTGTGGCCGGCCTCATTCACCAGCTTCGCGCCGTCTTCGACCTTGTCCACGCTGTCCGCGATCAGCGCCTTGATCTCACGCGCCGCCTGCGCACTGCGCTGCGCAAGACTCCGCACCTCGCTCGCCACCACCGCAAAGCCACGACCCTGCTCGCCCGCACGCGCCGCTTCCACCGCCGCGTTGAGCGCCAGGATGTTCGTCTGGAACGCGATCGAGTCGATCACCCCGATGATGTCCGCAATCTTCTTCGCGCTCTCCTGGATCGAGCCCATCGTCTCGACCACACGGCCCACCATCGCGCCGCCCTGCTCCGCCACCTCGTTGCTCGAGCCCGCAAGCTCCTTCGCCTGCCGCGCGTTGTCCGCGTTCTGCTTCACCGTCGCATTGAGTTGCTCCATCGAGCTCGCCGTCTCTTCCAGACTGCTCGCCTGCTCCTCCGTGCGCGACGACAGGTCCGCGTTGCCCGCCGAAATCTCCTGCGCTGCTACGTTGATCGACTCCGACGCCTCCTTGATCTGCCCCACCACCTCTCGCAGGCGCTCCACCGTCGTGTTCGTGTCGTCCTTCAACTGACCGAACGTCCCGCCGTAGTCCGCCGTGATCTTCTCCGTCAGGTCGCCACGCGCAATTGCGTTGAGCACCCGCGCAATGTCCTCGAGGTTGCCAGCCATGCCTTGCATGAGGTGATTCAAGCCCATCGACAAGTCGCGGAAGAAGCCTTCCTTGCCCTCCACCACCAGCCGGGCCGCGAGATCACCCTCGGCAGCGGCATTGACCAGGGCCTGCACTTCCTTCTCGGCGGCGAGCTCGTCGGTGCGATCCCGCCACTCACCCACGGAACCGAGCCGCTCGCCGGAGGCATTGACGATCGGGCTGGTCACCACGTCGAAGACACGGCCGCCGATCGACATCTGGGTGCGGGTGGTCTGGGTCAGCGCAGCCAGGCGCTTGAGGGCGGCATCCGGATCGGCATAGAGGCGGCCGATGCTGCTGCCCACGAAGGTGTCCACGCTGAAGCCCGGGGCGTCCTTGCGGATCTCCTGCTCAATGGAACGGATGGTTTTCAGGAGCGCCGTATTGGCATAGATCACCCGGCCAACCGGATCGGCAATCCGGACATTGGTCTCGACGCAATCCAGGGCCTGGCGGATCCGGGCGTTCTCGTCACTGACACGTTTCTGCTCGGCGATATCGGCGCACAACTTGATCTGCATCGACTCCAGGGCCTGGAGCACTCGTCCGACCTCGTCGTTGCGGCCCGAATCAATCTCGTTGGCATAGTTTCCATTTGCCACATTCTGGGCCGTCTGGACCATGGCCTGCAGCGGCCTGGCCACCAGGGAGCGCATCAGGACGAAGATCAGCACCGCCAGGACCAGGGAGGCGACGATCGCCATGCTCAGCAGCATGAAGCCGATGGAGCGGGACACGCTCTCGAATTCATCCATGTAGGTGCCGCCGGCGATCACCCAGTTCCACTCGGGGAAGGCGTCGAAAACCACGACCTTTTCCCGGGGGACGGTATCGTTCAGCTCGGTGTTGAGCCAGGGATAGTGGATGACCCCCTGCTTGCGCTCGAGAATTTCGCGGATGAACAAGCGCCCGTCCGCATCCTTGGACTCCGCAAGATTCTGGCCTTCCTTGGCGGGGTGCACCGTCAGCGTCCCGAAGGACTTGCCGGGGGTCGAATCCAGCGCATAGGCATAGCCGGAATCACCGAAGCGAACGTTCTTGATCTGCTGCTTGAGCGCGGCCAGTTCATCGGAGAAACGCCTGCCGACAAAGGTGGCACCAATCACCTTGCCGGTCGCATCCTTGATCGGCGCATAGCCGGTGTAGGTGTCGACTCCGAACAGCAGCGCCTTGCCGACATAGCGCTCCCCGGCCAGCAGCTTCGCGTAGGCGGGGTGATCGTGAGCCAGCGTGGTACCGACAGCGCGCTCACCGTTCTCCTTTTTGACCGAGGTCGCAACCCGGTAGAAATCGTCGCCCTTGCGCGCAAAAAGGGTCGCCACGGCGCCACTGCCCGCCGTGAAACGATCCACTTCCTGAGTCCGCAGGTTCATTGCAAGCCCGCCGTGGCTCAGCACCGGCATGCCGTCACCGGTGGCATTCACGGTGAAGCTGTCACCGAAGCCGGCAGCGAACATGTCATTGAGTCTCTCGGTCTCGACCTTCAGGCTCTGCGCCTTGGAGGCCACCATCGCCTTGACCAGGGACACCTTGTCGCTCACCACGGCCAGGCCTTGCCCCTCCAGGGCTTGCCCGGCACGATCACGCACGAACCAGGACCCCAGCCCCAGGATCAGGATCAGGACCAGGGTCGCCGCCAGGGCGGCACGAGTGGCCAGCGACAGATCCTTCAGCCCGGTGGCGAGACGCGTCCCGATGCCGGACGAACGCACACGCCCATTGGAGATGCACAGCCCACCGGCCTTACCGCCGCGGAACAGGGCATAGGCCGCCTCGGCCTCCTTCACCTTCTCGACCGAAGCCTTGCGACGGGCCGACATGTAGCCGGTCACCCTGCCGTTCTCGATCACCGGCGTAGCGTGCGCCTCGACCCAGTAATGATCGCCATTCTTGCAACGGTTCTTGACCATGCCCGACCAGGGCCGCCCATTCTGCAGGTCACGCCACAGGTCCTCGAAGGCCTCCACGGGCATGTCCGGATGCCGGACGATGTTGTGGGACTGACCGATCAACTCTTCCTCGGTAAAGCCGCTGATCCGGATGAAGTCCGGATTCACGTAAACGATCTGCCCCTTCAGGTCAGTCCTCGAGACAATCAAGTCTCCATCTTCCAGCTCAATCTCGCGCTGGGTTACGGGCATGTTTATTTTCATGTGTTGCTCCTGCAGGGCTTGGCCACTGGAGTGGCCGAGTCATCAACGGATCAGAACTCTTCCCAGTCGGCTTGCGCCAGATTCGAGGCATGCCGCTTGACCTTGGGCAGCGGGGCCCCCACCTTGGCCACCTTCATGGCGCGCACCGGCAAGGGCTGAACGCGCTCCTTGGGCTGCAGCGCGGCAGCCGCACGGCTGTCGGCCTCCGCAGTGGCATCACCGGCGCGGCTTTGCTTGAGCTTGCGGATTTCCTGGATGGTTTCATCGGAAAGCACGGCAAAATCATTCAGCAGCAGGCGCTCTGCACCGGCCGCATCGCCGGACAGCTTGGCCTGGATCACGGCACCGGCACAGCGATGGAAATCGGCATGCTTGTCGCGCAGCTTGCCGAAGCCCGGCTCATTTGCGTAACGCTTCCCCTCACCATGGATCCAGCACCCCAGGACGCACTTGTCGTCACGGGACACAACGGCGGGATCGAGGGCTTCGCCCTGCCCGGAAAGATAGTTGCGCAGCTTGAACTTCCAGCCCATGTGGGCCTGGATGACGCCATCAAAGTCCAGCGCAACGGATGCTGCAGGCTGGGCCGCCAGCCGGAACATGGCCACCGACCGGACCAGGCTGCTGGCCTGCTCCTCCAGGCTCTCCGCCGCTGCCGCCGCCTCTTCCACCAGCGCCGCGTTCTGCTGCGTCACCTCGTCCATCTGCCCCACCGCATGCGTCACCTGCTCGATGCCGCTGCTCTGCTCCTGGCTCGCCTCGGCGATCTCCGTCACCAGCGACGACAGCTTCTGGAAGTTCGACACCACCTCTTCCATCGTGTGGCCGGCCTCATTCACCAGCTTCGCGCCGTCTTCGACCTTGTCCACGCTGTCCGCGATCAGCGCCTTGATCTCACGCGCCGCCTGCGCACTGCGCTGCGCAAGACTCCGCACCTCGCTCGCCACCACCGCAAAGCCACGACCCTGCTCGCCCGCACGCGCCGCTTCCACCGCCGCGTTGAGCGCCAGGATGTTCGTCTGGAACGCGATCGAGTCGATCACCCCGATGATGTCCGCAATCTTCTTCGCGCTCTCCTGGATCGAGCCCATCGTCTCGACCACACGGCCCACCATCGCGCCGCCCTGCTCCGCCACCTCGTTGCTCGAGCCCGCAAGCTCCTTCGCCTGCCGCGCGTTGTCCGCGTTCTGCTTCACCGTCGCATTGAGTTGCTCCATCGAGCTCGCCGTCTCTTCCAGACTGCTCGCCTGCTCCTCCGTGCGCGACGACAGGTCCGCGTTGCCCGCCGAAATCTCCTGCGCTGCTACGTTGATCGACTCCGACGCCTCCTTGATCTGCCCCACCACCTCTCGCAGGCGCTCCACCGTCGTGTTCGTGTCGTCCTTCAACTGACCGAACGTCCCGCCGTAGTCCGCCGTGATCTTCTCCGTCAGGTCGCCACGCGCAATTGCGTTGAGCACCCGCGCAATGTCCTCGAGGTTGGTTGCGACGATGCCCATGAGCTTGTTCATGCCTTCGGCCAGCACCGCAAAGAACCCGGTCTTGCCATCCATGTTCAGGCGCTGCGCAAAATCTCCCGACAGCGCGGACTGGAGCAGGGCGCGGAGCTCGTCCTCCGCAGTGACCTCGCTTGTCCTGTCCATCCATTCAACAACCGACCCCAGGCGCTGCCCCTTTTCGTTGAGCACGGGCGTCGCCACCAGGGAGAAGGTGCGCCCCCCCACCTTGACCGAAGCCTTGTGCTCGCCCTTGAGATTGCCGAGCAGGTTGCGCTGGTGAGCTGGATTCTTGTGGAAGCTGTCGAAATTCCGGCCGACCAGGCCTTCCGCGCTGAAGCTGGGCAGATCCTTGCGGATATCCGTCTCTGCCGCGCTCATCATTGCCAACACAGCATCATTGCAATACACGATGCGACCATCGTTGTCGGCCAACATGATGTTGGTGGAAGCACGGTCAAGCGCGTTACGGATACGCTGATTCGCCGCAGCGGCCTCATGCTCGGCCGTCAGGCGGGCCAGCAGGCTGGCCTGCATTTCATTGAGCGATTCGGCGATCTCGCCAAACGCATCGCGGGAAGACACCTTGACGGGCTCCTCGAGACGCCCCTCACTCATGCGGTGCAGACCGGCCTGAATCTCGCCGATCCCCCCAAGCATGGTGCGCCGGAACCCCAGGAAGAGATACGCGGCCAGCAGCAGGGACACCACGATCACACCGATGGCCGTCGCCCTCACCTGCTCCAGCTTGTCCAGGCGGGCCTTCAGATGGGCCCCGAACTCCACGGCAGACACATCCAGGAGGGCATAAGTCGCATCCACTGCACGGGAGGCGGCTTCGAACACCTGGCTCGGGGGAACACTGATCTCGCTGCTCCGCAGGAGGCTTCCTCCCACCAGATCAGCCAGCGCCGCCAACTCGGCATCGAATTTCTGCCTGGGCGCATCGAGCAGGCCGCGCAGGCTTGAACTCTCGCTCCCGGCCTTGGCCACCGACACATCGACAGCCGCCCGCCCTTCGTTCATCCGGCTGAGCAGCACGTGCATCGCCACCCGCTCGGCCTCGACGCTCTGGTGACGTGCCGCCAGACCGGACCCGAGGGCGCGGAGCTGCCCGGCATCCTCGGTGAGGGCCGGCAAGCGCGCCACGAACAGGTCCATCAGGTAGTAGGTTTCAAGTTCGGGATCGAGGGTTGCATTCGTCTTGTCGGCAACCCCCGTGATGTACTCTTGGATCTTGGCAATGTAATCGTTGTGCAGACGCAGGCTATCGGCCGCACTCAGCGTGACTGCCCTGGCCTGCACATCGGCCCATCCCTGCCGGATGGCGGCCCATGCCGCAGCGGTTCCAAGGCTCTCGCCCTGCTCCCGATTCACGGCATCCCCAGCACCCAGGGCCTTCTCCGCCCGGGCCCTCAGTTCGTCGAAGCGGGCGGCAAATGCGGCATTCCCCCCGATGACGTTCTGGGCGACCCCGCGATGTCCCTGGACGGCCTGCATCAAATCCCGGGCCGGCGCGATCAGTGGCACGGCCAGGGTTTCCTTGCGAGTGAAGGCAATATCCCCCTGAACCCGCTCCAGGAGCATCACGGCCAATACCATCACCGGCACCATGGCGATCAGGCCAAGCAGGAAGAGCTTTCCCTGCACGGAAAGGCGATTCATGATGCGTGCGGCAGGCGAGAAAAAGGCGCTCATCTCAATTCCCCTGTATTCACTGCACGGCTTCGTCCACCAGCGCCATCTCGCTGGACAGCATCAGGCGTTCGATATCGACGACGATCAACATCCGCTCCCCCAGAGCCCCCAGACCCATGATGTATGCGGTATCGACCGAAGAGGCGAAATCCGGCGCGGGCCGGATCTGCTCGGGCTTCAGGGAAATCACGTCAGACACGGCGTCCACCACCATGCCGACCACGCGACCACCGATATTGAGAATGATCACCACGGTGAACGGGGTGTACTCGGCCACCCCTACGGCAAACTTGATGCGCAGGTCCACGATGGGAACAATCGTGCCGCGCAGATTGATCACGCCCTTGATGAAGCTCGGGGCATTCGCAATGGTCGTGACGGCGTCATAACCCCGAATCTCCTGAACCTTGAGAATATCAATGGCGTACTCCTCGGCACCGAGGGTAAAAGTCAGGAGCTCCTGGGCGAAGCCGGACTCTTCCGATTCCTGACCGGTGGCGGCCTGGGCAGACTGCAGCATGACAACGCTCCTCGTTGGGAATGAGTTCTTTACGGCCCCCGGCGCGCTTTCTGAAGGCGCGGGAACACACTTCCTGACGAATGCAAAGCAAAGAAAAAGCCGCCCGAAGGCGGCTTCAAGTCCCACTGAGGGACGAGCGAACAAAGGTATTCAGGCAGCGGCCGGCATCACCCGGCGAGCCATCCCGACGAGCATCGGAACATCGAGAATCAAGGCTACCCGACCGTCTCCCATGATGGTGGCACCGGCCACGCCGGGCACGCGCCGATAATTGGCCTCCAGGCTCTTGATGACCACCTGGTGCTGGCCGATGAGCTGGTCGATGAACAGCGCAGCGCTCTGCCCGTCCGCCTCCAGAACGACCATGATGCCCCTCGACCAGTCGGTGATCGCACCCTGGATCCTGAAGACCTCGTGCAGACAGACGACCGGCAGATATTCACCACGCACCTGGATCAGGCGCTCCACACCGGAAACGCTCTTCATCATGCCGCGCTCCGGCTGCATGGACTCCATGACATAGCCCAGAGGGATGATGTAGGTCTCCGGCCCGACCCCCACGCTCATGCCGTCGAGAATAGCGAGGGTCAAAGGCAGGCGGACCGTAATACGGGTCCCCACACCTGACATTGAATCCAGCTCGATCCGCCCGCCCATGGCGGAAATGTTCTTCTTGACCACATCCATGCCCACACCGCGCCCCGACACCTCGGTCACCTGGTCTGCGGTCGAGAAGCCCGGCTCCATGATCAGCTGCCAGACATCCTGGTCACTCATCGTGTCGCTCACCGCCATGCCGCGTTCCCGGGCCTTGGACAGGATGCGGGCGCGATTCAGGCCGGCGCCATCATCACCCACCTCGATGACGATATTCCCGCTCTGATGATAGGCGCTGAGCGTGATCGTCCCCGTCTCCGACTTGCCCGCCGCCCGCCTTTTCTCGGGCGTTTCGAGGCCGTGGTCGAGGCTGTTGCGGACCAAGTGGGTCAGCGGATCGGTGATCCGCTCGACCAGACTCTTGTCCATCTCGGTGGTTTCACCAATGGTCTTCAGCTCCACGTGCTTGCCGAGCTTCTGGGACAGGTCACGCACCACCCGAGGAAAGCGGCTGAAGACGACGGAGATCGGCATCATGCGGATGGACATCACCGATTCCTGCAGATCCCGGGTATTCCTCTCGAGCTGGGCCAGGCCATTGATCAGGCGCTCGAACAGCACGGGATCCACATTGCTGGCCGCCTGGGTCAGCATGGCCTGAGTGATCACCAACTCGCCGACCAGATTGATCATCTGGTCCACCTTTTCAACACTGACCCGGATCGATCCCGAGTCTCCGGCACCAGCGGCCTTGGGAGCCACCTTCTTCGGCGCAGGAGCGGCCGGCTGCACGACAGGCTCAACCGGGACCACCACCGGAGACGGCGACTGGGGCGCCTCCACCGGGGGAGGCACCACCGGCTCGAAGAACCCGTAAGCCGTCTCTTCCTGCACTGGAGCGGACGGCGGCGTTGCCGACGCCTCCAGCGAAGGCAGCTCGGTGAAGAAACCATAGGGCTCCGCGGCCTGCTGCCGGGCCAGCAAGCTGGCAACTTCGCTCTCGTCGAAGAAACCATACGCATCGTCTGCAGCGGCGGCAGCGGGCGCCGGCAGCGGATCGAAGAAACCGTAGGCGTCGTCACTGCTCCGCCAGGAATCAGTGACCGCCCCGCCACCCACATCATCGAAAAATCCGTAGGCGTCCTCAACATCCACCTTGCGCGCCAGAGGCTCGATCCGCAGGGAGGCGCCATCCACCACAAAGTCCAGCACACTGCGGATGGGCTCGTCGGCACTATCCGAGAGAATCCGGAGGTGGCACTCCCGCTGCGCCTCACCGGCCTCGGCAACCACCTCCACCAGCCCGAAACCCTGCAGCTCGGTGACGAGGTTCGCCAGCGCAGCCGGCCACCCGGCTACCGGCCCCGCCAGGACAAAGTGGAGATCGAAGCCCTTGCCGGCCGGCTCGTCGCTGCGCCCGGCCACAACCGGAGTGGCAGGCGGCACCGGGACGGACACGGGGGCGCTGGCCGTCGGCGCATCCAGCGCGCGGCACAGGGCCTCGAGACGATGACAGATGGCCTCGGCCGCCTCCCTGTCCGCACTCTCCTCGCCCTTGTGGGCCGCCAGCAGATTCTTCAGCACATCCCCGGCCACCAGGGAGGCATCGACCATGTCGTCAGTCAGCGGCGCTTCGCCCTTGCGCACCCGATCCAGCATGGTTTCCAGGATGTGGGTGACCTCCATCATGTCCTGAAAGCCGAAGGTACCGCTCGACCCCTTGATGGAGTGCGCCGCCCGGAACAAGGCATTGACCTCCTCCGGGTCTGGCGCGCCTGGATCGATCGCCAGCAGCAACGCCTCCATGCTCGCCAGGTGCTCGGCAGCCTCCTCGAAGAACACCTGGTAGAACTGGCTCATGTCAATGGCCATGCCTGTCTCCCCTGATGCGCAAACGCCCGCCCGGCCTTAGCCGATGACCTTTTTGACGACCTCGATCAGCTTCTGGGGATCAAAGGGCTTGACCAGCCAGCCGGTGGCTCCGGCCGCACGCCCCTGGGACTTCATGGCATCGGACGACTCGGTCGTCAGCATCAGAATGGGAACACTGCGATAGGCCGGCATGGCCCTGAGGGACTTGATCAGGGACAGACCATCCATTCGCGGCATGTTCTGGTCGGTCAGCACCAGGTTGCAGTTGCGCGCTTTGGCCTTGTCGAGGCCATCCATGCCATCCACAGCTTCCACCACCTCATAGCCTGCGCTCTTCAGGGTGAAAGACACCATCTGCCGAATCGAGGCAGAATCATCAACGGTGAGTACGGTCTTGGCCATCGTCATAATCCTAAGGTTCTGAAACTAAAACAAATCTATCTCGCCGTGCGAGACTTCCTGCTGACGAACCGGACTGGCTCCGGTTTTCTCGTCAAGAACGACCAGTTGCTGCCTGACGGCACCGACGGCACGCAGCAATCCCGCCGTGCCACCTCCGCCTGCCGCCTGCCGAATTCCCCCGGACAGTTGCGTGAGCTCGTCCATGAGCCGAGTCAGACCATCAGCCCGCCGATCCACATGGGTAATCAGCTGGGAGACAAGGTCCTGAAACTGCAGCGCGGTCACCGCGCGGTTGACCTCCTGGTCCATCTCACGCGCATGCTCGCCGAGATGAACAATGGCGCTTCCCCGCTGCTGGTTCAGCCCTTCCATGGAATGCAGCACCTGCTCCACCTGCTGCTTGGACTCCAACGCAAAATTCATGTCGGTGGACGCCAGCTTGGCGATCGCATCCTCGGTTCCCTTGACCCCTTCGCGCATCCCCTTCATGACCTGCGCAATCTGCTGGCTGAATTGGCTGGTCCGGGTGGACAAGTCCCGCACCTCGTCGGCCACCACCGCAAATCCCCGCCCGGCCTCGCCAGCGCGGGCCGCCTCGATGGCCGCATTCAGGGCCAGCAGATTGGTTTGCTTGGCGATCCCGGCGATCTCGCCGAGGATGGCCTCCACCTCTCCTGCCCGACGCGAAATCCGATCAGTCAATTCGACCAGCTCCATCCCGAGCTTGCTGTTCATGATCACGCTGTCCACGACGCGCTGCATGACACTCGAGGTGTTGGCCACAAACTCGTCGAAACCCATGCCGTCCTGGCGTGGATCGTCGTCCTGCGCCAGACTCACCGCAATGGATTGCTGCGCATTGGTTGCGGCAAGGATGCCGTGAAAACTGCCCGTCAGCGTGGCGATTGCCTCAGAGAGCATGGTCTGGACGCGATCGACCTCGGAACGGATCGCCTCGTGCTGCCTGCGCGCCTGCTCGGCGGAATCCCGTAGCGCGCCCTCCACCGCATCCCACGTCTCGAGCTCGGAAGTCACGGTCGCTGCCGCCACCGGGCCTTCAGCGCCCTCGCCGCGCCATGAGGTCAGGACAGCCCACCCCACGCCGACACCGATGGCGATGGTGGCCATTGCGACATTCCCCTCCAGAAAGAAGGCCGCACCCAGCCCCACCAGGACAGACCAGGACAGGCCCAGCACTATGATCGTCGCTCGGGAAGGCTTGCTCATGATCCGTTCAGTTCCAAAACACAGGACAGCATATCGTCACAGGTTCATTCATTCTTTAATGGTTCGGTGACGCCGGACGTCCGCCAGCCTTGAGGCCGGCACGCACGTCCCCGGCCTCAAGGCCTGTCTCTGCGCTCACATCCAGCTTTTTCGCATCCGTACCTCGTAGCGCGGCCTCTGCCTGCTTGTTGAGAACAATGATGCTGATCCGCCGGTTGATGGGAAGATTGGGATTGGCGGGATCCAGCGGCTGCGTGTCTGCCAGCCCCACGACCCGGACCATCTTGCCCTCGGCAAGGCCACCCGCCACCAGCTCACGACGCGAGGCATTGGCACGATTGGCAGACAGCTCCCAGTTGGAGAAACCCCGCTCGCCACCGGCATAGCGTGTCGCATCGGTGTGCCCGGACAGGCTGACGTGGTTGTCCACGCCATTCAGGGTCGCCCCGATCGCACGCAGCAGCTCCTGCGTATAGGGCTTCAAACTCGCACTGGATGAATCGAACATGGGACGGTTCTGCTCATCCACGATCTGAATGCGCAAACCTTCCGTCGTGATGTCCAGCAACAACTGGTTCTTGAAGGGGCGCAGGCTGGGGCTGGCTTCAATGATGGCCTCGATCTGTCCCTTGAGGTCTTCCAGCTTTGCGCGTTCGCGCCGCTCCTCGGCCTTCTTTGCGACTTCGGCGCCGTCCTCGCCATCCGGCTTGGTGGCACCCTTCGCAGCCTCCAGGTTGATGGACTTTCGCCCTTCCACATCGCCCCGCTTGACCTGCCCCACAGAGCGCGTGAGATCCTGCCCCCCGCCAATGATCGGGCTGGTGGCATCCCCCGCGCCCGAGCCACCACTCATGGCGACCTTCAAAGGCGAGTTGAAGAAGTCGGCGATACCCTGCAGATCCCCCTGGGCCGTCGAACCGAGCAGCCACATCAGAAGGAAGAAGGCCATCATTGCCGTCACGAAGTCGGCATAGGCGATCTTCCAGGCGCCGCCGTGGGCTCCGCCGCCACCCTTCTTGATCTTCTTGACGACGATTGGCTGCTGGGTGTCGTCACTCATGACAGGCGCTCCACTCCCCGAGCCCCGCTAATCTGACTGTTCATCACGAGCATCACTTCCGGCTCTTGATCGCTTCTTCCAGCTCGGCAAAGCTAGGCCGATCCGTAGAGAACAGCACCTTTCGACCAAATTCCACCGCCACCTGGGGCGCGTACCCATTCATGCTGGCCAGCAGCACCGCCTTCATGCATTGATAAATCTTGCCGCCCTCTTCGACCTTTTGCTCAAGCTGGCCCGCCACGGGCGCCACGAAGCCGTAGGAAATCAGGATACCGAGAAAGGTACCCACCAGGGCACCACCGATCATCTTGCCCAGCACGGCCGGCGGCTGCCCCACGGAGCCCATCACGTTCACCACCCCCATCACCGCCACGACGATACCGAAAGCCGGCACGGCATCGCCCACCTTGGCAACGACGTGGGCAGGCGTATGCGCTTCCTGGTGGTGCGTCTCCATCTCCACGTCCATCAGATTCTCGATCTCGAACGCATTGAGGTTTCCGCCGACCATCATGCGCAGATAGTCACAGAGGAAATCCACGGCATGGTGATCCGCCGCAAACGCCGGATACTTGGAGAGGATCGGACTGGCCTCCGGATTCTCGATATCCCCCTCGATGGACATCAGACCTTCCTTGCGGACCTTCGCCAGGATCTCGTAGAGCATGCACAACACATCTACGTAGAAGGCCTTGTTGTAGGGAGAGCCCTTGAAAATGGTGGGCAGTGCAGCAATCGTCCCCTTGATGGCCTTCGGGCCGTTGCCGGCCACGAAGCCGCCGATGGTGAGACCCACGATGGCAATGTACTCCGTCGGCACCCAGAGGGCCGCCAGACTGCCGTGAACAGCATAAGTCCCCAGCGATGCCGCAAGGATGATGACGTAGCCGATGATCAGAAACATCGCCGAAACCTCAGTGTGCGGAGGCGCCCCAAAGGCGCCCATATCCCGCGTTATTCTTCATCAGGCCTATCGGCCCTGCCTGCAAAAACTTGAGCACCCGAAGCCCCTCGCCCACGGTCGGAGCACAAAAAAAAACCGCCGATATCAGACCGGCGGCATAACCTCTTGAGTTGAAAGAGGAGGGTCAGGGAGAGGCTGTCTCCAGGTTCAGCTGGGCTCGGCGCGTCTTGCCGGCCCGGGACGGAACATGGCACAAGCCACATACATATTCATGGGTAGGATCGAAGGCGTGAGCCACAAACTCGCCCCCGCAACATGTACAGCGCGCCGACTGGAGGAGCTTCGCATCGAAGAAGCGGATCAGTGTCCATGCTCGGGTCAGGCTCAGAACCTGCTCCATCTCGAAAGACTGGATGTGTTCGTTGTACAGACGATACGCCTGGACAATCGCGTCCAGGTCGTTGAGTTTGGCATGCGCCCGGACGAACCGGTACAGCGCCATGAACAACGAAGCGTGAATGTTAGGCTGCCATGACATGAACCAGTCGGTGGAGAAAGGCAGCATGCCCTTCGGCGGGGACACACCTTTGACTTCCTTGTAGAGCTTCAGGAGTCGCTCCCGACTCAAGGACGTCTCGGCCTCCAGCATCTGCATGCGCGCGCCAAGCTCGATCAGCTCCACCGCCTTCTGGATGTCGTGAGCTTCCTGCAGTACGCTCTTGTTGCGCATGGAGTGCTTCCGGCCTCCGGGGGTCAGGCCAGGCTCTCGACCGGACGGCCTGCGGCCAGGATCGCCGCATGCAGATGCGCCGCACCACGCTCCCTGCCATGCGAGGACAGCAGATCGACCAGCATCGTGTCATTGAAGCGGAACTGGCACAGCAGCATGTTGGAACTGGCCATCCTGAGAACCTGGGCAGAGCTGAGGCCCTCCAGGACCTGAGCCACATCCTCACCAATTCCAAGGCGGAAGATTGCCGCCGCACGGTCCTCCCTCAGCAGTTGCTGGGCGAGCATCAGGTAGGCCAGGTTGAGCTCCCTGATTTCATCGTGCATATCACTGGCGCGCATGTTCATCTCCTCGGATTTCCGCTTTTCTATGCGGCAAATTCTGCCGATTAGCGGCAAAGTTCTCCATCCGAGGGCTTCGGATTCTTGCGTAAGATGAAATGCGTAAACGTATGTAAGAAAATTACTTACAAAAAGCCCCGATATGGGTATTCATGGCGGAACCACGGGCCCGGGGCGCGGCGCCTGAGCGGTCATGACGCAATTGCGCCCCTTGCTCTTCGCCAGATAAAGCGCCTGGTCAGCGCGCTTGATGAGTGCATCCGGCTCCTTCATCACGTTGTCGCGGGTAGCCACGCCAATACTCACCGAAGCGCCCAGGATGCGGCCATCAAGCAGGAGCGGGGCACTTTCCACGGCAAACCGCACCCGCTCGGCACAGGCCAGCGCCGCATCAAGACCGGTATCCGGGCAGATCACCAGAAATTCGTCCCCGCCCGTCCTGGCCACAACATCCTGCGCGCGCAAAGCCCCCTTCACAGCCCCCGCAACCTGCTTGAGCACCGCATCACCGATGTCATGTCCATGGGTATCGTTGTACATCTTGAACATGTCGACATCGATGACCATCGTAGACAGCGGCCTGCGGTTACGCGAAGAAACCTGCCACTCCTGCTGCACCCGTTCGATCGCATAACGCCGGTTGGGAAAACCTGTCAGCGCATCCGTCAAAGCCACCTCCTGGAGGCGGCGATTCGATACGGCAAGCTCCGCTGCAAAGCGACGGATCTCCTCCCGGTCACGATCCAGCTCCTGCTGCAGCCGGATGACCCGCTGCCCGGCACGCAAGCGGGCGGCAAGCACACGCGGATTGATCGGCTTGCTCATGAAATCATCGACGCCGTTCTCGAACGCCTCGATCAGTCGCTCATCCGCCTCCAGGCTCGTCATGATCAGGATGTAGACTCCCCGACCAATCTTCGTCTGGCGCAAGGCACGGGTCAGCTCGATGCCCGAGATGCCGGGCATGATCCAGTCCACGATCATGAGGTGGGGCTGGAACTCCAGCGCCATCTCCATCCCCGACCGACCATCCGGCGCCTCGATGACTTGGTGCCCGACCGTCTCCAGAATCTTGCGGACAAACGCCCGCATCGAGGCATCGTCATCCACGATCAGGACACGCATCGCCCGGGGGGACGCAGAATCCATCTCGAAGGGATCGACCACCCCACCCGCGGTGGGAGGCACGGCGCCCGCAGCGCCTCCCTGCGACATCACTGGCGCCTCAGGCTTCAACCCCGCCGCCAACTCCTCTCCCTTGCTGGCCAACTCCTCGAAGGGCGGAACCGTCCGCGTTTCCAGTTCAAGAAGGCTTCCCCAGGCCTGCCACTCCTGGACCACGCCGTCGCACACTTCATTGACGGTAGCCCGATCAAAGCCGACCTCCGCGCCGATCGCGAAGAGCTTCGACATCAGATTGGGGCGCTCCCTCTCCTCGGCCAGGCAGACATCGGCAACATAAGCCGCCATACCGAGCGAGCGGGTGATCACGTACTCACGGGACCCCTCCGAGTAACCCGCCTCCTCCGGCGCTTCTGCGAAGTAGGCCGGCTCATGAAAGACTCGCGGCAGTCCCCAGTCCGCCAGCATCGCGGCCCCCAGCTCCCGGTGATTCAGCGCAAACGCCTGCTGCTCCAGCGTGACGAGCGGAACATCCCGGAACTCGAGCGTCCGTTTCAAGACCTTGTCATACTCAACGGAATACAAGGTTGCCAAGGCAAGCTCGCCGACACGGGCAAGCAGCCCAAGGCAAAAAACCTCCTCTGCCGCCGCAACCCGCGTGCGCTGGGTAATGGCCTGCATGGCCAGCCCCTGGACAAGACATCCTGTCCAAAAACGATCATAGTCGAACGCCTTGCAGTTTCCATCGCGATAGCTGGATAGCAGCGAGAACCCCAGCGCCAGGGTCCGTACGGCCGGCAAACCGAGAACGAGCAAGGCCTCCTGAACAGACGCAATGGCCCGGCGGTTATAGCCAGCAAGGCCGTTCGCCGCCTTGATGAGGCGCCCCACGAAGGCAGGATCCGTCTTGATGACCCTGGCCAGATCCCCAATCGCACTGCCCTCGTCCTGGATCAGCCGGATGATCGCCAGCGCCACCCCCTTTGGGGAAGGGAGATCTCCCGAGGCCTTCAGGTGCTCGAATTTCGCAATATTGATTGGCAACGCCATAGTGAATCCAGTGACACAGGTACGGCCCGTCGCCGCTCTTCCGGCATTATCGGACATTCGCCGATCAGGCTTGAGGAAAAGTCCTGTCGCCGGACTGCTGCCACCGGCTACCTTGATTTAGAATTGAAGGCTCGCAAAAACACCGGCTCGCCATGAACTTCTGCTCCCACTGCGGCGCCCCCGTCAGTCTGAAGATCCCGGCTGGCGACAGCCTGCCCCGCCACGTCTGCGAACAATGCGGAACGATCCACTACCAGAATCCCAAGGTGGTGGTCGGCGCACTCGCTGAATGGGAAGACAAGATCCTGCTATGCCGTCGCGCCATCGAGCCGCGCTACGGGTTCTGGACCTTGCCGGCAGGTTTCATGGAAAACAACGAAACCTGTGGCGAGGCAGCACTCCGGGAAACCCGGGAAGAAGCAGGAGCGCGCATTGCCCTGGGCCCCATGTTCACCTTTGTCGACCTTCCCCACATCAGCCAGATCCACATCATCTACCGGGCTCGCCTCCTGGACCTCGACTTTCACCCGGGCGAAGAGTCCCTGGATGCGATTTTGCTGGGAGAAGCTGACATCCCATGGGATGACATCGCATTTCGATCCATCGACTACACACTGAAGTGCTTCTTCGAAGATCGACGCAAGGGGCAGTTTGAACTCCACAGCACCAGCTTCGCCATTCCCAGCCCGGGGACCTACCGCTGACCCCAGGCGCCGGAGGCAGCCTAAGGAGCTGGCCGGTCAGCCTCAAACAGGACAGATAGCCGCAATGATCCGTGCGTTCCGGGCCAGGGCAAGTTCCTTACCCCTTCATGCAACGCAACCAGGGCAGCCTCATCCAGCACCTGCCGGCCACTGGAAGTGAAAATCGAAATGTGCGGTGGCGAAGGCCCGGCCTCGGGGAAGCTGACTTCCAGCTCAACGACGCCCCCTTGTGCCCGCTCCAGTAATTGCACGGGATAGCGCTGTATCCGCAAGACCTCCTTCGCCAAAGCAAAGCGATAGGCATCCAGCGTAAGGGGGGCTGCTGGGTACGTCCCGCGTTCAGCCTGAACCCGAGGCTCGGAGGCATGCAGTTTCATCGGCAAGCCCTTCTCTTCCGGAAGATCGACCGCCTTCGAAGCTCCCCGCCTGACCGGGGCCTTGCCACTTGCGGCCGACGCACTCGTCCTCCGACTGGCATCCCCAGCGTCCGGCCCCGCGAAGCCATCCTGGCCGCCCTCCGAGCCCTCGCTGATACGCAGAGGATCGGGCTGCTGGGCAGCTGTCGGCAAGGTAACGTTCAACACCCCGTCATCTGAAGCTGGAGCGTGCATGACGGGCATTGGCCAGAACAGCGCCACGTGCCCTAGAACAGACACACAGACAACACCAAGCCAAGCTCGTCGGCGCATAACCCCTCCGGAAGTATCCAAAATGGATTATCCGCACAAAAGACGCGCGTAGACGCAATAAACCCCCTGACGCCGTTTGGCGCAGGGGGTTTTGCATGTGTGAGTCTGACGATGACCTACTTTCACGCACGCGTGTGCACTATCATTGGCGCGGTCCCGTTTCACTGTCCTGT
>WBTZ01000048.1 GCA_009026175.1 Zoogloea sp. | reverse complement strand
CCCCGTGGCGGAGCGTGATGGACAGGACTGACAGCTCGCGCATGGCGAGTTTCCGGGCGGATTAAGGGAACGGTCAGTCTAGGGGAACGGGGGGGGAAGACAATTCCCTGTTTCGTGTATGGTTTATACCGGAAAACCGGTATTTTCATTCACCCCGGATGCGCTGTGTTCAGGCGGTCACCAGCCCGCTGCGGATGGCGTAACGGGTCAGTTCGGCGGTGGTGCGCAGGCCCAGCTTGCCCTTCAGGTTGCGGCGATGGACTTCCACGGTGGCGGTACTGATGTCGAGGCTGCGGGCAATGTCGAGGCTGCGCCGGCCTCCGGCCAGCAGCGCGAGGACCTCCTGCTCGCGTGGGGTGAGCACGCTGGGCGGTGGCGGGGTGTCGGCGCTACGGACGGCCAGGGTGTGCCCGAGCATGGTGTCGAGCACGCTGGCGCACAGGTAGGTCTGCCCCTGTGCGGCAGCGCGCAGGGCGCGGAGCAGTTCGTCCAGTCCGGCTGACTTGACCACATAGGCCTGGGCGCCGGCCTTCAGCATCTCCTCGATGAAGATGCGTTCGCTGTGCCCCGTAAGGGCCACGATGGCGAGATCCGGGTACAGGCGGCGGACCTGTTGCGCCAGCTCGATGCCGTTGCCGTCGGGAAAGGAGATGTCCAGGAGCAGCACGTCGGTCCGGACCCGCCCCAGCAGGTCCAGGGTTTCCCGGGTCGAGGCGGTCTCGCCGGCGATGCGCAGGTCTGTTTCCCGCGCGAGCATGCCGCGCAGCGCTTCCCTGAACATTCGGTGGTCATCGGCGAGGGCGATGCGCAGGGTCATCGATGTGTCTCCAGGGCTGCCGGGGCGGCCTCGCAGGGCAGCTCCAGCTTGATGATGGTGCCGTGCTCCGGGCCGGCCGTGATGTGCATGGCTCCGCTGAAATAAGTCAGGCGCTCGCGGATGCTCTTCAGGCCAAAGCCCCGGTTGCCCTCCAGGGCCTGATTGATGTCGCCGATGCCCGCGCCTTCGTCGCTCACGCGAAGTGTCAGGCGGCCTGCCTCGAGGCTGCAGTCAACAAGTGCGAACTGTGTCTGGGCGTGCTTGCTGACGTTGATCAGCAGTTCCCGCACCGCCCGGAACATGACCAGGGCCTGGGGGGCCGGCAGGGGCTTGGGCTGTCCGTCGTCGCTGACTTCGACGGTCAGGTCGTAGGTTCTTTCCATTTCCTCGGCCAGCCAGTGCAGGGCTGCCACCAGCCCGAGCTGGTCGAGCACCGGCGGGCTGAGCTGGGCCGTGAGCGAGCGGATGCGGGCTCCGGCCTCGCCCAAGGCCTGGTCCAGCTGGGTGCAGTGGCGCGCGCGTTCATCGGCGTCGCCGCTGCGTCGTAGGGCTTCCAGCCGGATCTTGGCCACGTGAAGCAACTGACCGATGTCGTCGTGCAGGTCACGCGCGATGGCGCGCCGCTCGGTTTCTTCGGCAAGGGTAGCCTCCGAGGCGATCTGACGCAGCTGGCGGGTCCGTTCGACGACCCGGGCTTCGAGGGCCTCCCGGGCGCTCTGCAGGCGTGCATCCGCCTCCTTGCGTGCCCGATTGTCCACCACCACGCTGCGGCTCCAGCGGGGTTCGCCGTGGGGGCCGCGCACCAGGTTTGCGCTGATCAGCACTGGCAACAGGCTGCCGTCCTTGCGGACGAGTTCCACTTCCAGGTTGTTGAGCACACCGACGGCCGTGAACTGGGGAAAGTTCCTGCGGAACACCTGGCGCGACGCCGGCGAAAGGAGGGTTTCGATGTGCAGGCGGCCGACCACCTCGTCGCGGGCATAGCCCAGCATGCGCAGCTCGGTGTCGTTCATCGCCACCACCAGTCCGCTCGGGTCGAGGGAGTGGTAACCACAGGGCGCGTGGTGATAGAGGTCGGCAATCTCCTGGCGCTGAAGCTCCACTTCCCGGTTCGAGCGGATCAGCGCCACGTGGGTGCGCAGGGCGCCGAACAGCAGGGCGGCGAGGAGTGCGAACGATGACAGCAGGCCATAGATCCGGCCGGCATAGAAACCCAGATCGAAGCGCCCTCCGTTGAGCAGGGCCGACAGGGCGATGTCGAGCAGCCAGGCCCACAGGGATGTCAGCAGCCACAGATCGAGGCGGTCCCGTTCCCGGTGAGTCCAGGCTGGCACCATTGCAGCAAGGGTCAGGGAGCAGACCAGGATCATCAGGCCCCGTACGGTCTCGCGATGGCGCTGGCCGTCCATGATGTCCGGCAGGAACCGGGCACCCCCGGTGGCCAGCAGCACGCAGGCCGCCACGCAGGCCAGCACCGTCAGCAGGGGACGCCACGCGGCGATGCCGCCGGGCGTCGAGACGGCATCGCTGGCGCGGAAGTAGGCCAGCACCCACAAAGGGAGGCCGCCGTGCCAGAAGATGTAAAGCCAGGCGGTGGTCTGCGGCCCGGCGCCCGGCAATCCGTACGGTTGGAGCAGGGTCGGGAAGCTCAGCAGATGGGCGCCTGCCAGCAGCGCCGTGAATAGATAGCCGCTGGCCAGGATCACCAGGGCCGGCGTCCCGCGGTGGATCCCGATACCGAGCAGCAGGAGTGCGGTGAGGCCGTCATTCATCGAGATGGCGGTCTGGTACACCGCGATGAAGGCCGGGACGACGGGCAGGGGTTGCCGCGCAAAGGGTGCCAGGCTGATGAACAGCAGCGTGGACAGGGCCATGAAGCTCCAGGCTGCGACGCGCTCGCGTCCGCTCGGAGGGGTGCCGGCGGAGAGCGGCGTGCGCTGCGCCGCCCCGCTTTCGAGGCTGGGGGAGGGCATGAGCGGAGGGGGCAAGTCGATCAACGGCATGTTGCCTTCCGTCGGAATTCTGCGGATCGGCTCCGGATCCAACTGTAGGTGATGGGCAGGCCGAAAGGACCCGCGTGATTTCCGGCGCATTGTGCGGCGGATAGACGCGGCGCAGGGAAGTATTCCCGCTCGGGTGGCGAGTGCGTCACGGTGCCCTGCAGGACGGGCCGGCATCATGCGTCCCTGTCCTTCGAAGAGAGCCCCATGCCCGTGATGCGAACCTTGTCTGCCCGCTCCTTGTGCCGCCTGCTGTGGGCCGCCGCCCTCATGCTGGCGTCGGTCGGCGTGCAGGCGGTGGTGCGGGACGGTGGTGTGGGCGAGGCGCCGGAGTGGAGCGACGAGCCACCGGCCCTGGCGCGCCTGCTGGAGAACGGCTTTCGCGCCGAGGTGAACCGCCAGCCCGGCCAGGCTGCGGCCAGCTATTGCGCCGCAGCCCGGGACGGCAGCGTGGAGGGGCAGTACCGCCTGGGGCGCCTGTACCTGAACGGCCAGGGGGTGCCCCGCGACGTACAGGTCGGCACCACCCTGATGTCCATCGCCGCCCAGCGCGGCCACGAGAAGGCCCAGGCCCTGGTGACGCCGCTGGCGGCCGCCGAGAAGCTGCCCGAGTGCCTGGTCACCGGCAAGGCGCCGGAGGTGATGCTCGCCGACAGCGGCGAGCCGGTACCCCACGAGGTCGTCGAGCGCTTCGTCAAGGCCCTGCCGGCCGACAAGCGCCGCAACGCCCAACTGGTGCAGAAGCTGGCCGTGCGCTTCAACGTCGATCCGCGCCTGGCCCTGGCCATCGTGCGGACCGAATCCAATTTCGACGCGGGCGCCCGCTCGCCGAAGAACGCCATGGGCCTGATGCAGCTGATCCCCGACACCGCCGAGCGATTCGGCGTGCGCGATGCGCTGGACCCCGAGCAGAACGTGCGCGGTGGCCTGGCCTACCTGCGCTGGCTGCTGCAGCAGTTCAAGGGCGACGTGGCCCTGGCCGCTGCCGCCTACAACGCCGGGGAGGGCAATGTGGCGCGCTACAAGGGCGTGCCGCCCTTCGCCGAGACCCAGGAGTACGTGCGGCGGGTGCTCGCCTTCTACCGCTCGCCGCGCCACGCCGAGGTGCTGCGCGGCTGATTTCTGCCGGAGCCCTTCACCGGGCCGGTGCCTTTCCTGTACTTTCTCTCCGCATCCATAACAACAGGGTACGGAGAACATGCACCTTCAACAGTTTTACATTGGCGGCCAATGGGTCGCCCCGGGCGGCACTGCGCGCCTCGACGTGATCAACCCGGCCACCGAGGAGGCCGTGGCGAGCATCGCAGCAGGCGGCCCGGCCGATGTGGAGCGCGCCGTGGCGGCTGCCCGCACAGCCTTCCCGGCCTTTTCTGCCACCTCGAGGGACGAGCGCCTGGCGCTCTTCGAGCGCATCGCCGTGGCCTACAAGAAGCGCTTCGACGACATGGCCAAGGCCATCTCGGCCGAGATGGGCGCGCCGTACAAGCACCTGGCCAGCAGCGCCCAGAGCGGCTCCGGCCTGAACCATTTCAAGGCGGCCGCCCGCGCCCTGGCGGAATTCGAGTTCGAGTACAGCCAGGGCGGCACCCGCATCCTGCGCGAGGCCGCCGGCGTGTGCGCGCTGATCACCCCGTGGAACTGGCCGGCCAACCAGATGGCCTGCAAGGTCGCCCCGGCCCTGGCGGCGGGGTGCACCATGGTGCTCAAGCCATCCGAGCTGGCGCCCCTGTCGGCCATCGTGCTGGCCGAGATCCTCGACGATGCCGGGGTGCCGGCCGGCGTGTTCAACCTGGTCAATGGCGATGGCGCCGGGGTGGGCGCCGCCCTGTCGGCCCATCCGGATGTGGACATGGTGTCCTTCACCGGCTCGACCCGGGCCGGGCGCGCGGTGATGAAGGCCGCCGCCGACACCATCAAGAAGGTCGCCCTGGAGCTGGGCGGCAAGTCGGCCAACATCCTGCTCGACGACGCCGACTTCCCGCGGGCGGTGAAGCAGGGCGTCCTGACCCTGATGACCAACAGTGGCCAGAACTGCAACGCACCCTCGCGCATGCTGGTCCCGCGCGAGCGCCTGGCCGAGGTGGAAGCCCTGGCCGCGGCCGCCGCCGCCAAGGTGGTGGTGGGGGATCCGCAGGCGGAGACGACGACCATGGGGCCGCTGGCCAACCGGGCCCAGTTCGAGCGGGTCCAGGCCTTCATCTCCGGCGCCGTGGCAGAGGGCGCGCGGCTGGTGACGGGCGGCCCGGGACGGCCTGAAGGGCTGGAGAAGGGCTTCTTCGTGCGCCCGACCATCTTCAGCGGCGTGACCCCGGCCATGACCATCGCCCGGGAGGAGATCTTCGGGCCGGTGCTGTCCATCCTGCCCTACGCGGACGAGGAGGAGGCCGTGCGTATCGCCAACGACACCGTATATGGCCTGTCGGGCTATGTGTCGTCCGGCGACCCGGCCCGCGCCCGCGCGGTGGCGCGCCGCCTGCGCACCGGCAATGTCCATCTCAATGGCGCCCCGCTGGACAGCAATGGGCCGTTCGGCGGCTACAAGCAGTCCGGCCTGGGCCGCGAGTGGGGCGGCTGGGGGCTGGAGGAGTTCCTCGAGGTCAAGGCCATCCTCGGCTACGGTGAGGCTTGAGGCCGGTCCCCGATGCTCCTGATCGCCCTTGTCTGCTTGGGCCTGCTGGTGCTCACCACGGTGATCCACTACGAGGTCTTGCGTGGCTTGTCGAATGTGCTGCCGGGGATCGAGATCCGGCCGCGGGCCAAGCTGATCGTGGTGATCGTGGCCGCCTTCCTGGCCCATGTCATCGAGATCGTCCTGTACGCGGCGGCGATCTGGGGCCTGGTGCGCTTTCCGGCGCTGGGGTCCCTGGGCGATTCGGCCCGTTTCGGCTTTGATGTCTCCCTGTATTTCTCGGCGGAGACCTTCACCTCCCTGGGCTATGGCGACGTGGTGCCGGGAGGTGACCTGCGCCTTCTGGCGGGGGCCGAGGCCCTCAATGGCTTGCTCCTGATCGGTTGGTCGGCGTCGTATGCCTACATCGCCATGGAGCGTTTCTGGAACGGCGGCCCGGCCGCCGGGCCGGACAATTGAAAGGGAGCGGCGGAATGCGTCTGCTGGTGGTGGAAGACGACCTGACCCTGGCCGCCGGCCTGATCGAGGGGCTGGGGCGGGAGGGGTTCCAGGTGGATCACCTGGCCGCGGCCGAGCCGGCCGAGGCGGCGCTCGGGCACACGGCCTACGACCTGGCCGTGGTGGATATCGGCCTGCCCGGCATGGATGGGCTGGAGCTGATCCGCCGGGTGCGCCGGCGCGGCCTGCTCACCCCGGTCCTGATCCTCACCGCCCGGGACGGGCTGGATGACCGGGTGGTGGGGCTCGATGTGGGAGGCGACGACTACCTGGTCAAGCCCTTCCTGCTGCCCGAACTGCTGGCCCGGGTGCGCGCCCTGATCCGGCGCAGCCGCGCGGCGGCGAGCATGGTGCTGTCGCTGGGGCCGCTCAGCCTCGACGTGCAGCGCCACAGTGCCAGCCTGGGAGGCGAGGCGCTGGAGCTCACCGGGCGCGAATGGGAAGTGCTTGAGCAATTGGTGCTGGCCATGCCCAGGGTGGTGGCCAAGCAGAAGCTGGCCGACAGCCTCAGCCAGTGGGACAAGGAGATCACCCCCAACGCGGTGGAAATCTATGTGTCGCGCCTGCGCGGCAAGCTGGCCGGCAGCGGCGTGACCGTCCGCACGGTGCGGGGCATCGGTTACCGCATCGAGGAGGAGGCGCCGGATGCCCCATGACGCCGAGGGCCGCACCCTTCGCCGGCGCCTGCTCAGCTTCATCTCCTGGCCGCTGCTGGTGTTGCTGGGGATCAGCGTGGTGGCCGACTACCGCTCGGCCGTCAGCATCGCCGGCGAGGCCTACGACAGCGCCCTGGGCAGCACGGTGGTGGCCTTGGCGACCCGCCTGGAGCGGGACGATGACGATCTGGACATCGAGGTGGACATCCCCCCCGCCGCCGACGAGATCCTGCGCAGCGACGCGGTGGATGAAGTGGTCTACGTGGTCTTCGACGCGCACGACAAGGTGGTGGCCGGCGACCCCCGCCTGCTCGGGCTGCCGCGGCCGCAGGTGGCCAACCGGACCATCCTGCAGGACGCCTTGCTGGACCGGAAGAAGGTGCGCTCGGCCAGTTACCTGTACCAGAGCGAGCGCCTGCAGGCCACCGTGATCGTCGCCGAGACCACCCTCAAGCGCCAGAGGGCGGCCAACCGCATCCTGGCCATGACCTTCTGGCCCAACCTGCTCCTGATCGCCTCGGCACTGATGCTGGTGTATTTCGGGGTGCGCTTTGCCCTCAAGCCCCTGGACGCCCTGGGCCACCGCATCGCCGAGCGCGGCAGCATGGATTTCAGCCCCCTGGTGGAGGCCGACGTACCCGGTGAGGCGCGCCCCCTGGTGCGCTCCATCAACCGCCTGATGGGCAGCCTGGATCGGGCCGGGCAGGCCCAGCAGGCCTTCCTGTCGAATGCCGCCCACCAGCTGCGGACGCCGCTGGCCGGCCTGCAGACCCAGCTCGACCTTGCCGCCGATGCGCTGCCCGAGGAGGCCAGGCCGCGTATCCGCCACCTGCAGGATGCGAGCCACCGCCTGTCCCATTTCACCCACCAGATGCTGGCCCTGGCCCGCTCGTCGTCGGAAGGTGCGCTGATCAGCGATCACCGTCCGGTGGATATGGCCAGCCTGCTCGAGGAGGCGGCATCCGACCTGCTCGACGCGGCGCTGGCCAAGGGCATCGACCTGGGCTTCGAGGCCGGTCCGGTGCAGGTGGAGGGGTCGCGCTGGATGCTCAGGGAGATGCTCGCCAACCTCATCGAGAACGCCATCCACTACACCCCCGCGGGGGGCTGCGTGACCGTGCGCTGCGGGCGTGGCGACGATGGGCGCGTGTTCGTGGAGGTCGAGGACGACGGGCCCGGCATTCCCGAGGAGGAGCGCAACAAGGTCTTCGAGCGCTTTTACCGGGTGCCCGGCACGGCCGGCGCTGGAACCGGCCTGGGGCTGGCCATCGTGCGGGAAGTGGCCGACCGGCACGGGGCCGAGGTGCACATCGGCAGTGGCGCGGCCGGCGGCGGCGCCCGTATCCGGGTGGACTTCACTACCTGAGCCTCATCCCGGGCCCATGAATCGGCAGCCTGACGGCATTGTCAGGCAATTGAAGGTTGCGAGCCGTTACTGTCCGCGCGTCATTCTGAATGGACGCATGGTCATGAACGGTTTTCACCCCCACGGGCTCGCCTCCGGCGAGGTTCGCCGCCCCGCATTGCTGATCCTCCTGCACTGGGCCACGCTCATCGTCATCCTGCTGGCGGTGGGCATGGTCTTCTACCGTGAAACGGTGGACGACAAGGCCCAGCGCGTCCTCCTCATCGCCTTGCACAAGAGCTTCGGCCTCAGCGTCGCGCTGCTGGCCCTGGCCCGCCTCGGCGTGCGCCTGCTGCGCCGCCCGCTGCCGCCGTCCACGGAGATGTCGCCCCTCTCGCGTTTCGCCGCCGAGGCGGCCCACATGGCGCTTTACATCCTGCTGCTGGCGCTGCCGCTGATCGGTTGGGGGCTCTCCAGCGCCAACGGCAAGCCCGTCAGCCTCTTCGGCCTGGTGAGCCTGCCACCCCTGGTCGAGCCGGACGAAGACCTGGGCGACACCCTTGCCGAGTACCACGAGGCGGCGGCCTGGCTGCTCCTGGGACTGGTCGCCGTACATGCGGCGGCGGCCCTCTTCCACCATTTCGTCCGCCGCGACCGCGTGCTGCGGGCCATGTTGCCGGCCTGGCTCGACGCGCGCCGCTGACCCTGTCGATTCACTCGCTCCACTTTCCCGCATCACACTATAAGAAGGAACAAGCATGAACCTGCTCACCTCCGCCCGCCTGATCAGGCGTGCCGGCAGCACGCTGCTGGCTGCTCTCGGGCTGCTTGCCGCCGCGCCCGCCGCCCACGCCGTACCCAGCTTTGCCCGCCAGACCGGCCAGGAATGCGCCGCCTGCCATATCGGTGCCTACGGCCCGCAGCTGACTCCCTACGGCGTCAAGTTCAAGATCGGCGGCTATACCGACTCCGACGGCAAGGGCGGCAAGGTGCCCCTGTCGGCGATGCTGGTGGCCTCGTATACCCAGACTGCCAAGAACCAGGCGGAGAAGCCCGCCGACAACGTCAGCGTGAACCGCAACCTGGCCATGGACGAAGCCTCCCTGTTCCTGGCCGGGCGCCTCACCGAGAAGATCGGTGCCTTCATCCAGGCCACCTATGATGGCATCGGCCACAAGAGCGCCATCGACCAGGCCGACATCCGTTTCGCCCACACCACCGAGATCGCCGGCAAGGAGACCGTGCTGGGTCTGTCGGTGAACAACAACCCGGGCGTGCAGGACCCCTTCCACACCATGCCGGTGTGGGGCTTCCCCTACACCTCCTCGGCGGTAGCCTTCGGCCTTGGCGATGCCGCCACCCTGATCAACGGTGGCCTCGAGCAGCGCGTCACCGGCCTGTCGGCCTACGCCTTCTGGAACAACATGATCTACGCCGAGCTGGGCACCTACCGGTCCCTCACGCCGACCATGCAGAGCAAGTTCGGCCTGGGCAAGGCGGATGACGTGGGCCGGGTCGGTGGCGGTACCGCCTACTGGCGCCTGGCCCTGTTCCAGGATCTCAAGAAGCAGGCCTTCAACGTCGGCGTGTTCGGTCTCAACACCTCCCTGCAGCCCGACCGCAGCAGCCCCGGCTCCAACCGCTACAACGATGTGGGGGTGGATGCCTCCTACCAGTTCCTCGGCACCCGCGAGCACGTGGCCACCGTCAACACCAGCTACATCCGCGAACGCCAGACCCGCAACGAACTGCTGGCCAACGACGGCGCCGAGAACCTGAAGGGCCGCCTCAACGAGTTCAAGCTCAACGCCTCCTACCACTACGCCCAGACCTGGGGCGCCACGGTGGGCCGCTTCGTGACCCGCGGCACCTCCGATGCGGTGCTCTACGGCGACGGCTTCGCCAATGGCTCGCCCAACACCTCCGGCTACATCCTGCAGGCCGACTGGACGCCGTGGGGCAAGGAGAACTCCTGGGGCGCACCATGGGCCAATGTCCGCTTCGGTGCCCAGTACACGATGTACAACAAGTTCAATGGCGCCAAGAACAACTACGACGGCAACGGGCGTGACGCCAAGGACAACAACACGATGTTCCTGTTCGCCTGGACTTCGTTCTGATGGAGGCTGGAATGCTGACCACTGCCCAGGGCGCCAAAGTACTGATCCTGCTGTTGCTGGCTGCAGCCGCCCCCCACAAGGCCCACGCTGCGGGAGATGTGGACAAGGGGAAGGACGTCTTCGCCACCGAATGCGCCGAATGCCACAGCGTGCGCGATGGCAAGAACAAGAAAGGGCCGACGATGTTCGCCGTGCTGGGTCGCAAGGCCGGCGCGGTGGCCGACGCGACCTACTCGGATGCTCTCAAGGCCAGCGGCATCGTGTGGACCGCCGACAAGATCGACGCATACGTCACGGCACCGAAGAAGCTGGTGCCCGGCGGCAAGATGAAGTACGACGGCCTGGCCAGCGCCGGCGAACGCGCCGACCTGCTGGCCTACCTGGCGACCGTCAAATGATCTGAGCGCCGTTGGGCGGTAGGGGCGGATTCATCCGCCCCCGGACTCTGCTCAGGCACTGCGGGCGGACGAGTCCGCCCCTGCACGCCCCACCGCCACCAGGAAGGCCATGCCGGCCAGCATCACTGCCGCGGCCACGAAGAGTGCGCCCTGGTAGCTGCCGGTGGCGGTGGCGATGTAGCCGGCCATGGCCGGTGCGACGATCTGCGCCACGCCATAGCTGAGGGTCAGGCGGGCCATCGCCTTGGCCGGGTTGGCCGGGAAGCAGCGGCCGATGATCGACAGGGTCAGGCTGACGATGCCGACAAAGGTGCTGCCATAGAGCACCGCGCTGGCCAGGTTGGCGCCGGTGCCGTCGGACAGGGCCGGCAGCAGGATCGAGACGATCTGCAGGCCATAGGCCAGCAGCAGGGCCGGGACCTGCCCCCAGGCCGTGGAGATGCGGTCCCACAGGAAGCACGAGGGCGCGGCGGCCAGGCCGACGATGACCCACACCCAGCCGCCCTTGCCGGCCAGCAGCGGCAGCTTCTCGACGATGGCGACGATGAAGGTGGCGCTGATCACATAGCCGAAGCCGGCACAGAAATAGGCGGCGATGAAGAGCTGCATCCAGCGCTTAGAGGGGGGCGGCGGCAGCGCCCTGGCACCCTGGGCATGTACCGCTCCGGGGGCCGGCAGCCAGAACCAGGCCGGCAGGAAGAACAGCAGGCCGAGGATGCCCAGGCCGATCCACTGGCCGTCCCAGGCCAGGTGGCCGACCATGGCCGCCACCGCCAGGCCCGACACCACGATGCCCAGGCCGATGCCGGCGAAGTGCAGGCCCAGCTCCGGCTTGTGGCCGTGGCGGATCAACCAGTTGAGGACCAGGCCCGAGGCGATCAGCAGGCCGGCGGTGCTGGACAGGCCGGAGACGAAGCGCAGGGCCACCCACAGGTTGACGTCCTGGGTCAGGCCCATCGCGGCGGTGCTGGCGACCGCCACCACCAGGCCCCAGCGGTACAGCACGAACTTGCGGCCCAGGTCGCTGATGGTGGCCGCGGCGATGGCGCCGGTGATGTAGCCGGCGTAGTTGAAGGTGGCCAGCCAGCCGCCGGCCAGGTCGCTGAGCCCGGCCTCGCCGCGCATGATGGGGAGCAGCGGGGTGTAGGCAAAGCGGGCCAGGCCGACAGTCAGGATCAGGGCGCAGATGCCGGCCAGGATGACCCGGTAGCGTGCGCCGGCACTGGCCGCGGGGAGGGTGGTGGTCGGGGCGTTCATGCTGTTCTCTCTCAGGGTTATTGTGTGCCCCCAGGGCCGGGCTGCGCCCGTCCCTCATTGGGGCAAGAAGACTTGGGGCGGCCCGTCGTCTTCTTGTGATGTGCATGCTACGGGCTGCGTTGACGTCATGCCTTCGACAGGGCGACTATCGATGTCGATGAAACGACAGGATGGCCGCCATGGACTTTGATGCAGGCTGGACCTCGGTGGACGTACCCGAGATGGACGCCTTGCCGCGCCCGGTGACCCTGCGCTCCCAGAGCCTGCCGGCCCGCCACATCTTTCCCTTCCACAGCCACCGCTGGAACCAGTTCGTGTATGCCACCTCGGGCACCCTGGTGGTGACGGTCGAGGACAGCTGGCACGTGATCACCCCCGAACAGGCGATCTGGGTGCCGACCGGGCAGCTGCACACCACGGGAGCGCTGCACGGGGCCGACTTCCGCAATCTCTACGTGGCCGACCTGCCGGGCCTGGGCATGCCGTCCCGGTGCACGGCGCTGGCGGTGACGCCCCTGCTGCGGGCGCTGATCCTCGAGCTGGTGGACATCAGCCGGCGGGGGGCAGAAGACGAGGCCTACATCGCGCAGGTCAACGGGCTGATCCTGGCCCAGCTGCCGCGCCTGGCCGTGCTCGACTTCCACCTGCCGTGGCCGCGCAGCGCCATGCTGCGCAAGCTCTGCGAGGCCCTCTACGGCAGCCCGGCCGATCCGCGGGGGGCGGAGGAGTGGGGCGCCGAGCTGGGCGCCTCGGGGCGCACCCTGGCCCGCCGTTTCGAGAAGGAGACCGGCCTCGGCCTGCGCGAGTGGCGCCAGCGCCTGCGCCTGTTCCGGGCCATCGAATGGCTGGGCGGGGCGCGCAGCATCACCGACATCGCCCTGGAGCTGGGCTATGCCTCGCCCTCGGCCTTTGCCTACATGTTCCGCCAGGAGACGGGTCTCACACCAACGGAGTGGCGGGCCCGCTGAAAGCGGCTTCAGGCGGCGCCTTCCGTGACGTTATCCCTGTCATGCCGCCGTCTTTCCGGCGCTCCGTCGTTCTCCTGGAAGGTCCTGCCATGAGTCTCAATGCCGATCTGCGCCATGTGATCCATGCCCTGTCCGATGCCCTCGACCTGGTCGGTGTCGACGACGTGGCCCACGGCAAGCGCGTGGGCATCATGGCGGCGGCCTGTGCCCGGGTCGCCGGCCTGCCGGACGACGAGGCCGATTTCCTGTTCGACCTCGGCCTGCTCCACGATATCGGGGTGTCTTCCACCCGCACCCACACCCATCTCGTGCAGCTCTTCGACTGGGAGGGTTCGCAGGTCCATTGCCAGGTGGGGGAGGCCCTGCTGGCAGGCTTTCCGCCCCTGGCGGCAATGGCCCAGCCGGTGCGCTACCACCATACCCGCTGGGAGGACTTGCGCTCTCCCGGCGGGGCGCAGCATGTGGCGCCCCAGGTGGCCCGTCAGGCCAACCTGATCTTCCTGGTGGACCGGGTCGATGCCCTGTCGGCCCCTCACCATGCAGACAACACCCTGCTCGACGCCACCGCGGACATCCGCAGCACCATTGCCGGCCACAGCGGCAGCTATTTCGATCCCGACTGGGTGGCGGTGTTTCTGGAGGCATCGCGGACCGAGGCCTTCTGGCTGTCGCTCGAGCCGCGGGCGGTGCAGGCCTGCCTGCTGGAGCGCCGCGACCGGAGCTGCACCTGGCCCGCGAGCGTGGTCGAGCTGCGCCAGCTGGCGTCCATCTTTGCGCGCATCGTCGATGCCAAGAGCCCGTTCACCGCCGAGCACTCCCTCGGCGTGTCGCGCCTGGCCCGTTACCTGGCCGAGCGTCTGCAGGTGAGCCCGGAGAACTGTGACAAGCTGGAGATCGCCGGCCTGCTCCACGACCTGGGCAAGCTGCGGGTGCCCGACGAGATCCTCGACAAGCCATCGGCCCTGGACGAGCGGGAACGCCGCATCATCAACACCCACAGCTTCGAGACCTTCCAGATCCTGCGCAACATCGACGGCTTCGAGGCTGAGATCGCCCCGTGGGCCGCCTGGCATCACGAAGAACCCGGCGGCAACGGCTACCCCTTCCACCTGGAAGGCAGCGTGCTGCCCCTGGAGGCGCGGATCCTGCGGGTGGCCGACATCTTCCAGGCGATGGTGCAGGAACGGCCCTATCGCCAGGGCCTCGGTGTGGCGCAGGTCAGCGGCTTCATCGAGGCCCTGGTCCGCCAGGGACGCATCGAGGGGCGGGTGGCCGGGGTGCTGCTCGACAACGTGGTCGAGGCCATGTCCGTAGCCAGGCCGGTTTTCCAGGATGTGGCCCGGATCTTTTGAGTTTCAGGGGCAGGTTGCGGGTATTGCGATACAAAATTTAAAGATTCCCGGCGTGCGGACGTTACTGATCGGACCATTTTATTGGCTGATCCAGAGGTTCTATCCATGTCCGAAGGTGTTACTCCGCCAGTCTCATCGGGGCCCGTGCTCGCCTCGATCCTGTTCCTTGCCATCGCCCTGGCGCTCCAGCTGTTCGGTGGGGCGGGTTCCTTCCCGGGCATGGCTGTCAGCGCCCTGACAGTCTTGTCCGGCGCACTGCTGCTCTGGCACTGGTGGGCCATCCGCCGCCAGGATGCCGGCGTGGCCGTGGTGGCGGAGCCCATCGGCGGACAGCGCATCGACCTGGCCCAGTCGTGGACGCCGGCCCGTGTCGCCTCCCTGGGCGAGGCCCTGCGTGGCCAGGCCCGTGGGCTGGTGGGC
This sequence comes from Zoogloea sp., assembly GCA_009026175.1. Lineage (GTDB taxonomy): Bacteria > Pseudomonadota > Gammaproteobacteria > Burkholderiales > Rhodocyclaceae > Zoogloea. Next base: position 20,037 of record WBTZ01000048.1, on the reverse strand, counting down.
GATCTGCGCCAGGTGGGCAATTCGGCCGCCCTCGACAGCGCCCGCCTGGCCCGGGCCGTGCATCAGACGGCCCAGATGGCCGACGAGCAGCACAAGACCGCGGTGGTCCTGTTCGAGGCCAGCCGTGACGCCCGGGGCTCGGTGGAGCAGGTCGCCGGCAACGCCGTCAGCATCCACCAGAGCACCGACCAGAACCTCGCCTCGGTGAAGCGTTCCCAGGCCGACCTGCAGTCGGTGGTGGACATCATCCGGCGCATCACCGGGGATTTCCAGGGATTCTCCAGCACCGTCGGCGAGTTGAGCGAGCACTCCCGGCAGGTGCGTGACATCGGCCAGCTGATCAACGAGATCTCCGACCAGACCAACCTGCTGGCCCTCAACGCGGCCATCGAGGCCGCCCGCGCCGGTGAGGCCGGGCGCGGTTTCGCGGTGGTGGCCGACGAGGTGCGCAAGCTGGCCGAGAAGGTCAAGCAGGCCACCCAGACCATTTCGGCCAGCACCGGCACCATGCTCGAGCTGGTCGCTGACACCCAGAGCCACATGGTCCGCATCCAGGCCGACTCGTCTGCCGCCGCGGAGGCGGTGGCCCGCTCCGCCAGCGACTTCGGCGAGATGGTCGGCGAGCTGGAGCAGTCCGGGCAAGCGTTGCAGCAGGTGGCGGATGCGGTGCTGCATATCCGTGACACCAACGAGCAGGCGTATGCCGAAACCGAGCGTATCCGCCGGCTCAGCGAACAGGTCAGCGTGCAGATGTCGGAGTCGGAGCGGGCGGCCAACAGCCTGCGCGACCATACCGAGAGACTCCACGAACTCGGCTCGCGCTTCCGTATCGACGGCAGCACCTTCGACCGCATTCTGGATGGCTGCCTCGACGTGGCGGCCGAGCTGACCGGCTACCTCGAGGCCCAGGCCGCCAAGGGGCTGGACTTTTTCGACCAGAACTACCGCCTGATCCCCGGCACGGACCCGAAGAAATATCACACCGGCTACGACCAGGCGGTTGAAAAGGATCTGCAGGAGATCTTCGAGCACATCACCCGCCACGCCCAGGGCGTGACCCTTTGCTGTGCCTGCGACAACCGGGGCTACATGCCCACCCACATGCGCCGCTTCTCGCTGCCGCCTACCGGCGACCGGGCCAAGGATCTGGTGACGAGCCGCGACAAGCGCATCTTCGACGACCCGGCCGGGCTGCGCAGTGCCCGCAACCAGCAGAGCTTCCTGCTGCAGACCTACATGCGCGACACCGGCGAATGCCTGTGCGAGATCTCGGTGCCGATCCGCATCGGCGGCCGCCATTGGGGCGCCCTGCGGACGGGCTTCCCGCCGGAGATGCTGAACGGCTGAGCCCCCGCTCTGCAGCTCCCTCCGGTCCGGCGCTCAGTGGGCGGGCACCCGCATCTGGCTCTCCACATAGCGGGCCATGCTGAAGGCCAGCTCCTGCTCGGCCACGAAGACCTCGCCGAGCTTTTCCTTGCGCAGCAGCATGGCGCCCTCTTCGGACTCGGCCCGCAGCACGGTGGCGATGTCAGGGTTGAGCTTGCGGGCGATGTCCACCATCTTGCGACAGGCCAGTGGGTCGGGGATGGTCACCACCAGCATGGCGGCCTTGGTGATGTGGGCCTGGACCAGCACGATCGGGTCGGAGGCGTCGCCCGTCACGGCGGCCTTGCCGCGCTTGCGCAGGGCCTCCACCACCTCCCGGTTGCTGTCCGCCACCACGTAGTGGATGCGTTCCCGATCGAGGGTGGCCGCCACATGCCGGCCGACACGACCGTAGCCCACCAGCACGACCTGGTTGGAGAGCATCTTGCGGTCGGTGGTCATCGGCAGGGCGGCCAGCGGGTCGTCCCGCAGGTCGAGCTTGCGGGCCCACGCGGAGCGCGCCCGGGCCCACGCCTGGGCGGGGCCGATGGTGGCGAAAAGGGCGGAATTGAGGGCGATGGAAATCAGGGCGCCGGCGAGAATCAGGTTCTGCCCTTCCATGCTCATCAGGCCGAGCGTCATCCCCAGGCTGGCCAGGATGAAGGAGAACTCGCCGATCTGGGCCAGGCTGGCACCCACCGTCAGGGCCGTGTTGAGGGGGTAGCGGAAGGCCAGCACCAGGGCGATCGCCGCCACGGTCTTGCCGACCAGGATGATGCCCACCACGGCCAGCACCTTGAACGGCTCCTCCATCAGCACGCGGGGGTCGAAGAGCATGCCCACCGAGACGAAGAACAGCACTGAAAACGCATCCCGCAGGGGCAGGGAGTCCTCCGCCGCACGGTGGCTGAACTCCGACTCGCGCATCATCATGCCGGCGAAGAAGGCCCCCAGTGCGAAGGAGACGTCGAAGAGCACCGCCGAAGCGTAGGCCACGCCAACCGCCGCGGAGATCACGCACAGGGTGAACAGCTCCCGCGAGCCCGTCCGGGCCACCAGCCACAGGATGCGCGGGAAGGCCCTGCGCCCGACCACCAGCATCAGGGCGATGAAGGCCGAAACCTTGGCCAGGGTCAGGCCGACGGTGAGGGCCAGCGCCTTGAAGTCCGCGGCGGGCTGAGCCTCGCCACCACCCATCAGGGGCGCCAGGGCGGGCAGCAGGACCAGCACCAGGACCATGGCGAGGTCCTCCACCACCAGCCATCCCACCGCGATGCGGCCGTTGGTGGAGTCCAGCAGACCCTTGGCTTCCAGGGCGCGCAGCAGCACGACCGTGCTCGCCACCGACAGGGCCAGGCCGAAGACCACCGCCTCACCCAGCGGCCAGCCCCACCACAGGGCTGTGCCCGCACCGAGTATGGTGGCCACGGCAATCTGCACCACGGCGCCGGGTACGGCGATCTTGCGCACCGCCAGCAGGTCGCCCAGCGAGAAGTGCAGCCCCACCCCGAACATCAGCAGCATCACTCCGATCTCCGCCAGCTGGGCCGCCAGGGACACGTCGGCGACAAAACCGGGGGTGCCGGGGCCGATGGCCACACCGGCGAGCAGGTAGCCCACCAGCGGCGGCATGCGCAGGCGCGAGGCGATGACGCCAAGGACCATGGCAAGGCCGAAGCCGGCGGCGATGAGGGCAATCAGGGAAACGTTGTGATGCATGAGGGAGGCATTCGGTCAGGGTTGTTCAGCAGGTTCGACGCGGCTGGCCGGGGGGGGTTCGGCCGAGTGTGAAATTTTATCGGGGTATGCCGCTGCGCGGCGCCTCAAAACGCCCCCATCGCCAGCCCGGCGGCGAAGGCCGCGCCCAGTTCCGCGCCCCGGGCCAGATCCTCCGGTGGCACCACCTTGGGTGCCAGGATGGCCTCCGGGGTCTGGGCACGGGTGCATACGATGAGTGGCGGGGCGATCTCGCGCAGGCGCCAGCCGGTGGCGATGCGCGCGACCTGACGGGCGGCATTGCTGCCGTCGCTGCCTGCGCAGATCAGCGCGGCATAGGGGCGGCCGTTGATCCGGTCGAGGGCGCCATAGTAACTGCGATCGAAGAAATCCTTCATCAGACCGGCGATGGCGGCCAGATTCTCCGGGGTGGCGAAGACATAGCCGTCGGCGGCCAGCAGATCGGCCGCACCGGCTTCGGTGGCGCGCAGCAGGCGCACGTCCACCTCGTCCCCGGCACGGGCGGCGGCGGCCACGGCGCTGGCCATCTGCTCGGTGGCGCCGGTGGTGGATTGATAGACGATCAGCAGGGTCTTGCGGCTGGGGGCGGACATGGTGAGGCCTGCAATGCGCGGGAACGGGTTTCGAGCCTAGGGGCCTATCCCCGGCGGGTCAATCAGGGCATACCGAAATCCACCGCGGGCCTTGCTAAGATGCCGGCGTAATGTATGTAGCGGAGAGCGAGCGTGCGCAAGACCTTCCCATTCTTCCTGTTTCCCGGCTGCGGCCCCCTTTGCCTGCGCCCTTTTTTCCTGGCCCTGTGCAGCGTGATGCCCCTGTCCGCCGGCGCGGCCAGCCCGTCGCAAGCCGACGAGGGCGAGGCGGCATTGCGCGCCTGGGTGCGGCAGCAGGGCCGCCAGGTGCTGAGCTTCGTCGGTTATTCGGGGGCCGGCTACGAAGATCCGGAGGCCATGCTGGCGATTGCCGGGCGGGTGCTGGACGGCTTGGACCCGGTCCGCACGGTGGTCGCCGCAGGGGCCACCGCCGAGGGCATCGGCGCGGTCTATGCGCTGGCCCGCCGGCGCGGCTTCATCACCCTGGGGATTGTCTCGTCCCTGGCCCGGGACGAGGCCGTGCCCCTGTCGCCCTGGGTGGACCGGGTGTTCTACATCCCCGACACCACCTGGGGCGGGCGCCTCCCGGGCGGCGGACTGGCACCCACCTCGGCGGCCCTGGTCGGGGTGAGCGACAGCCTGGTCGGCATCGGCGGTGGCGAGATCGCCCGCGACGAGCTGCTGGCGGCCCGCGGGGCCGGCAAGGCGGTGAGCTTCTTCCCCGCCGACATGCAGCACCAGGCGGCCAGCGACAAGGCTGCCGCGCGCGGGCAGCCGGCGCCGCAGGATTTCCGCGGCGCAGCCCACCCGGCCCTGCTGCCGGAGCGCTGAGGGGCCCGGCAGCTCCGGGCGCCCCATGGCGCGCGGGTTTGCGCCAGATCAACGGCGGGAGGGGCAGGGCGGACTTACCATGCAGTCGGATGCTGCGCCGCAGCGACCCGCGCCAACAAGCGGGGCTGGCGGGATACGCAGACAGAATCTTCCTGCAGGGAGCCGCGATGCCTCGCTACCTCAACCTCGACGGCAACGAAGCCGCCGCCCGCATGGCCTACCTCGGTGCCGAGGTGATTGCCATCTACCCCATCACCCCCTCATCCAGCATGGGCGAGTGGGCTGACGAATGGGCCGCCCAGGGCAAGCCCAACCTGTGGGGCGCGGTACCGCGCATCATCGAGATGCAGTCCGAGGCCGGCGCGGCCGGGGCCCTGCACGGTGCCCTCACCGCCGGCGCCCTGGGGACCAGCTTCACGGCCAGCCAGGGCCTGCTGCTGTTCATCCCCAACCTCTACAAGATGGCCGGCGAGCTGACGCCCTTCGTGCTGCATGTGGCGGCCCGGGCCGTGGCCACCCACGCCCTGTCGATCTTCGGCGACCATTCCGACGTGATGGCCTGCCGGGCCACCGGCTGTGCCCTGCTGGCCAGCAACTCGGTGCAGGAGAGTCAGGACATGGCCCTGATCGCCCAGGCCGCGACCCTGGCCGGACGCATCCCGGTGATTCATTTCTTCGACGGTTTCCGCACCTCCCACGAGGTCGCCAAGATCGAGGCGGTGGACAGCGATACCGTGCGGGCGATGATCGACGACCGCCTGGTGGATGCCCACCGCAGCCGCGCCCTGTCGCCCGAGCACCCGGTGCTGCGCGGCACCGCCCAGAACCCCGACGTGTTCTTCCAGGGCCGCGAGCGGGCCAATCCCTTCCACGATGCCTTTGCCGGCCATGTGCAGGCCGCCATGGAGCGCTTCGGCCAGCTCACCGGCCGCCACTACCGGCTGGCCGATTACGTGGGGGCGCCGGACGCGGAGCGGGTCATCGTGGTGATGGGCTCGGCCGCCGGCACGGTGGAGGAGACCGTCGATCACCTGCTGGGCCGCGGTGAGAAGGTGGGCCTGCTCAAGCTGCGCCTGTTCCGCCCGTGGCCGCGGGAGGCCCTGCTGCAGGCCCTGCCTGCCAGCGTCCGCGGCGTGGCGGTGCTGGACCGCTGCAAGGAGCCCGGCGCCGACGGCGAGCCGCTCTACAAGGATGTGCTGGCGACCCTCGCCGAGGCCGCCGCCGATGGCCTGCGCCCGCTGCCGCGGGTGATCGGCGGCCGCTTCGGCCTGGCCAGCAAGGAATTCACCCCGGGCATGGTCAAGGCGGTGTTCGACGAGCTGGCCGCCGCTGCACCGCGGCGCCGCTTCACCATCGGCATCCACGATGACGTGACCCACCTGTCCCTGGCGTGGGACAGCCATTTCCGTACCGATGCCTCGCGCCGCCTGCAGCACGCCGTGTTCTGGGGGCTGGGGGCGGATGGCACCGTGTCGGCCAACAAGAACTCGATCAAGATCGTCGGCGAATCCACCGCCCTGCAGGCCCAGGGCTATTTTGTCTACGACTCGAAGAAGTCCGGTGCGGTGACCGTGTCCCACCTGCGCTTCGGGCCGGACAGAATCCGCTCCGCCTACCTGGTGGAGGAGGGGATGGCCGGCTTCGTGGCCTGCCACCAGACGGTGTTCACCGAGCGCTACGACCTGCTGGCCCATGCTGCGCCGGGCGGTGTCTTCCTGCTCAACACGCCGCAGCCGGCACACGCTGTGTGGGCCAGCCTGCCCGCCGGGATGCGCGCCGGCATCCTGTCGCGGGGGCTGCGCCTGTGGGTCATCGACGCCTACGCGGTGGCGGCCAGCGCCGGCATGGGGCGGCGCATCAACACCATCATGCAGACCTGCTTCTTCGCCATCTCCGGCATCCTGCCGCGGGACGAGGCCCTGGCTGCGATCAAGCAGGCGGTGGACAAGACCTATGGCAAGAAGAGCAAGCGGCTCGCGGACTTGAACCACAAGGCCATCGGCCTGACCCTGGCCGGTCTGCATGAGCTGGAGATCCCCGGCCTCTTCGACGATGCCGGCCCGGCTGCGGCCGCTGCCGTGGAGGCCGCCGTGCCGGACTTCGTGCGCGACTTCACCCTGCCGGTGTTCCGCGGCGAAGGCGATCGCCTGCCCGTGTCGGCGATGCCGCCGGACGGCAGCTTCGTCACCGGCACCGCCCGCTTCGAGAAGCGCAACATCGCCCTGGAGATCCCGGTGTGGGAGGCCGACCTGTGCACCCAGTGCGGCAAGTGCGTGTTCGTCTGCCCCCATGCGGCGATCCGCGCGCGGGCCTTCGATGCCGCCGCGGCCGGGGCCGCGCCCCCGACCTTCAAGCACGTGGCGGCGAAAAGCAAGGACTACCCGGCCGGCACCCGCATCAGCTACCAGGTGGCACCCGAGGACTGCACCGGCTGCGGCGACTGCGTCGAGGCCTGCCCGATCCACGACAAGTCCAACCTGTCCCGGCGGGCGGTGAACATGGCGCCGGTGGGCCCGCTGCGCGACGCCGAGCGGGACAACTTCGCCTTCTTCCTGCAACTGCCCGAGTTCGACCGCGGCCTGCTCAAGCAGGCCACCCTGCCCGGCGCCATGCTGCTCGACCCGCTCTTCGAGTTCTCCGGTGCCTGCGCCGGCTGTGGCGAGACGCCTTACATCCGCCTGGCCACCCAGCTCTTCGGCGACCGCATGCTGGTGGCCAACGCCACCGGCTGCTCGTCGATCTACGGCGCCAACCTGCCGAGCACGCCCTACACCGTGAATGGGGCAGGGCGCGGGCCGGCCTGGTCGAACTCCCTGTTCGAGGACAACGCCGAGTTCGGCCTGGGCATGCGCCTGGCGTCGGACCAGTTGATGAGCCAGGCCCGAGGCTTGGTGCGTGAGCTGGCCGGCGAGATCGGCAACGACCTGGCCCAGGCCCTGGTGGAGGCCGACCAGCGCCAGGAGGCGGGGATCCGGGCCCAGCGCGAGCGGGTGGCCCTGCTGCGCGACATGCTGGCGATCAGCGAGCACCCCCACGCCGCCGGGCTGGAGGCCCTCGCCGAATGGCTGATCCGCCGCTCGGTGTGGATCATCGGCGGCGACGGTTGGGCCTACGACATCGGCTACGGCGGCCTCGACCACGTGCTGGCCCTGGACCACGATGTGAACATCCTGGTGCTGGATACCGAGGTGTATTCCAACACCGGCGGCCAGACCTCCAAGGCCACGCCGCTGGGTGCGGTGGCCAAGTTCTCGGCCGGCGGCAAGGCCACTGCCAAGAAGGACCTGGCCCGCCTGGCGGCCGACTACGGCCACGTGTATGTGGCCACCGTGGCCTACGGTGCCAAGGACGTGCACACCCTCAAGGTCTTCCACGAGGCCGAGGCGCATCCGGGCCCGTCGCTGATCATCGCCTACAGCCCGTGCATCGCCCATGGTGTGGACATGCTCTACAACCAGCGCCAGCAGGAGCTGGCGGTGAAGACCGGGCACTGGCCGCTGCTGCGCCACGACCCGCGCCAGGCCGCGGCGGGGGCCAACCCCTTCCGCCTGGACTCGGCGCCGCCGAGCCTGCCGATCCGCCAGTTCATGGACAGCGAGACCCGCTTCGCCATGCTGGCCCGGAGCCATCCGGAGGCCGCCGCCCGTCTTGCCACCGCCGCCCAGGAAGAGGCCGACCGGCGCTTCCGCGACTACCAGGCCCGCGCCGCGGCGCCGGCCAGCCCGAAACAGGAGTAGCCCGCCATGATCGACCTGTCCACCGACTACCTCGGCCTGCGCCTGAAGAACCCGCTGGTGCCCTCATCCTCGCCCCTCTCCAGGGACCTGGATTCCCTGCTGCGCCTGGAGGAGGCGGGGGCTTCGGCCGTGGTGCTGCACTCCCTCTACGAGGAAGAGCTGATCGCCGAGGACGCGATGACCGAGCGCTTCCTGCTCCACTCGGACGTTCACGACGGCGAGGCTGCCGGTTTCCTGCCCGACCACGGGGCCTACCAGGGGGCCCTGGAGCGCTACCTGGAGCACCTGCAGCGGGCCCGCGCGCGGCTGGGCATCCCGGTGATCGCCAGCCTCAATGGGGTGACGCCCTCGGGCTGGGTGGACCTGGGGCGGGAAGTGCAGCGGGCAGGGGCCTGTGCGCTGGAACTCAACGTCTACCACGTGGCCGCCGACCCCCTGGAAAGCGGCGAGGCGGTGGAGGCCCGCTACCTGGCCCTGCTCACCGAGCTGCGCCGGGTGGTGGACATCCCGGTGGTGATGAAGCTGTCGCCCTTCTTCTCGTCGCTGCCCCACTTCGTCAAGCGTCTCGAAGCCGCGGGGGCCGCCGGGGTGGCCTTGTTCAACCGCTTCTACCAGCCGGACATCGATCTGGAAAACCTCGGCCTGGACGACCGCCTGCATCTGTCCACCCCCGAGGAGGCGCTGCTGCGCATCCGCTGGATCGCCATCCTGCGCGGCCACACCGGCATCAGCCTGGCGGCCACCGGCGGGGTGCACAGCCACGCGGAGGCGCTCAAGCTGCTGCTCGCCGGTGCCGACGTGGTGCACCTCGCCTCCTGCCTGCTGGAGCACGGCCCGGCGCGCCTCACGGCGATCCTGCAGGGCATGCGCGAATGGATGATCGAACGGGAGTACAGCTCGGTCGCCCAGCTCAAAGGCAGCATGAGCCAGGCCAAGCTGCCCGACCCCGCCGCGCTGGCCCGCCCGTCCTACATCCGGGTGCTGGACAGCTACACGCCGAGGCCGGGGGTGTGGCGCTAGGGCCGGTGCCGGCGCGCTATGGCGCCGGGGCGTCCGACGCGACGGACAGCCAGTGCAGCATCACGGAGAACAGCACCTCCGGATCCACCGGCTTGGTGATGAAGTCGTTCATGCCCGCCATCAGGCAGTTGTGGCGGTCTTCGGCAAACGCGTTGGCCGTCATGGCGATGATCGGGACGGTGGCGCAGCCCGGCAGCTGACGGATCGCCCGGGTGGCGCTCAGCCCGTCCATCACCGGCATCTGCATGTCGGTGAGGATCAGGTCGAAAGCCTGTTCGCGGGCCCGCTCCAGGCCTTCCTGGCCGTTGTCTGCGAGGGTCACGGCAAAACCGACCTCTTCGAGGAACTCCTGGGCCACCATCTGGTTGATCCCTTCGTCTTCCATGACCAGGATGCGCGCCCCAGGGAAGCGGCGGGCGAGGCTGGCCTGCGGTGTCTCAGGGGGGCTTGCGGGGCTGCTCTGGGTGGTCTGGAAGTGGCGCTGCAGAACGTTCTCGAACATCTTCCGCCCGGCGGGCTTGAGGAGCACGGTCTCGTATCCGGCGTCGAGGGCGCTGGCCACGATGTCGGAATCGTCGGTGGAGGTCACCAGGATGCAGGCGGGCTGCCGTGACAGCTGCAGTTGCCGGATCGCTCCGAGGGTGGCCGTGCCGTCCATGTCCGGCATGTTCAGGTCGATGAAGATGATGTCGAAGGGCTCGCCGGCCGCCTCGGCAGCCTCCACCGCCGCCAGCGCCGCCTCGCCGGAGCTGGCGATCGAGGGGCGCAGGCCAAGCTGCCGCAGGATCTGCGAATGGACCATCTGGGTCATCGCCACGTCATCCACCACCAGCGCACGCAGGTGGCTGAAGGCGTCGCTCCTGGCCGGATGGGCCCGGTCCACCCGGCCGAGCCGGGCGGTCAGCCAGAAGGTGCTGCCCTGGCCGGGCTGGCTGCTGACCCCGACCGTGCCGCCCATCAGTTCGGCCAGGTGCTTGTTGATCGCCAGGCCGAGCCCGGTTCCGCCGTACTGGCGGGTGGTGGACGAGTCCGCCTGGGTGAAGGCCTGGAACAGGAGGGCCAGCTGTTCGGCCGGAATGCCGATGCCGCTGTCCTCCACCTCGAAACGCAGCAGGATCTGCTGTCCGTCGTCCTCCATCAGCCGTCCGCGCAGCACGATGCTGCCTTGTTCGGTGAACTTGATGGCATTGCTCAGGTAGTTGATCAGGGCCTGGCCCAGGCGGGTCGGGTCGCCGTTGAGGCGGGTCGGCAGGCCCGCCGCGTCGACGATGAACTCGATGTTCTTTTCCCGGGCCCGCGGGGCAATGATCGACGAGATGCGGTTGAGCAGGTTGTCCAGGTCGAAGTCGATCCGTTCCAGCTCGACCTTTCCGGCCTCGATCTTGGAGATGTCGAGGATGTCGTTGATGACCGCCAGCAGGTGGTCTGCCGCATGGGCGATGAGCCCCAGCTTCTCGGTGTGCGAGCGGGTGGTCGCCTCCCTGCGCAGAATGTGGGTCAGCCCCATGATGGCGTTCATCGGGGTGCGGATCTCGTGGCTCATGTTGGCCAGGAAGATGCTCTTGGCGCGGGTCGCGTTCTCGGCCTGCTCCTTGGCGGCGACGGCCTGGGCCTGGGCTTCCTTCTGGGCGGTCACGTCGAGCAGGGTTTCCACCGCGCCGATGACCATGCCATGCTCGTCGAGCAGGGGGGCGGCGGTGATGTGCAGCCACTTGCCGAGGGAGTCGTAGTAGCCCTCGTACTGGAAGCCCCCCTCGGCGATCTCCGAGGCCGTCACCGGGCTGGGATACCAGGACTGGATGTCGGTCACGCCGTGGACGATGAGGTCGGCCATGGTCGGCCGCTGCTGGTCGTAGAAGGCCCGCCATTGATCCCGTGTGCCGACGATCCGGGCGGCGCTGAGGCCGAAGAACTTTTCGCAGGCTGCGTTCCAGTGGGTGCAGATGCCCTCGGTGTCGACCACCATGATGGGCGCCGGATTGCCGTTGAGGATGGCTTCCAGCTTCTTCTGGATGGCCAGCAGGTCGCTGCTGCGGTCCTGGATGATGCGGGTCGCCTGCTGCAGCTCGGCCACCTTGGATTCGAGCTCGGCGTTGCTGCGGGTGATCGACTGCTCGAAGTGGAGATGGGTCTTGAGGTCCACCACCGAGGCGAGGTAGTAGGCATTGCCGGGGATCTCGATGCGGACCAGGCCGAGCTGGATGGGAACCGTGCTGCCGTCCCGGTGCAGGGCAAAGATCGGACGCTCCACGCCGAGCACGGTGGCCTCCTGGGCGAAGTCCGTGCGCCAGACCTGGTGCTGGGTCGCCTTCGAAGGGGGGATCAGGATCTCGACGGATTCGCCGACCAGCCCTCCGGACTCATAGCCGAAGATCGCCGCCGCGGCCTGGTTGACCTGGAGAATGCGCCCTTCCTTGTCCACCAGCAGGATGCCGCACAGGAGCTTGTCCACGATGACGCGGAGGGTTTCCATGTGGGCCATCGAGCTTCGGTGGCGGGCGTTGAGCCGGACGATGGCCAGGCTGGCCAGCGTGCCGATCACCACCAGGCTGGCCAGCAGCCCCCCGATGAGCTGGGGGGCGACGGCTGCCGCGCTGGCGCGGGCGAGCTCCTGCTCCGGGACCAGCACTCTCGCGACCAGGCTGGAGGAGGGGGGGGCGGCATGCTCCGTGTTGCCGTCGCGCAGGGAGATGACATGCTCGAGGCTGTAGAAGCCGACCCCGTCGGCCAGACGTCGATAGCGCCTGAAGCCGCTCTCCGCGGCGAGGCTGTCATTGGCATCCTCGACGAACTCGTCATTCCAGTTCGGTGGACTCCGGCCCGTCGTGGTCGGGCGGCAGAGGTAGCGCTGGTTGCGGTCGAGCACATACATCGCGGAGCCGGCGCTGCTGCGCGTGAGTTCGAGCAGGCTGCTGCCCAGGTCGGCGCTGAGGGTGAGAATGCCGAAGGCGGCCCCGCGGGCGTCGGCGACCAGGGTGCTGACCTGCAGGGAGGTGCGTGGCAGCGGGTCGAGGCGGCCGGGGGGATGGCTGACCGCAAGAGGGGAAAGATGGACCTGCCCGGGCACCAGGCCGGGCGGAAGGAGCGAGGCCGCGGGCGGCTGGCTCCCGGGAGGCATCGTGGGGGACTTGGCGCCGGCTTTGCCTTCCACCCGCACAAGGAGCTGCCGGTTCGCCGCTGAGGTGACGAGGCTGACTTCCTCCACCCGGGGCAGCGTATCGGTAAAAACGACGAACAGCTGCTGCAGGCGTCGGGTCTCGTCCGCCACCCGGGTATGTTCGATGGGGTCCGTGCCGCCGTTCTCGAGGGCACGGGCAAGGATGGCAACGGGCGGCACCTGGGCCAGGAAGACGACGCTGCGCTTGAGGTCATCGATATCCGCCAGGAAGCGCAGTTCCTTGCGCTGGAGGTCCTGCAGCACGGCGCTGCGGGTGTCCTCGAAGGTCTGGCGGGTGGCCTGCCGGGCCAGGTAGTGATAGCCCGCCAGACCTGCAGTGACCAGGGCCAGTCCGGCCAGGGCCAGGATGGCGAGAATGTCCTTGAGGCTGACGCCTCGGGAGCGGGTGAGAGGGGCCATGCAGGTTCTGATCTGAATGTCGGCTAAGAGTGCCCGGGCCCGGGGGCCGCACGATCCGCTTATTACGTCCTTGCCGGCGGAGGCTTGAGCCTTCTGTGCAGGTCTGCGTGACGGCGGTCATGCCCTGCACCCGGATCGGGGCCTACAAAGCCGACAATGCCGCTGGAGGGTTTCCGACAGAGGCCTTCCGGGGAGCGCCTGTTCCTCGTTCAAGTCATTGTTGCTGAAACGATTTTTGTGGTCGTGTCGAAGCTGGTCCGGAACCTGCATTGGGAGCTTACCCAACCCTTTGTCTGGAGATTCCGATGGATGCCCGCGTATCGGCAAAGATCCAGTCCGTCTTTGAAGAGCCGGCCTGTGAGCACAACCAGAACAAGGACGAGAAGGCCCGCAAGAAGGGCTGCACAAAACAACTCTCACCTGGCGCCGCCGCCGGGGGCTGCGCCTTCGACGGGGCCAAGATCGCCCTGCAGCCCATCGCCGACGTGGCCCACCTGGTGCACGGCCCGATCGCCTGCGAGGGCAATTCCTGGGACAACCGCAATTCTTCCACCAGCGGCCCGCAGCTCTATCGCACCGGCTTCACCACCGACATCGGCGAGCTGGATGTGATCTACGGGGGCGAGAAGCGCCTCTTCAAGTCGATCCGCGAGATCATCGAGAAGTACGACCCGCCGGCGGTCTTCGTGTACCAGACCTGCGTCACCGCGCTGATCGGCGACGACATCGAGGCGGTGTGCAAGCGCGCCGCCGAGAAGTTCGGCAAGCCGGTGGTGCCGGTCAATGCGCCGGGCTTCGTGGGCCCCAAGAACCTGGGCAACAAGCTGGGCGCCGAGGCGCTGCTCGACTACGTGGTCGGCACCCAGGAGCCGGAAGTCTCCACCGCCTACGACATCAACATCATCGGTGAGTACAACCTGGCCGGGGAGCTGTGGCAGGTGCGTCCGCTGCTCGACGCCCTGGGCATCCGCATCCTGTCGTGCATCTCCGGCGATGGCCGCTACAACGAGGTGGCCCAGAGCCACCGGGCCCGCGCCGCCATGATGGTGTGCTCCAAGTCGATGATCAACGTGGCCCGCAAGATGGAGGATCGCTATGGCATCCCCTTCTTCGAGGGCTCGTTCTACGGCATCGAGGACATGAGCGACACCCTGCGCCAGCTGGCGGGCCTGCTGATCCAGCAGGGCGCCCCGGCGGAGCTGATGGACCGCACCGAGGCCCTCATCGCCGTGGAAGAGAAGCGTGCCTGGGAGCGCATCGCAGCCTACCGGCCGCGCCTCGAGGGCAAGAAGGTGTTGCTCATCACCGGCGGCGTGAAGAGCTGGTCGGTGGTGGCGGCCCTGCAGGAGGCCGGCCTCGAAGTGGTGGGCACCAGCGTCAAGAAGTCCACCAAGGAAGACAAGGAAAAGATCAAGGAGATCATGGGCGAGGACGCCCACATGATCGACGACATGACGCCCCGCGAGATGTTCAAGATGCTCCGCGAGGCCCGCGCCGACATCATGCTGTCGGGGGGGCGCAGCCAGTTCGTGGCCCTCAAGGCCAAGATGCCGTGGCTCGACATCAACCAGGAGCGCCATTACGCCTATGCCGGCTACGAAGGCATGGTCGACCTGGTCCGGGAGATCTCCAAGACCCTCTTCAACCCGGTGTGGGAGCAGGTGCGTGCGCCGGCCCCGTGGGACGAGGCGCTGGTGCTCGACCTGAGCGATGCCGTGGCGGAGGTGGCCTGACATGAAACAACCCCCACGCTCACTGCGTTCGCTGCCCCCCAGGGGGGCGTCAGTACGCTCGAAGCGGTTCGGAGCGTACTGACATGGCAAGCGTCCGCGAAAGCAAGAAGGCCTGTGCGGTCAATCCGCTCAAGATGAGCCAGCCCCTAGGGGCCTGCTACGCCTTCCTCGGCCTCTCCAACACCATGCCGATGATGCACGGCTCCCAGGGCTGCACCTCCTTCGGCCTGGTGCTGCTGGTGCGCCACTTCAAGGAAGCCATCCCGATGCAGACCACCGCCATGAACGAGGTCAGCACCATCCTCGGCGGCATGGACAACATCGAGCAGGCCCTGCTCAACATCAAGAAGCGCGCCAACCCGGCCCTCATCGCCATCGCCTCCACCGGCCTCACCGAGACCAAGGGCGACGACGTGGATGGCTACCTGCGGCTGATCCGTGCCAAGCATGGAGAAACCCTGGCCGGCACCGAGGTGGTGTACGTGTCCACCCCGGACTACGTCGGCGCCTTCCAGGACGGCTGGGCGGCGGCGGTGAAGGCCCTGGTGGATGCCTTCTCCGAGCCGGTGACGCAACGGGTGGCCGGCCGCGTCGGCGTGCTGCCCGGTGCCCACCTGACCCCGGCCGACCTGGAAGAGCTGCGCGAGCTGATCGAAGCCTTCGGGCTGCAGGCGGTGATGGTGCCGGACATCTCCGGCTCCCTCGACGGCCACATCCCCGAGGACTTCACGCCCACCACCCTGGGCGGGGCGACGCTGGACGACATCCGCGGCCTGGCCGCCTGCCAGCACGTGATCGCGGTGGGCGAGCAGATGCGCCCGGCGCTGGACAGCCTGGCCGCCCGCAGCGGCGTGCCGGTGACCCTGTTCGAGCGGCTCAGCGGACTCACCGCCGTGGATGCCCTGGTGGCGCTGCTGATGCGCCTGTCCGGCCGGCCCGCGCCGGCCCGCCTCAAGCGCCAGCGCGGCCAGTTGCAGGACGCCATGCTGGACGGCCACTTCCACCTGGGGGGCAAGCGGGTGGCGATCGGCGCCGAGCCCGACCTGCTGTTTGCGCTCGCCTCGGTGACCTGCGAGATGGGCGCCGAGGTGGCCGCTGCGGTGACCACCACCCACTCGCCGGTGCTGGAGAAGGTGCCCGCCGTCGAGGTGCTGATCGGCGACCTGGAAGACCTGGAGCTGGGCGCCGTCGGCTGCGACCTGCTGCTGACCCACGCCCACGGCCGCCAGGCCGCCACGCGCCTCGGGATTCCGCTGTTCCGGGTCGGCATCCCGCAGTTCGACCGGATCGGCGCGGCCCACCAGCTGACGATCGGCTACCGGGGCACCCGCGACCTGATCTTCCAGCTGGCCAACACCTTCATCGCCAACATGCATGCCCACGGCCCCGAAGACTGGCCGCTGCCCGCCGAGGCTGTCGCTGCCGCCCGCGGCGGCACGGCAGGGGCCTGCAATTCCGGTGGCAGCTGCAGTTGCAGCGGCGTGACCGAAGACATCGTCGTTCCCATCATCCCCGCGCGCTGAGGAGCCCGTCATGAAAATCGCATTCGCCACCCAGGACAAGGAGCGCGTGGACGCGCACTTCGGCTGGGCCAAGTACATCGCCATCTACGAGATCAACGCCGAGGGCTACCGCTATCTCGAGACCCACGACTTCGGCGGCGAGCTGGCCGAAGACGGCAACGAGGACAAGCTGGCGCCCAAGCTGGAGGTCATCATGGACTGCGCCATCGTCTATGTGGCGGCCATCGGCGGCTCCGCGGCTGCCCGGGTGGTCGCCTGCAAGATCCATCCGGTCAAGGTGGCCGGGCCGGAACCCATCCTCGACATCCTCGACAAGCTGCAGGACGTGCTCAAGGGCACCCCGCCGCCGTGGCTGCGCAAGGCCCTCGCCAAGGGCGAGGAACGGACTTACGACTTTGAAGAAGAGGCCTGAAAAATGACTGATGTAGCTGAAGCCCCCAACGACGTGATGCAGGACCCGTTCATCCGCGAACTGGTCAAGCAATGGCGCGCCCAGGATACCCACGGCGCCTGGGAAGGCAAGACCGACGCGATGCTCCTCGACCCCTATGTGCTGGACGCCGAGAAGCGCAAGGAGCTGCCCATGATGGCGGACCCGGACCCCGAGACCCTGTGGCGCATGGAGCTGTTCTACAACGCCATCGCCCTCTCCATCGAGCGCGAGACCAAGGTGATGGTCAGCCCCATGCTCAAGATGCACCACGAGGGCTTCGGCCGCCAGGTGCTCATCGCCGGCCGCCTGATCGTCTTCAACAAGCAGGTCCGCGACGCCCACCGCTTCGGCTTCAACAGCCTGGAGAAGCTGTCCGCCGCCGGCACCAAGGCGGTGACCGAAGCCGTCGAGATGATCCGCAAGTTCCCTGAAGTCGCCCACTATTCCTGACCGGAGTCCGACCATGGAAGACCTCGACGCCCTCAAGGCCCGCGCCAAGAAACTCAACGCCCAGGCCACCCAGGCCAAGATGGACCTGCACGACCTGTCCGAAGAGCTGCCGACCAACTGGGAACAGATCCTGGAAGTCGCCCAGCGTGCCTACGACGCCCACAAGAACCTGATGGCCGCCCGCAAGGAACTGGCCGCCGCGAGCGCCTGAACGGTGCCGCCCTTTACCCCTTTACCCCTTTACCCCTGGAGAGCTGAAATGGCTTCTTTTTCCGTGACCCTGCCGAGCGGCGAGATCTGGACGCCCAAGTTCGTCGCCGACCTCAACCAGGAAAAGTGCATCGGCTGCGCCCGCTGCGTGCGGGTGTGCGCCCGCGACGTGCTGGCCCTGGTCGGCGTCACCGAGGATGGCGAGCTGCTGGCCATCGATCCGGACGATGACGAGGACGAAGAGTACGAAAAGAAGGTGATGACCATCGCCCACAAGGAAAACTGCGTGGGCTGCGAGGCCTGTTCCAAGGTGTGCCCGAAGAAGTGCTACACCCACGAGACCGCTGACGTCTGAGTGCTGCACCGCACCGGCCTGCATCCCGGGCCGGCAGGCGGCATGATCCGGAGAGTGCGATGAACGACCTGTCCCATGCCTATGTGGCGGCCCGCGCGGCCATGCCACCCTCGCGGCTGCTGCCGGCCTGGCTGGCCACCGCCCTGGAAACGGAATTCGGGCCCCAGTCCGGCACCATCGCCGCCCTGTGGAGCGCCCGCCATCCCGGAGTGCTGCGGGAGGATGGCTCCACCGGCGTCGACGCCCGCCACGAGGAATACGCCGACATCTTCGAGTTGCTCCTCGAGCACGCGCCGGCCGGCGACATCCACAGCATTTCCATTGCCCGCTGGATCGCCCTGTCGTGCTGCGGCCAGGACCACCTCTGGGAAGACCTCGGCCTGCCCGAGCGCCCGGCCCTCGGCGCCCTGCTGGCCCGCCGCTTCCCGGCCCTGCACGCCAAGAACGTGCACAACCTGCGCTGGAAGAAGTTCTTCTACAAGCAGCTCTGCGACCGGGCCGAGGTCAAGGCCTGCCGGGCGCCCAGCTGCGCGGTGTGCGGGGAGTATGCGGGCTGCTTCGAGGGGAGCGCGTGAGGGGATTTGCCTGAGGGGGGAAGGTCCGAGGGGGAAGGCTTGAGGGGAAGTACCTAGACGCCGTGCCGGCTTCCGGCCCGGTCCGTGGACTATGTCGCAGCGCTCATTTTGGGCCGCTCTAAACTGGTGCCGTGGTTGTCGCCGTCGGCGGGGCCACCCCGAAACGGAGCCGGACCATGTACGACACACCCACCCAGATCCCCCTGGCGGAACGCATCCTGCGTCTCCACGACGCATCACCCCTGTTGATCGGGGTGTTCGACGAGCACGACATGCTGCGTTACGCCAATCCTGCCTTCCGTCGGGCGCTCGGCCTGCCGCCGGACACCTTCATGACCTGGCAGGACCTGATGCGCCTCAATCACCGCCAGCGGGTGGGGACCCGCATCGAAACCACGGATTTCGAAGCCTGGCTGGCGTCGGCCCGCTCCCGGCGTGGCAAGCTGCCTTACCGGGCCTTCGAGGCGGAGCGCACCGACGGCCGCTGGAATTTCATGACCGAGAGCCTGTCGCCGGATGGCTGGATGCTCTGCGTGGCGGTGGACATCACCGACCTGCGTGCCGACGAACGCAGCCTGCGGGCCGACCGTGACGGCGCCTGGAGGGCCGCGCGCACCGACGCCCTGACCGGGGTGAGCAACCGCATGCACATCCTGCACCTGCTCGACGAGCAACTGGCACAGCTGCGCAGCAGTGGCCAGCCCTGCGGCATCGCGTTGATCGATCTGGACCACTTCAAGTCGGTCAATGACCGCTACGGCCACTACGGGGGCGACCTGGTGCTGCGGGACTTCGCCCATGTCGTGGCCTCCACCCTGCGCCGGGTCGACGGCTTCGGGCGCCTGGGCGGGGAAGAGTTCCTGGCCGTGCTGCCCGGCGTGGACCGGAGCGAGCTGGCGGGCGTGCTGCAGCGCCTGCACGAGGCGGTCCGCCGTTCGAGGCCCTTGTCGGAACATCCGGGCTTCCATTACAGCTTTTCCGCCGGGGCCGGGATGCTGGAGGGGGCAGAGGACGCCCTCACCAACATCCGCCGGGCGGACCACGCCCTCTACGAAGCCAAGGCAGCCGGCCGCGACTGCCACGTCATGCTGCCCTGACCCCTACGCGCTGCGGCTCAGCGCTACCAGGCTGGCGTCGTCCAGTCGCCCGCTCACCGGCAGGGCGTTGTCCTTCTGGAACTGCATCAGCGCCTTCTGGGTGTTTTCGCCGAACCACCCGTCCACCCCGCCCGCGTTGTAGCCCCGATACATCAGGAAGAGCTGGGCGGTGCGCACCTCCAGGCTGGGCAGGGGCCCCATGCCGAAGCGGGTGGCGGCATTCCGGAGCTTTTCGTCGTACTTGTTCTTCTGGAACTCCGGGCCGTTGTAGCCCTGGGCGAAGGCCGCCCAGTCCCCGCTCTTCAGATGCCGGGCGAGCCTGGCGTCGCGGATGAAGCCGACCATCCCGAGGAGCTGGGCGTCTTCCGACTGGCACATGGCGGTGACCATCGACTCGGCGTCCGGGTAGCCCGCCGCGATCGCGTTGAAGCCCATCACCTGGCCGAGGCCCCAGGAGGTGCTCTCCAGTGCGGCCGTGCGGTCGAGCGCAATCGCGCGCATGAGCCTGTCGTACTGGTTGGCCCCGCCCTTGCCGTAGCCACCCGCCGTCCTGCTGCTGATGTCCGGATCGCTGGCGTCGAAGCGCCCGCCGGTCTTGCGGTGGAAGATGTGGCGCTCGAACAGGATCAGCGGCCGCCGGTCGGCCAGAAAGCCGCAGCCCTTGGTCTCCACCGTCATCACCGCCCACAGGGCGGGCAAGCCCACCCCCAGCCCGCTGGCCGCCTGGTCCAGGCCTTCCTGGCTGAGCGGGTTGCCGCGCCCGCTGAAGGGCAGGGTGGCCGGCGCGGCGGCGGCCACCCT
>WBTZ01000047.1 GCA_009026175.1 Zoogloea sp. | reverse complement strand
GAGCGGTGGCGGACGCGTTCAGCTGGCCGGGCCCATGATCACGTCGGGCAGCCAGGTGGCGATGCCGGGGAAGAGGCAGAGCAGGATCACCGCCACGAACATCAGCCCGACGAAGGGCATGACGCCCCAGATGATGTCCTTGAGCGGGATGTCCGGCGCCACGTTCTTGATGACGAAGATGTTGAGGCCCACCGGCGGGTGGATCAGGCCCATCTCCATGACCACCGTCATCACGATGCCGAACCAGATCATGTCGAAGCCGGCGGCCTTGAGGGGCGGCAGGACGATGGGGGCGGTCATCAGGATGATCGACACCGGCGGCAGGAAGAAGCCCAGCACGATCACGAAGACCAGGATGGCCGACAGCAGCACCCACTTGGAGAGGTGCATGGCGACGATCCACTCGGCGGCCGACTGGCTGATGTGCAGGTAGCTCATCACGTAGGAGTACAGCAATGACATGCCGATGATGAACATCAGCATGGTGGACTCCTTGAGGGTGCCGTTGAGGATGGGCTTGAGCTGCTGCGGACGCCATACGCCGTAGATCACGGCGATCAGCACCAGGGCCAGGATGCCGCCGAGGCCGGCGGTTTCCGACGGGGTCGCGTAGCCGCCGTAGAGGGCCACCATCACGCCGATCAGCAGGATCACGAAGGGCAGCACGCGGGGCAGCATGCGGGTCTTGTCGGCGAGGGTGAGGTGCATCTCGTCCAGGTAGGCCGACTTGGTGCCGCCGCCCTTCCACACGTCGAGGGCCGCGTTGTATTCCTGCTTGTAGCGCCAGGCGGCATAGCCGGCGAACAGGAAGACCAGCATCAGGCCCGGGAAGATGCCCGCCAGGAAGAGCCGCCCGAGGGACTGCTCGGCCGCCACCGCGAACAGGATCATGGTGATGGACGGGGGCAGCAGGATGCCCAGGGTGCCGCCGGCGGCGATGATGCCCGCCGCAAAGCCCGGCGAGTAGCCGCGGGCCCGCATCTCGGGGATGCCCGCCCCGCCGATGGCCGAGCAGGTGGCCGGGCTGGAGCCGGCCATCGCCGCGAACAGGGCGCAGGCAAACACGTTGGCGATGCCCAGGCCGCCCGGCACCTTGTGCATCCAGGCGTGGATGGCCGAGTACAGATCGGCACCGGCGCGGGACTTGCCGATGGCCGCCCCCTTGAGGATGAACAGCGGGATGGACAGCAGGGTGATGTTGGCCATCTCCTCGAACACGTTCTGGGTGATCGTGTCGGTGGCGGCCCCGGGCATGAAGGCCAGCATGAAGATGACGGCGATGATGCCGAGGGCGAAGGCGATGGGGATGCCCGAGAACATCACCACCAGGGTGCCCAGGCCATACAGCATGCCGATGGAAGCTTCAGTCATGGTTACCCTCCTTGCGCACGCAGGCGGCGACGAATTGCAGCAGGATCTGCAGGGTCAGCAGGATCATCCCGAGGGTCATCAGGCTGTAGGGAATCCACAGGGGCGGCGCCCAGGCGGACGAGGTGGTCTGGCCATCGACCCAGGCTTCGTGCAGCAGCAGGATCGACTTCCAGGAGAAGAAGGCGCAGAACAGGAAGGAGGCCAGGTCGCAGAGGGCCAGGCGCACCCGGTTCACCGCCGGGGGCAGCAGGCCGGCCAGGGCCTCGATGCCGATGTGGCCGCGCTGGGACTGCACGTAGGCCGCACACATGAAGGTGGCCCCCACCAGCAGGAAGACCGACATCTCGTCCTGCCAGTCGGTGGGGATCTTCAGGAAGTAGCGCAGGAAGACGCTGCTGCACAGGATCAGGGACGCCGCCAGCAGCGCCCCCGACGACAGGAACATGATGACCGTGTTGATCATCTCCATGAGCCGGCCCAGGGCCCCGATCAGGCCGGTGGCCGGGATCTCCGGCGGCTTGGCCAGCCCCTCGATCTCGAATCCGTGGCTCATAGCGCTTGCTCCGCGAGCTTGAGCATGCGGGCGCAGCTCTCGTTCTTGCCGGCGAAGTCCTTCCAGGCGGTTTCGCGGGCGATCGCCTGCCACTTCTTGACGGTGGCGTCCGACAGGTCGTAGGCCTTGCCGCCGGCCTTCTGATAGACGGTGGCCACCTGCTGGTCGTCGGCCTTGGCGGCCTCGAGGGCAAACTGTTCCATCTCGGCGCCGATGGTCATCACCAGGTCCTGCTGGGCCTTGGGCAGGCGCTCGAAGACGGCGCGGGAGATGAGCAGGGGCTCGAACATGAACCAGTAGGTCTTGCCACGGCCGGTGGTGAGGGCCTTGGCGACTTCTTCCAGGCGGAAGGAGATCAGGCTGGTGGAAGAGGTCATCGCCGCGTCCAGGGCGCCGGTCTGCATGGCCGCGTAGATCTCGTTGGACGGCAGGGTCAGCACCGCCGCCCCGGCGGCCTTGAGCACCATGTCCATCTCGCGGCTGCCGCCGCGTACCTTGAGGCCCTTGGCGTCTTCCGGCTCGACGATGGGCTTGGTGCGGCTGGCCACACCGCCGGCCTGCCAGATCCAGCTCACCACGAACACGCCCTTGTCGGCCAGGATGTTGGCCAGGGCCTTGCCCACTTCGGCCTTCTTCCAGGCCACCGCCTTCTCATAAGAAGTGACGATGCCCGGCATCAGGCCCAGGTTGGTCTCGGGCACTTCGCCGCCGGCGTAGGACAGGGGCACCAGGCTCATGTCCAGGGCGCCCTTGCGCATGGAGCTGAACTGGGCGTTGGTCTTCATCAGCGAGGAGCCGGGATAGACCGTGCCCTTGAGGGCACCGTTGGAGCGCTTGGCCAGTTCGGCGGAGAACTTGCGGCACAGGCGGTCGCGGAAGTCCCCTTCGGTCAGGGTGCCACCGGGAAACTGGTGGGATATCTTGAGTTCAGCAGCAGCCTGGGCAAACAGCTGGCCGGGGTTGAGGGAGAGTGCGAGGGCGGGGGAAGCGGCCAATCCACGCAGGATCTGGCGTCGAATCTCGTTCATGGTATCTCCTCCATATGTGAACGAAGTGGGGTTGATCCACATCGGGAAGGGATCTGGTCCTGGCCTTGCCCTGCTTCGGCAAATACAACCGGACTCTTTTTGTATCCCTCAACCTATGTTGTGTATACAAGAATAGTTCAACTGGACACAAAGTCAAACGGTTTGTATAGTGAAATTGAACTGGAGAGCTGAACATGCAAGCACTGACCCCACCGCCGGTCCGCCTGTCGGAGCAACTGGGCGAATCCATAGAAGAACGGATCGTCACCGGCGTCTATCCCCCGGGGACGCGTCTCGATGAGCAGGAGCTGGCAGAGAGCTTCGGCGTGTCCCGCACGCCGATCCGCGAGGCCCTGATCCAGCTGGCCTCCATCGGGCTGGTCGAGATCCGCCCGCGGCGGGGCGCGACGGTGCCCGAGATGGCCCCCGACCGGTTGTGCGAGATGTTCGAGGTGATGGCCGAGCTGGAGGCCATGTGCGGCCGCCTGGCCGCCCGGCGCATCCTGCCGGCCGAGCAGGCCCGCCTGCTGGAAGCCCACCAGGCCTGCGAGGCGGCCCGCCAGGCCGGCGACCCGGACCTGTACTACCAGCTCAACGAGGTCTTCCACCGGGCCATCTACGACGCCAGCCACAACGGCTTCCTGGCCGAGCAGGCCACCGCCCTGCACCGCCGCCTGCGCCCCTTCCGGCGCCTGCAGCTGCGCGTGCGCAACCGCATGAACACCTCGTTCTCGGAGCACGCGGCCATCGTGGAGGCGATCATCGGCGGCGACAGCGAGAAGGCCGGCAGCATGCTGCGCACCCACGTCATCGTGCAGGGCGAACGCTTCACCGACCTGGTGGCCACCCTGCGCCAGATGCACAACCCGCCTGAAGCGGAGCTGGCCCCGGCGGCAGTCTGAGCGCCCGGGCCGGGCCCCGGCCACGACCGCACAACGGCAGAACCGGCGCACCCGCCGTTTGCCCGCAAGGCGGGTCAAAACAACTATTTTCCTGGAATGGGCGGCAATGCACTTGCATGCCCGGACCCATGGCCTATTGTTCCGGCATACCCTCGCATTCCCATTACGTATGCGGGGTTTTACTTCCAGCCCGGAGCACACCCCATGACCCGCAAGCACATCCCCCTTCTCGCCAGCCTGCTGGCGCTGGCCATCCACGCCAATCCTGCACAGGCTGCCGACGACGGTCGGGACTGCACCCGCCAGGCCCCCATCTCCTTCGTGGAGATGCAGACACCCAATCTCGTCTTCAACGCATCCGGGCAGATCGTGGCCAATGGCCTGCTGACGCTCAAGGGCAAGCTCCGGCTTCCCTCCGACTGCCGCGAGCGGCACGGCCAGGGCAGGCTGCCGGCGGTGCTGATCCTGCATGGATCGTCCGGCGTGGATGCCCGCGGTGACTTCCACGCCGAGGCGCTCAATGCGGCGGGCTTCGCCACCCTCGAGGTCGACATGTGGGAAGCCCGGGGTGTGGGTACGGGCGCAGCCCGCCCGGCCCTGCCGGCCCTCACCTACGCCGACGCCTTCACCGCCCTGCGCTTCCTGAGCGCCAGGAGCGACATCGATCCGGCACGGATCGGCGTGCTGGGCTTCTCCTGGGGCGCGGTCATCAGCATGGCCGCGGCCACCCAGAACGTGGCCACCGCGGTGGGCGGCCCCCTGCGCTTCAAGGCCCACGCCGCCAACTACCCGATCTGCTACGCCGCATGGCAGTACTGGACCACGTAACGTAATTTATTTATTTTTAGACTTGTTTACAAAGAATTTTTTGAACATTAAACAGAAATTCAATGTATTTTTTTGGATCACTAAAAAAATGGTTTCAGTTATTAGAATAAATGGTGCGATATGAAACAAGCTATCGCACTAAGAAACTACGTACTGCTTCATGACGACGGACGGATTCACTACCCATTCACAAAATACTTGACTGACCAGTTCTCCAATCCACATACCCAAGAACTGGCAGCTCAGTCACTGCGAGTCCTCTACCGGTTCTGCAATGCACATCAGATCGAACTGTCCCTTCGCGCCATTGATGGACGCTGTCTCACATACAACGAAACCAAAGAACTCGCCGACCTCTGCTATCGACCGCTAACTGAAATTGAGGCAATGAGCACAAAGAAAATAATCTTTCTCACCAGCCCTCAATCTGGCAAAGCACCGAAGGGACTACCAGGTGCAGTCACTCCCAACTCAGCTAAAAAGCGGCTTAATCAAATAGCAGGTTACTTAGATTTCTACATGAAAGTCTTCTTGCTGCCAAATATCCGATCAGAGTCGATACGCAACAAAATAACGATAGAATACGAAACAACAATTAACAAACTAAACAAATCAATAAAGGGAACCAAGCAAAACCACCACCTTGCAATCAAGAGCCTTCCTACCGAGAAGTATCTATCTATTATTGAAGCAGTATTCGTGAGGCCAGAGGAATGCTTTCAAACAAACTCAGGAAAGCCGTCTCGAACTCTTTATAGAGATAGAGCGATGGCACTTCTTTCCTGCGAGGGTTTGCGCCCTGGAACACTAGGCAACATTTCCATGGCTGATTTTCAGCCCATTTCTGGCCACCTAACAATTCAGGACAACCGAGCAAAGAGAAGCGAGCGAATTACGACAAACACGCCAAAACTTAAGCTGGGTGATAGCACGCAAGTCAACAGCGCAAGCGAAACGTTGATATCGCTTTGGCCATCCACTGCACAAGCCATTCAGGAGTATATAGACGGGGAGCGCTCCGCTGTCCTGAGAAAGCGGATGACCAATCGTAGCGCCGGATTTCTTTTCCTAAGCGAAGGGGGAAATCCTATTAAGCACCGCGGAAGTATCACCGAAATGTTCGCCAAACTCGGAAGAAGGCTAGCAACACAAGGCCTACTCGACGTCGCGGACGACCCATATTTTCCTAATCAGAAAAAATACGATTTCTACGGATATGTCTTAAGGCATAGCGCCGCGAGCTTCTTCCTGACGGAAAAATGTCGCGAGATTTCCCACAATCAAAATAAGGCGCCCCCCCGAGATTTCAAGGACGTACCTGATCGCATCAAAGACCAAATGAAACTCCGCTTCGGCTGGACAGCAAAAAGCAACATGCCAGAGATATATGCAGCCAGAGCTCTATCCGTTGCGGCAAACATAACACTGATGGATTTTCATCAAGGCCTGCTGGACGCAGCACAGAAAAGGAAAATCGCAAGTGGCATACTTAACGATAGCTAATGCAATTGCAGAATGGGACGACAAAACACCGCTACACTTTACAATGCGCGAAGAGGTTGGACCACGTGACTCGCAGGAAATCCGCACTATTACTATTAACCTCACCAATCTAAAGGCCGGGTACACCAGCGAGTTCCTGATCAATCTTAAGCAATATCTAATAGAGCGCCGCCACCAAGTAACCTTGACATCAATCAAAACCGAAGCGGTAAATATTCAATCACTACTTACCAAAATCATCGCCACAAACCTCTTCAGCAACCCTATAGCAATTATAGATGAAAACTTTCTTCTATCCATCGCATCCAAGAAGGAACAATTCGCCCCGCAACAATTAAGGTACTTTAGAGCGGCGTTCAAGCTCGCCCCCCATGCCCCCTTGTTCGCCAAGGATTTGAGCGAGATCGACTTTCCAACCTCAAAACCTAAAAAGGGTCGACACGGAGCGCAAATCGACCGCATTCTTGCCAAAGCGCTTGACCGAGCGGCTGTTGCATATATCCTCGACACCTGCGACAGCGAATACGCCAAAGGCACTATGGATTTAGGTCATTATAGTTTTGCCCATCTTGCCTTCGCAGTCTACGTACGGCCAAACTCCTATCGTCAAATACGGGTCAGCGACTTGACGTTTGACAAAACTTCGAATCAGTATTTCATCTGGATCACAAATTCAAAGACGGGAGAGTCACTTCCCAACAAGGTGTGTTTCCAGATCAATGAGCCTTTAGGGGTTTTACTAACCAAGCAACGCCAGAGCGTCATTGCAGAATACAGCCATCTTATTGCCATCGATGAAATCGAAAAATTGGCGCTCTTCCCAGCAAGAACATTGAAGAACGGCAATTCACGATGGGATAGTGATTACGCCAACCAAAACTTTGGTGCAATGGAGAGCGGATCGATCTTCAGTGCGTCCTACGCTAATGCAATTAGTCGAAAGCACTTCAACGAACCTCGATTTAATCTGAAGGCCAACACCTTGCGCCATACCGTCGGAACCCTTCTTGCGCAAACAGGGGCATCCGCCAAAACCATTTCGGCAGTACTGAAACATTCATCCGACAATGTCTGTCGAGCCTACGTTGACATAGCGTTCCATGGAATGATGGAAAAACTTTCCGAGTCTATGGCAACCGCTTTCTTAGAGCACGCTCCCAAAATTCTGAGCTTCGGATCAAAAGATGACCCGAGCCAAACGCAGAAACAAATTCTCAGCGAGGACATAACAAACGGGCAGATTGAACACGTTGGAGAATGCGGAAAGGATGTCGCCTGCGCTGAGGCACCAATCTCCTGTTATGGATGCTTCCGCTTTCGCCCATGTTGGGATGCTGACCATCGCATTAATCTGAACATCGTGCAGCGGGAGATCGACGACATGACTCAACGCGGAAAACCTGTTCAACACTTAGTTGACAAGGCAAAAATGGCAAAGCAGAACATCCTTATGGTAATGAATGCGGCTGACCGTTACCGAGATGCAGTGCGCCAGGGAGACCATACGTGAGCCAATCGATAGACTTGGACGTAGTTCGGCGCCGTCAAGCCCTAGATAGCTGGCTGACCGATTGCAGGCGAAGAATGGGACTAATCTTTCCGGAAATAGATTTTGCTGCCAAAGAATGGCCAGTCAAAACCCTATACAAGACGGACCAAGCCGACTGGAACTTTACACAATCAGAAAATCACTTTTACCTAAAAGACATCAGCTATCAAGACACCTTGCGGTGCCTCGTGGCGGAAATGATTATCGCAGGAAAGCCGAAACACATTCCCGATCAAGTCTCGGCCTATCGCCAACTGGCCGCAGTCTGCCCACATCAGATCTTTCACTTAACGAGCTCGGATCTCCGCAAACTGGAGAAAGACCTACTCAACCACGGCAAAGAGAAGCCACATCGAGCGAGATTAATGAGCCGCCAGCTATCTATGCTGTCCAATATGATTATCTTGCTATCGTCAAAATGTGTCCTTCCGCGCCTAGGCTACCATGTTCTTGCGGCAACCAAGGCTGAATTGCACACTGTTGCAGTGACCGATCGAGCGCAAAAATGCGACGGACGATCTGAGTTGCTCAACCGCAAGATGGAAGCGTTCAATGAAGCTTTCAATCACATGGTGCAAGATCACCCCGCACTTTCTGCACAAGATCGTGTAGCCATCTGCGCGATATCTCTCTCGCTGTGCGCCCCCTCACGCATCAATGAAGTGCTTTGTATGAGCATTGACGATCATGTGACGATTGAGGACTACGGAAACCGTACAATTGGAGAGATGAACGCGGTGCACTCAGCCCACCAGATGCTTATCGTAACAATGAAAGGAAGCAAGGGAGCCGATTGGAGTCCCAAGCCTGTTCTTAGCTTCATGATTGACGTCTTTCACTATTGCTCGGACATCATCAAGGAGCTTAGCAAACGATCACGCATGCTTGTTGAGTGGTATGAGCAACACCCGAAATCCCTTTACCTACCTCCTGAGCTGGAATTCTTGCGGGGCAACGCGATTAGCAAAGCCGATCTCCGAAAAATAATCCAGCTGAGCGCTAACCGACCCAACAGGCCTCGAAGTCAAACCGAAAGCAATTACTTTAAGGAGCTGAAGGACCGGCAGTTCAAAGGACCAAATCCTGTGCTCAAACAAAAAGAGAAACGAGGGGGTGCCCGCGATCAAACGATCGACTACCTCGCGTGGACCGATGTTGAAAGTCTACTGCTGAAGAAGGTCCATACGGCGTTGGACCAATGCCGGCGTGTGACCCGGTACAACCACTTTCGCGGGAAACTCTCGAAGATGCTCTTTCTGTTCGACCAGAACGAAGCGCCATTTCTGCCGAGCGCTGTAAGTTACGACAGAATTACGACTTGTATCAAGAGTACTGGATTGTCTAGAAAAAGAACAAAGACCCTGTCTCTCTTCGAAAAGCTCAATATCATCATGCCGGTCGGAGACAAGGTACGGATCGCGGAGATGGACACTCACGACCCGCGACGCTGGCTCACCACAATGGCACTGAAGCATGGTGAAACCCTTTCCGATGTCTTGATCAACAAATGGGCCAACCGCTCCAGTCTTTCCCAGCTCAAGGCCTATGACTTTCGGACTTCCGAGACCATCGCCGCACAGTCGGCAATGCCCGAGACGGAAAGGCTGGTGGAGCTCGCCGACATTACCAGCGGGCTTGCGGTCATGGAGCAGCTGGAAAGTCAGTTCGGGTTGCAGACTGCTATTGTGACGGCCCACGATGCTGGCATTGCGATGACGTCGATGGAAGCCGTCGCAGAAGCTGTCGAAAACCGCCCCGTCGCAAATTCAAGTCGGGGTATCATCATACTCTATCCGCAGCGCTTTGGCGTTTGCTTCCACCAGCATCACGAAAAGCCCTGCCGCAATTACAGCAACGACCTGTCGGCATCCTGTCTGACGTGTAACGACGCCGCCGTCACCAAGGGTCACCTTCCGACCAATGAAGATGTGCGAAAGACAGCCGCACTTCTGTTCGGCTCCGTCGTCCGTCATCTTGAGAACCTGGCCTTCACACATAACCGAAACATAGCCGATGATCCTGCGGCGCTCGGCGAACACATGCTCACTTTGGTTGAACGAGGGCTCAGCAAAGACACGTTAGAGCAGTTCGCCGCCCATCTGATCGACGAGTTTCATCAGATCAACAATCTGCTCAAAGACAGGCTCCTGGCCCGACGCCTTGAACAGAGCTTTGTTGCGCGTGGATTCGTCAAGTTATTGGATGACCCTGAGGTGAAAAATGGTGCCTTAATGAAATACCACAATCCTATCAAGCATGCCGAACCACTTTTCGAGCAGGCCCTTTCAGAACATGGCGGACGGGACCAGGTTGACCGTGACGAACAAGCACTTATCTCTAAATACCCCCAGTTTGCTGCCAAACGCCTGGGCTTGAGGGACGAGCGGGACCTCATTGCACCATATGACGAGGACGAGAACTGAAGATGGCAGGAAGAAAGGAAATACTTACCGAGCAGCTGGCCCGGAAGATTGCACGAATGATCCAACTGTTTCCTGACAACCAGATTCCGGTTACGTGGGAAAACGTCATGGCACATTCTAAAAGGCGATTCGGCCACGGCTTCAACCGTCAGATGCTTAGCCAAAAGGCATGGGATGGCAGCAAGATCGTCGCCGAGGCGTTTTCTGAGGCGAAGAGCATCCAACGACGGATGCAAAACGATTCTTTGCCAAAGCATCGGAACACGCCTCGGGCGATGCTACAGAAGCGGATCGCGGAGTTGGAGGCGCGAAATATGGCCCTAAAGGAAGAACTCGAAAAAGTTAGAGCGCAGCAGATCGATAAACTGGACACCTTTCTGAATACTCCACGCGACCTTCGTCAATTGCTCGAACACTTTTGCAACACGGATAGCGCGCCAGCCGACGAATTGAAGCATAAGCGAGAGGCCAAGAGACAAATAGCGGAAAGAACGATGGAGGACCATAGCGACTAGCCGACGCAGATCAAGCAGTTCTCCCTTCCCTTCGGACGGGGAAGCCCTGAGCCATTGCCCCCAAGGGAGTCGCACCGATTTTGCACGGTGAAGAGTCGGAGCGCCGGTTTTCAATGACGACCCCGGACTTTTTCCGCGCGCGGCTGGATGCGACGATCTCTCTGCGTCACCCACTGCGGTGTTGGCAACCCGCATGCCGTGGGCCTAGATCGAATCGGCGCTGGCGCCGTGCTTTGCCCGTCAGGACCACCGGGGACACCCGCTCGAAGGCCTGGATCTATTCGGCCCGACCTTGCAGATAGCCGGAGCTGGCACGAGCCTCAAGCGGCAGGCCGGTGGCTAGCCGGAACTACTGCAGCAGCAGGCTGTGGATACTGACTTTCAGGGCGTTTGCAACGTTTCGTACGTTCCTCGCCCAGGTGGTGCGCGTCTTCAGCGAGGCTCTCGCGTATCACGCCTGCCTCTTCGCCAACCGGCGCTGCACCCTTGTATTGACCCACCAAATCCTGCACAGGTCACGCCGCTAATGCGAATGCCTCAGCCGGCGTCTTCATATCCAGGGCCTGATGGGGCCGCTGGTGGTTGTAGAACTGGATCCAGTCGCCGATCACGCGACTGGCGTGCTGCAGGGTTTCAAAGCGGTGACGGTGGATGCATTGCTCCTTCAACGTCCGGATCACCCGCTCTACCATCCCATTCTGCTGCGGGGTGTAGGGCGTGATGAATTCCTGCTTCAGGCCATAGCTTTTGACCAGCGCCGTGTAACTGCGGCTGGTGAAGACCAGGCCATTGTCCGAGCGCAGCAGGAAGGGCTCCTTCACGCGCCCCAGCGTACCGAAGCGGGCGATCAGGGCCTGCTCCAGCGCACTTTCAGCGGTGCGGGATTTGCCGCTCCGAGAGACATGCCAGCCCAGCAACTCCCGGCTGAAGCAGTCGATCGCCAGCGTGGCCCAACCGTCTCGTCCCGCCCAGACACGGCACATATCGGTTGCCCAGCGTTCGTTCGGTTGAGACGCGCGCGAGCGCCGCGCCTCGATCCGGGGCCGAAACCCGACCGGACGCTTCCGCACTTGCCAGCCACGCAGCTGAAACACCCGCTGCACCGTGTTCTTGTTGAACCCCAGCAGGTGGGCCACGGTCCTGTAACCAAAGGACGGGTTGTCCTCGATCATCGCCTTGATCGGTTCGGCAAAGCGGGGCTGCACCTTCGGTGGAGCCTTCACCGACTGGTAATAGAACGTCCGACGGGGCACTTCAAACCACCGGCACAGCTGACTGATCGAGACGACGACACCTTCTTCCTAGAGTCCCTGGCGGATCGTCTCGATCACTTCTCGTCCTCGCCCAGCAGGGACTGCAATTTTTTTCGGGCACGCAACTCCAGCATTGCTTCCCCGTAGGCTTCCTGGAGCCGCTTGATCTGCTTCTCGTACAGCTCCCGGATGTCCAGCGGGTTGGCACGCAGCGCGTTCTCCATGCCCCGCTTCGCCTCGTCGATCCAGGTCTCGATCTCTGACGGGGGCAGATCATAAGAACGGCTGGCCTCTGCCACCGTCGTCTTCTCTTGCAGGATCTCCATCACCAACGCGCTCTTGCGCTTGGCTGTCCCGCGTTTGATTTCGTCTTCCATGGCCATGCTCATGTGTCGTTCTTTTCAAGGTTAACACCTGAGCAGGATTTCACTGGGTCAATACAATTGCAGCTGAGCCCATACGACAGCGCCACCTGGACTACCGAAACCCTATTGCGCCTACTCTCAAGAATTTTGGGCATCTCCCGTACAACGCACATGGTGTTGCGTTCGGACTTTCACTGAAGATCCCCATACTTACCCGAAGGGAGATTTATTGCTAATACAACACCCCATTGGGATAAAACCAAGCAATCACAACGCTACTCATTCAATATCTCAACCCCCCCATCACATCTATATAAAACCAAAGCCCCAAATTTCCCTTCGCGCGTCTTTGCTGGAACATGCCAATACTCACCATTAGCGCCAGAATTAAAGCTAAGATCCGAAACACCGACAACCAAACCGGAACCACTCCTCCCAATTTTATCTTCAATCTCCGCCCGAATTTCCAACAAACTTCTCGCCGAGCACAACGGCATTACAGAAGCCTCCCTTTCAATTTTCGCGCCAACGGACATCGTCTCTTGCTTCATGCCAGCCGAATCCGATCCACCTCCACAGCCGCAAAGAGTCGCACCGAACAGAATCCCAAGCAAAGGGGAAAAAAAAGCAGTCTTATTTCTCATAAAAACCCCATCTAAATTTTATTCTTTATTTTTTTACACTGAATAGATTCAGCCAATTTAATCACCCAGTCCTTTTCAATTATTGAACGACCATCATTCTCAACAGTCAGCGAAAAGGACAAACCAGACGAATACCAGCCCACCCCCCATCTAGAATTATTCTTATTCTCCCTATCAACAACCATAGCGAGGGTAGCTCTTTCTCCATTAACTTTTACGTTATATGCCTCCTCTGTACGATACACATCACCCGCACTAGCTAGATCAAAGACAGAAAGCATCACCCTTCTGTCGGCACTGGTGCGAAAGAAAAAACTATCCTGGTCATGCTCTTCGCTAAAACCTCTATCGACACCTATAAGATTGGAGGCGCAATCGAATCT
This sequence comes from Zoogloea sp., assembly GCA_009026175.1. Classification (GTDB taxonomy): domain Bacteria; phylum Pseudomonadota; class Gammaproteobacteria; order Burkholderiales; family Rhodocyclaceae; genus Zoogloea. The sequence goes on along the minus strand of WBTZ01000047.1, from coordinate 21,434 downwards.
GCGGTTCTTTGGTGTCGACTCAAGAGCCTTGCGAAGCCCCTCAATGACGCGTGTTTCTGCATAACCTTTGGTAATAACAAAATAGCCATACTGGCTAACAGTTCTGTCTTCCCAGAATCTACGCTTTGCCATCTCCCGAACCGGATTTTCTCCTTCCGCAGCAAAAGAACATGCGGGCAAGGTGCAAATCATCCATAAAATTAGATTTCGCGCATTCATTTAGTGCTCAAACCCCCATTCCAACAAATTGCAGTCAGAGGCAGAGGAGCGCGGAAGAGGCCTCCACTGATCTATCGCAAACTCATAAAAAGAATGATTCCCCAGAACCCTAATTATTGGCTGCTCACCAACTTCTCCCGCGCCAACGACGATCTGCGCATTGTGGAACTCAACAAACAATGCTGGAGAGCCCGCTCGAGTCGAATAAGGAATAAGCCCCCCCTGTCCAAATATCAACCTGAGGCTACTATCATTTCTAATGATGGGCTTCAGCACCCTCGGGATATTTGACGGTGAGCTAACATACTCTCTAACCAGCTCGAACATTCTAGTGCTTGTATTAAGCTGATACACCCGAGAATGCGCGAAGAGGCCATACCGCGCACTACCATAATCAGTTGTAATTGATTCCGGCACAAAAACGCCAGTCAATTGACTTCGAGAAGCAAGTGCATACTTGACGTAATAATACATCTTTGGCTTATCGCTAACCTTGTCGGCAAATGCAACGAACGCATCAAGCAAGTATTTATCCCTCAGTTCGTGCAATGAACATGCACGACTAAAACCTGCGAGAGCATGTGAATCCAGCGAAAAAAGAGCAGAAAAAGCCAAAAAAACAAACCTAATTCCCATTATAAATCAACCCTTTACTTATTAAAATAAAACTCGCGCATGTCGGATGGCCAAGTAAAGCTCGACGGATTCGGTCTGCTGGATATCGAAGGGAGGGGGACAGTGTCGTATGCGTCAGGCTTCTCCGCTTTAATCGGACTTAAGTTATTATTTCTGATTGTATAAATCTTACGATTGGCCAATGGAGTTGCCGTATCGTAGTTGCTGCACTGAGTTTGAGAGGCAGAACTTCTTGATACCAATGTCCACCCTGGAGGGATATCCACCCCCTGACAGGAAAAAACCTCAGCTCCATAAGGCTGCTGACTAAGATCCCGAAATATAAAATAGCGACCATCTGGAGTGCACTTGGACTGGTACTCCGTCCCTACCCCAACAATGCCCGGCCCAGTCTCAATACCACAGTTTTTCTTGAGATCTCCGCCCTCAACAACCTCAATATCCTTCCAGGCAACCCAAGAAGAACTTTGACTTGTCGTAATTCTCAGATACCTCACCGGAATGCTATAAGGGATATTAATCTCAAGCCAGACGCTATTTGACATGTATCCAGAGTAGCCCCCTAAATTTACCGTTGCTCCGTTTGAAAGAACTCCAGTAATGTTGTGACTTACATTCCCTGGCGGATATTGCTCTGTATACAACCTCACTCGTGATGGCACGACATCTCTATTAAGGTCGAGCTGAATCCATGCTGGGGCAGGCCCTCCCGAGTTCCAGGCGGTACTTGGATTCCCATCACTTACATTTGCTATCGGCGTGAGTGCTGAGGAGGCACTATGCGCCCGATAAGGGATTAGAACGCTCGCTTGACCAACAGCCTCGCCGGAAAGAATAGCAGCCACCCATATTACAATCATGAATGGGCGCCCCCTTGAATCGAGATCTTTTTTCAATTTATTCATTTTTATTAACAACAACTAAGACAATAGAGAATTTAGATCCAATTACACACAAAGGATACTGTGTGGGCGACCGCCCTTTTACTCCTGAAACCTACAATTAACAAAAAACGGATCTCCGATTAAGAATATTGCGATTCTGACAGCTCAAAAGAACATCCAAAATAGATAATATGCAGTTTAATTCCAATGCCATAAGAATTTTTTAACATACTCAAAGTGACTTTTTAATAACCTCACGACCCATAACTGTGATAAAAGAGAAGTCGCAACATGTCTCATTTCCGCCAGTGCTATATACGTTGGCCACTGCGAACCGGGACTACAGGGTCACCACTCGTAGCAAGGACACCTTGTTAGCTAATCTGCGTGAAACAATCGGTCGCGGTAGGAACGGAGATTGCTCCCCGTCCCCCGCACAGATCCGAACGTGCGGCACTACCGCATACGGCTCCTGGCTTGAGTCATGACGCGAAGCGTTGATGCGGATACGGATGGAGTACCCAGACCGCTGCCGTGCGGCGTGTTGCGCCGGGCGATCTCGGTCTTGATGCCTTGGGCGTAAAGGGGCCTGCGGTACTTGTCGTGATCGTAGCCACGGTCGGCCTGGATGATCCGAGGCTTGGAGAGCAGTCGCCCCCGTTCTCCTCGGGTGGGTGGAATGGCTTCAACGAGGGGCAGAAGTTGGGTCACATCATTGCGATTGGCGCCGGTCAGGATGACTGCTAACGGAATCCCCTGCGCTTCGGTGATCAGTAAGCCCCCGGCAAACTCATCTTCCCCCAGCCGCTTAGCGTAAGCGTCCAACCGGCCCACCTTGCGCGGGTTGGCGTTGATGATGAGCATGGTGTCCACGCAAATCAGGGTGGACACATGTACGCGAATCTCGTTAAAGCGCCTCGGGGCCGCCATCGCCGAACCTATCCGGATGATTTCAAGACTCAGGTGGTGGCCGCCTGTCTGCAGCCTGGGGTTGGCGAAGACATCAGCGAACAACTGGACGTGGAGCCCGCCCGATTCTTTGTCCATCGCCACATCCGTCCCCAATACGCCTGTCAGCGCTGCGAAACTGTCACAGCCGCCCCCGTACCGGCCAGCCTTATCGACGGGGGTCTGGCGGCTCCGGGGCTGCATGCCTGGATTCTGATCCAGAAATATCTGGATCACCTGCCGCTCTATCGCATCGAGAAGATCAGCGAACGGCATGGGGCACCGATTGCCCGCTCCACGCTGGCCCAGTGGGTGGGCCAGTTGGGTCTGGCCCTGCAGCCCCTGGTGGATCGTCTGAGCACACTGCTCAAGCGGGGCCAGGTGCTGCACGCCGATGAGACCCCGGTTCAGCAACTGGATCCGGGCCAGGGCAAGACCCGGCGGGCTTATCTCTGGGCCTATCGAAGCAATGAGCTGGAGGGGGCTGCACCGATCGTCGTCTTCGACTATCAAACCAGCCGCAGCGGCCAACATGCCCGGGATTTCCTGCAAGGCTGGCAAGGCCGCTTGATGGTCGATGACTACGGGGGATACAAGGAGCTCTTCCGGCAGGGTGTCACGGAACTGGCGGGCCTTGCCCATTGCCGACGCAAGTTCTTCGATCTCCATGCGGCGCACCCGCATCCTGTCGCCGAAGAGGCCTTACGGCGGATCGCCGAACTGTACGCGATCGAGGCGCAAGCCCGCGATGCCGACGCAGCGGTGCGTCTCGCGCTTCGCCAGCAGGAGGCCTTGCCGCGCCTGGGTGACTTGCACGGTTGGTTGTGCGCCAAACGGAGAGTGGCCGCCGTTGAAAGGGACTGGCCCGTGCCATCGATTACAGCCTCAAACGCTGGCCAGCGATCCTGCGCTATGTGGAAAGTGGCCAGTTGCCCATCGACAATAACCCCATTGAGAATGCCATCCGGCCGATTTGCTTGGGCCGGCGCAATTGGCTCTTCGTGGGCTCCGAACGGGCAGGCCAGCGCGCTGCGGCCATCCAGAGCCTGCTGGCCACCGCCAGCCTCAATGGACTGGAACCCTACGCCTGGCTGCGGATTACCCTGGAGAAACTCCCGGCCTGGCCCCACAGCCGAATCGATGAGTTGTTACCGCTGGGCAGCCGGGTGATTGACGTCGATGCCACTCCCAAGGACGTCATCGACACTCGGATCATCCCACGCTGATCCCCGCAAGGTGGGCCGGCTGGACGCTTACACTTGAAGATCGCCGTTTGCGAGAAATGAGCAGTGCTGCCTCGTCTGATCGCTAGGCAAGCTACTGTGGCCGCCATGCCTACGAAAGGAGTCCTACGCGCCGGATTAACTGCGAAGGCTGCAGGCATTTCGAGTCGCCCCAAGGCATCACTCTTTGGCGGGGATGTCGTCAGGGGATCGAATCTGCGTATCGCTTGACATTCCCGATCTTCAAGAGAATCAGCCAGAAATATTCTTTGTAACTAAGAGAATCGCTTTCTATACTCCGACAGTTACTCGGACGCTCCTGACAGGAGATCAACTTGCCTCCCGCGACGCCGAACTCAATGTCAGCAGACATACCTGCATGCAAGATCCTTGCTGCAGAGTACGTGCGTATGTCGACCGACCACCAACGTTACTCAACTGAGAATCAAACAGCCGTGATCCGTAAGTACGCCGAATCTCACGGCATGCTTATCGAGAAATCCTATGCTGACGAAGGAAAGAGCGGGCTTGATATAAGCGGTCGAGAGGCTCTTCGTCGCCTGATAGCGGACGTTCAAAGTGGAACAACAACCTTCAAAGTCATCCTAGTTTACGACGTCAGCAGATGGGGGCGATTTCAGAACGCCGACGAAAGTGCTCATTACGAATACCTGTGCACCAGAGCCGGGGTCACAGTAATTTATTGCGCCGAACAGTTTGAGAACGATGGCTCCCCGGTATCTGCAATCGTAAAAAGCGTCAAACGGGCAATGGCTGGCGAATACAGCCGAGAGCTGTCTACAAAAGTATTTCTTGGCCAGTGCCGCCTTGTCGAGTTAGGTTTTCATCAAGGTGGCGCGGCAGGATATGGCCTTCGCCGGGCGCTTATAGACGACCAAAGAAATCAAAAAGGCCTTCTAGATTTTCGCCAACACAAAAGCATTCATACTGACCGGGTAATCTTGGTTCCTGGCCCCGAGGACGAAATTCAAACAGTTCGCCGAATCTACGACTGCTTCGTTACAAAAGGAATGAACGAAGCCTCTATCGCGGAAATGTTGAACAATGAGGGGTTGCTAACGGATCTTGGCCGAAAGTGGACTCGTGGAACAGTCCATCAGCTTCTGACAAATGAAAAATATATAGGCAACAGTGTTTACAATCGAATGTCTTTCAAACTCAAGCAACACAGAGTTCGAAACACACCAGATCGCTGGATTCGATGCGACAACGCATTCAAAAGCATAGTTTCCAAGGAAATTTTTGAAAGCGCTGTCGAAATTATCGCAAAAAGATCTGCACGGTTTAGCAATGATGAAATGCTCAAACTCCTTGACAGCCTATACAGTCGGCTAGGGGTACTATCTGGGCTAATTATAGATGAGCAGGAAGGGATGCCATCTAGCAGCGCGTATCGCTCTCGTTTCGGCGGACTACTGCGCGCCTACAAGTTGATCAACTACCAACCTAACCGGGACTACCGTTACTTAGAGATCAATCAAAATTTACGAAAACTTCACCCAGAGGTCATTGAGCACGTTACAAATCTGCTTATAAATCTCGGGGCAATAGTTTCGTTCAACACAAAAACGAACTTATTAGCCATAAACAACGATTGGTCTGTCTCGGTAGTTATCGCACGATGCCATAGATTATCGTCTGGAACGCTACGCTGGCACATTCGATTTGACACGGGGCTCTCTCCAGACATAACGATAGCCGTACGAATGGACAGTACAAATTTACTGATTCGTGACTATTACCTCATACCTCGACTAGACATAGGTTCGTGGCCGAGTCGCTTTGCAGAAGAAAACGACAGAATATTTGAAGGCTATCGCTTCGAAAGCCTTGACATCCTTGGCGAGCTCGCCGCTCGCTGTCCGATAGAGGAGGCAGCATGAAGCCGGCCGTCATCCACGAAAACGTCGTCATGATTTCTATCGACAGGATCGATGTACTCAACCCACGCTCCAGAAACAAGAAGCAGCATTTAGAAATAGTAGAGAACATTCGCTCTATTGGACTGAAACGGCCAATAACTGTAAGCCGAAGAACACTTCCTGATGGGTCTCATCGATACAATCTCATTTGCGGACAAGGCCGACTAGAAGCGTTCAAGTTGCTGGACCAAGATTCCATTCCAGCCTTTGTCACCGAGGCTTCTGAAGAAGACTGTTTAGTCATGAGCCTGGTTGAGAACATCGCACGTCGTCAACATCGCCCGATCGACCTGATGCGTGAAGTGGGTGAGCTTCGAAAGCGAGGTCACAACGACAGTGAAATTGCACAGCGGATTGGCGTCACCCCATCTTGGGTCAACATGATCGCCGGCCTTCTTGAGAAAGGTGAAGAAAAGCTACTATCTGCAGTTGAGGCCGGATCAATTCCACTCAGTATGGCAACAGACATCGCTCGAAGCAGCGACGCTGAATTACAGAATCTACTCGCTGGAGCGTATCAAGAGGGGTTTCGTGGAAAGAAGCTCTCTACCTTGCGCAAGCTACTGGAGCAAAGAATCAGACGCGACAAAGCTATCGGCAACGTCCCTCTTGGAAAATCTTCAAAGAAGAAGCCCCTGACGGCCTCAGACCTCCGCAATCTATACGAACTTGAAGCAGAGAAATTACGGATCAGGGCAAAGAAGGCTGAATTCACACACGAGAGAATTATTTTCGCAGCAGAAGCCATAAAAGATCTGCTTGAAAACGAAGAGTTCACAATTTTACTGAAAACAGAAGGCAAGGACACGTTACCTAAGCTTCTGAAGGATCGCATATCAGGGGAGGCACGAGCGTGAATCAAAATTTTCTCTCATTTTCATCCGAACATGGGATAGAGATGACGAAATCAGCCTTCCTGCATCAATGCACCAACGTTCCAATAGCCCACATTACTCCACTAAAATCACTGCGCCCTGCAGTCAAGTCAAGCCTTAAATATCTGCAAATACTTGCATCAGTTAAGGAAGTAGGACTTATCGAACCACCAGCTGTTGTTCCAGACCCAAAGAAGCAAAATCACTTTCTGCTTCTTGACGGACATCTCCGAATCGAGGCGCTGAAGGATCTTGGTTCTACGTCCGTTGATTGCATCATAGCAACAGATGACGACACCTACTCCTATAACAAGCGAATCAATAGATTGGCCGCAGTTCAAGACCACAAGATGATCGTCAACGCAATTGAAAGGGGTGTATCAGCGGAACGAATCGGTCGGGCACTCGATCTATCCCCTGAAACAGTCCGCCAACGCTTCCGCCTTCTGGATGGAATATGCGCTGAGGCAGCCGAAATCCTGTCCGACAAGCCATGCCCTGCACATATATTTAAAATCCTTAAGAAGATGAAGTCCATTCGGCAAATCGAGGCCGCAGAACTAATGGAAGGCCAAAGAAACTACAGCCTATCTTTCGCGACCGCGATATTGGCCTCAACGCAGACCCAGCACCTAGTCACCGAGCACAAGAAAAGATCTCGAAAGTCTGACGAGGCGCTTCCCTCTTCTGATTCAATGGCTCGCCTGGAGCGTGAGCTTACTGCATTGCAAAGCCAAAACAAGGCTATTGAGGACAGCTACGGCCCAGACGTCCTTCACTTGACAGTAATTCGTAGCTATCTTGGAGGAATTCTTTCTTGCGCCTCAATCGTTAATTGGCTTGCAAAGAACCAACCAGACTACCTTCGTGAGTTTCAAAAAATTTCTGAGATGTCAGAGCTACCGTTCAGCAAAAAAAATAATTAAAAGCGACTCATTCTATCGACAGACGACCGCAACTTTCTGCGAAACCGGTCTAGTGCCCGCATTGATCGCACCCCATTCAATCAAGTCTCACGTAGCCTACTCCCAAACATTGCCAATCTCCGCCCGGCGGGTTGGGGACGTGGTCTTCGCTTGGAGCAACTGGGCACGGAGCTCCAGGATCTCATAGTTGAGATCCTGGATCTGCATCTGCATCGTCATGATCTTCTCGCGATCCTCACGAGACGTGCCCGGGCAGGTCGAACGTTCGGACTTGGGCGGAGGAGCATGGTGAGGAGTGGGAAGTGAGATAGCCGCCGACTGGACGGGCAATCTTGAAGGCGCGCTGTATAGACCTAGTGTTGTTGCTGAGCGGTGAGACTGGACATGGCCTCCACCGTGGCAGTGATACCCTCCACTGCGCCGATGGTGGTGACACCCCTGACCGTCGGTCCGGCCTCCGTGCGCAAAAGCGTCGCCAGCAATGCACTGTAAAGAGACCAAGGCGGCAGCAAGCCGAATTGATTTTCTCATTGAGTCACACCCCCATTTCAAATGAAGGATCCCCCGCAACTTCCCTCCGCGCAATGACGCAGTTATGGTAGCCGTGTGACATAATTACTAACAAAGTACGCCATCCTGTTACCTGCAATGCACATTGCAGGTAACAGGTAAAATCGGGGCAATGCGCCTTGCCATCCTCATTCTTGCCGGCGCCTTAGAAACAAGCATCTGTCCAGTAATCGCATCCATGTAGCCTGACGGCCTGACCCCTCCCAGTTCGGGAATAGGTCGCTCAAGCCACGCGCCAACTCATCGGACAGCGTCAAACTCATTCAGACTCCCCGAGTCCTCCACCAAGACCGTGACCTGGACGATCAGACAGACCAACCCGAGCACACGCCCCCCCTGCGGGGCTTGGTTCAGGTCTTTCGCGAACGCCATCATGTCGGGCACCAAGGCCATCTTCGTTGCCGTGAAACCAGCGTCAGGGAGGACGCCTAAATGAGTACACAACCTACATGTCCGCCATAACTGCTGGGATGAACAGATTGCGCGCACGCTCTTTTCTGATCTAGTATCTCAACAACTTCCCTCTGCGCGGAAGGTGCTCCAATGTTCAGACCCCACGCCATGAAGCAATCCGCTCGCAGCCTTCTCTTGAAAAAACAAGCTTCGTCCCTCAAGGCGAAGAAGCAGCTCGTCGTGTCCGTTGAGTCTGTCCGACCGACACCGGCGGTTCAGGAGCGCGCGGAGCAGCTTGCCGCGGCCGCTCGTCGTGCCAAGGGAGCACATTTTCTGGATAAGTACCGGGTCACTTTGCCTGGCCTGAGCGCGTTAACACTCAACCACAGCCTGCCATCCAGCCCTGTTTAAATTCACGTACAGAAGCGATAAGAACGAAAAAACCGAATTGAGCATTTGGTTCACAAAGCTGGCTATCTATTTTCCCCTATCTTTAGCACTATGATACGGTATCATCGCACAACTAAAGGAACATGAATGAATACCGTTGCAGACTTGAAAGCCGCACTTGTAAAGATTGATGAGCAACTCAGCAACCTTTCTTCTGAAAAGCTTCGTATCGAGGAGGAGCTTGAATCACTTGAGCGCCAGCAAGCCAAAGAAGCACTCAACAAGATTGTTGGGGAACTGAAAGCACTCAACCTCGATCCGAACGAAATCGCCAAGGCGCTGGGTGTCTCCGTTGCAGGGAACCAACAAAAGAAGACTCGCGCTGCTCGCGGCACAGCAGCGCACAAAGCGACTGGGACCCCGAAGTATCGAAGCTCGATTGATCCGACTCTGACCTGGACGGGTAAAGGTCGGAAGCCGGGTTGGATCCAGACGTTCCTCGATAACGGTGGCAATGTCGAAGAGTGGCTGATCAAGCCCTGACCAGTACAGACTTGCAGCGCTCTGCAGAATCCCCGATTGGCGTGATAAGCGATCGGGGATTTTTGTTGAGCACCATCAGCCACCGACTCAGCCTACTGACGCGAACTTGTCGTAATGCCCGCTCTAGTGGAGCCATGCCGAGTGGTCGCTGTGGAGTCAGAGGACTCCAGCGCATCCATCTCGAAGAGCGAGAAAGGCAGGCTGCCAGGGCCTCCTACTGCGCGCCTCCTACCAACGGGGTGAGCGTGCCCCATCCTCGATCATCCGGAACGCAGCGTCCTCGGTGGCCGCCAGTACGATGCGATGTTGGAAAAAATGTAGCTAGGAATCAAGGCCTCGTTTGGGATGCCGGGCCTCACTGGTTCGATCCCAGTGCGGTCGAAGGGATCAGCGCATCAAGTTTAATCTCTCACTTCCCTCAACTGGGGCCAAGCTCCTTTACTACTTTGGTGCGACAGACGTCAGCCGCACAGTGAAATGAAACGTGGAGCCTACCCCTGGCCGACTGGTGACGCCGATCTCTCCGTTCATCAGGTGCACCAACTTGCGGCAAAGAGCCAAGCCGAGCCCTGTGCCGCCGTGACGTCGAGTGGAGGAACCGTCCCCTTGCTCGAAGAGAGTAAAAATCCGCTGCAGATCGGCCTCAGGAATACCCATTCCCTCGTCCTCCACGCTGCAGTGAAGGCTCAGTTCGGTTGATGTCTCGGAGGCGATGCGGAAGCGGATAGTAACCCTTCCCTTTTCCGAGAACTTGATTGCGTTGTCTGCCAGATTTCGGACAATCTGTGTGATCCGGACTGGATCCCCGTAGGTGGTTCGCTCCGACAAGTCCGGGGCGATCTCGATACTGAAGGCTACCCCCTTCGCGGCTGCTGCTGGGCCAAAAATCTCCTTTAGGCTCGCGGCGACCATGGCTGGTTGAAAGGCGTCTATCTCAAGTGACATTCGCTCGGCCTCGATGTCGGCAATGTCAATCAAGTCGTTGATGAGACTTAGCAGGCGCCGTGAGGCCTTCTTCGCTTTGTCGAGGTAGCCCTGTAGCCTGGGATCCTCAGCCCGTCTGAAGGCCAGATCTGTCATGCCCATGATGGCGTTCAAGGGAGTGCGCAGCTCGTGGCTGACATTCGCCACGAACATGTTCTTGGCACGGTGCGCGCTCTCGACCGCATCCTTAGCCACGCGCAGCGCGGCTGTCCTATCGTCCACCAGGGCTTCCAAGTGATCCTGGCGACGCTCGAATTCAAGTTCGGCGCGTTTCTGCTCGGTGATGTCTATCAATGCACCGGACAGAATCTCTTGTTTGCCGTCTGGGAGGCGCACTAGATTGGCCCGCTCCCGGTGCCAGCGAAGATCGCCGTTGGGCAGCAAGAAACGGTACTCCACGTCCAAAGGTGCTCGCCCTTCCTTGCAGGCAATCTCTGCGGTTAGCACCCGCTCCTGGTCGTCGGGATGCACGCGGGCATAGAAGTCGGCAGGGTTAGCGAACCGCGGGTCTCGAGGGAATCCTCTGATGCCGTACATTTCATCTGACCAGAACCACTGATCAGACGCAGACTCCCAGCGATACAGACCGATATTGGCGAAAGCTAAAGCCTGCTCGTGCCATGCGTTGAGGTGCTGAAGGCGAGCAAGTTCGGGCGCGAAGGGGGCGATCGAAGAGTTAGGCGATACTGAGCAGTCGGGGGCAGGCGCTATCGGCATAGTCATGGGGAAAGTCAATATCAGGCAGGCTGACGTGCGAAGGGCCACGTAGCGTGTTTGTCGCGTAACGCTTACCTGCCCTAACCCTATCACTTTTGGGTGAAAGGATGCTCCCCGGTTTCACGTTTTTCCCTTCAACCTGGAGTTTCTTAGGGCGCGTGATGCTCCACCAGGTACTGGCGACTGCCCATGTCAGTCTCCAGAAGGTGATGCGTTGTCCAGTCGTGAAGAACCTGACACAGACCTGCTCGATCAAGCTTTCCACGCATGGCCGCCATCAGAAGGCCTGTAATCTGCTCGCGGTACTGATCGTGCTCCGCCCGGTGTTTGGAAAGCAGCGGATCACCATGGGCGGACAGTAGTGCTTCCTCTGTCGCGAAGTGCTCGTCTGCCAGAACTGCCAGCTCATTGAGATGCCAGTGAAACGTCTCTCGATCACATCCAGCGGTGTCAAAGGAGTCCACGACCTTTCGAGCAAGCTCCAGGAGGTGGCGGTGCTGGCTATCGATCTCGGCGCTACCTGTGGCCAGCTCAGCCCGCCACTCGGGAATGTTGCTCATGGCGCCTCCCCATCGTTGCGTCGTTATGGTTGTGTCTGCAGCATGGGCTAAGACGAGCACCAAGCCAAGGACGCGTTTCACGCGGTTGCCGTTCTCGCTGTTCTTCGCGTAGAGCCGTTGAACAGATCACTATCCGCCTGCTGCACTCGATAACCTCAGCCCCCGTTTGACTTAGACTAAGGTTCATCCGTCATTCTCTGAAAAGCAGTGCGCATGATTGCTCCGACCCCATCAGATGAAAAGCAGCGACTGGAGGTTTTGAGAAACCTCAACCTGCTGGATTCGCTTCCCGAGCCCGAGTTCGATCGGGTGACAAAGCTGCTGGCGCGGGCCCTGCACGTTCCCATCGCGTTGGTTTCGCTCGTTGACGAAGACCGCCAGTGGTTCAAGTCGAAGGTCGGTCTTGATGTGGATGAGACGCCCCGAGACGTGGCGTTTTGCGCTCATACGATCCTGCGAGGAGAACCTCTGGTTGTTTCCGATGCGCGCCTGGATCAACGCTTTTCAGATAATCCTTTGGTTAAGGGGGCGCCGAATATCTGCTTCTACGCGGGGGCGCCGATCAGGACATCCGCAGGCCATCGACTTGGCACCTTGTGTGCCATAGATAGCAAGCCGCACAACTTGACGCCGGATGAACTGGACACCTTGCGTGATCTTGCGGAAATGGTCAGCAATGAGATCCAGTTGCGGGAACACTTGATGGCGACGAGTACTCGTCTCGAGCGGTCACGGGAGGTCGCACAGGCCAATGAGGTCCGCTACCGATCGATGTTTGAACTCGCCTCTGTAGGGATCGCTCTGGTCGCACCGAATGGCTCCTGGATCAGCGTAAACAACGCGTTGTGCGGCATTGTTGGCTATGAGGCCGACGAACTGATGGAACTGACATTTCAGGACATCACCCATCCGGATGACCTCAATGCGGACTTGTCCCTGCTAAATCAACTGATCGACGGCAAGATTGATCACTACCACATGGAGAAGCGCTACCTGCGTAAGGATGGGCAGGTGGTCTGGATTGCTCTGGGCGTCACCAAGAAAACGGATGCGTTAGGCCGGTTGGAGTACTTCATCTCCATCATTAAGGATATTGATTCCCGGAAGATCGCTGAGGAGAGCCTAGCTGCCCTGCAACGTGAGCTTGAGCAAAAAGTCGAGGACCGAACGGCTCAGCTGCTGGAGACAAATCGTCGCTTGGTCGAGGCCATTGACCAACAGATTAACTCGGAACGCCAACTCCGCAAGCGTGAGGCGGAGCTCCGGACCATCCTGGAGAACACCTACGATGCATACGTCGCCCTGGATCATGCCGGCTTGGTCACTGCATGGAACCAGGAGGCTGAGAACATTTTCGGGTGGTCTGCCTTGGAGGCAATCGGCCGGCCATTGGAAGAGCTCATCGTACCCGCCAGCATGGCTGAGATGCACCGTGCGGGTCTGAGTCGATACCGAGCAAGCGGAGCAACCACCATGCTCGATCAACGCCTAGAGATGCCTGCTCGTCGCAAGGACGGTTCGACACTCACGGTAGAGGTGCGCATCAAAGCCCTCGATATCGACGGACAGGTCGTATTCAGTGCCTTCCTGCACGACATCACAGAGAGGAAGGAGGCAGAAATCCGCCGGGAGCATGAAGTACGGCAGGATGCGCTAACGGGCTTGTTCAACAGGCGAGCGCTGGCCGAGGTACTGCCGAGGGCGATGGCCAGGGCGGATCGCAGCGGGAAATGCTTGGGCCTCCTGTTCCTCGACCTCGACGGATTCAAGGCGGTGAACGATCGTTTTGGGCACGAGGCCGGAGATCAGGTGCTATGCAGGGTGGCGGCCGCAATCAAGAGCTGCATCCGCGAAACGGATTGTGCAGTCCGCTTCGCCGGGGATGAGTTTGCCGTGGTTTTGGAGGGATTAATGAGCGGCTATCCCGATGCTTTACGAGTCGCCGAGAAGATCCTGGAGGCAATCTCTGGCCCGCAACACTTCCACGGCCAAAGCGTGGAGCTTGGTGCCAGTATTGGGGTGGTCGTCTACGCATCGGGAGAGGAGCGATTGCCTACTGCGCTGCTCAAGGAGGCTGATCACTGGATGTATCGAGCAAAGCATGCCGGAAAGGGGTGTATCCTGTCTCCTTACCTTAAGTGATGAGGACGAACTACAGCGACATGGAGTGAATCACCCAAGGCTTCCTAGACACCCCGTAGCCTCACAACTGAGCCAAAAAAAAGCATGCTTCAGCTCATCCGCGAAGGGAAACCAGTGATCGGGGAAATCCTCTGGCGCGGAAAGATGGACATGGCTCATGGTGGCGGCAGGGCTAAAAATGTAAATACATACAGCACCCATAAAATCGTCAATCAATCGGTGCCCCCTGCCAATGAACTGCTTCACAGACCTTCCATAATCAAGGCCGTAGGATGTCCGCTCCCGATCAACAGCGCGTACTCCATGGGACCGATTTCCGAGCTATCCACTACTGCCATGTGGCGCGCCACCACCCTGACCGGGGAGACTCAGGTCTTCCACATCAAGCTCATCGCCATCGACTGGGCAGGGCCAGGAGGCATCGTCGAGAAGGCTGGCGACCTGCGGACCGGCCTATCCACAGAATCTGTGGGTAACTCTTTGGACAACGCGTTACAGCCCCCGCCCTGAGCGGGACGGGGAGGCCTGCCCAGAAAACAGGCGCCCTCCCCTCAGCTTCTCGGCGTGCCGCAAGGCCTTTGCCTCCGGCCAGAAGACCACGCGGATGGCTGCCGCGGCCCAGGGCGGTATATCACGCCCTTGCTCATACCTGCCCCTGTCAGACTGCGACAGCCCAATCGCTCCCCAGAAAACCGTCTGAGTCAGCCCCAGAACCGCCTGCTGCGCCGCAAAATCGGGCCCTGTGCTCCACTTCTCGACTGAGCACACTGCGGCGGCCGATCGCAGCAGATCCGTAAGCCCCCGGCGATCCCCTCTTGACTGCGCCTCAGGCTGAATCCGGCCGCCACCGATGAGGTAACAACTCCCCGATCCGACTCTGCGGCTGCGTCGGTAGGCGGGTGAGGACGTCCTTCAGATAGGCGAAGGGCTCATGCCCATTCAAGCGCGCCGACTGGATCAGGCTCATGATCGCCGCCGCCCGCTTGCCGGCGCGCAGCGAGCCGGCAAAGAGCCAGTTCTTACGGCCGATGGCAATCGGCCGGATCTGGTTCTCGATCCAGTTGTTGTCGATGGGGACGTTTCCATCGGCCAGGTAATGGGTCAGCGCCGCCCAGCGTTTGAGGGTGTAGTCGATGGCTTTGGCGGCGGATGACCCGTTGGGGATCTTGCCCCTGCACACCAGCAGCCAGGCCTTCAAGTCTTCCAGCAGCGGCCTCGCCCGCGTTTCTCGCAGTGTCTGACGGGCGTCGGACTCCAGTTCCCGCGCTGCCTGCTCGATGGTGTAGAGCGCAGCGATGCGCTCCAGCGCCTCGGCGGCGATCTGACTCTGCCCGTGTTCCTGAAGCTCGAAGAACTTGCGTCGGGCGTGGGCCATGCAGCCCGCTTCGGTCACGCCTTTGGCGATCAAGGCCTTGTAGCCCGAGTAGTCGTCACAGACGAGTGTGCCACGCCAGTCGCCCAGGAAGTCCTGGGCGTGCTTGCCGGCGCGGCTCTCGGCAAAGTCGTAGATCACCGCTCGGACCGGATCGTGGGCGCCGATGCTGTAGGACCATAGGTAGGCCCGGTGGGTCTTGCCGGCCCCGGGGTCGAGCATCGCCACTGGCGTCTCGTCGGCATGCAGTACCGGGAAGGCGAGGAGTTCTGCCTTCAGGGCATCGATCAGAGGCTGCAACTGCACGCCCATCTGACCGACCCATTGGGCGAGCGTGGATTGGGGAATCGCGAGCCCCGCCCGGCCGAAGATGCCTTCCTGGCGGTACAGCGGCAAATGATCCTGGTACTTGGCCACCAGCACCTGAGCCAGCAGGCCGGCGGTGGGCAGGCCCTTGTCGATCACGTGGGCGGGCACAGGAGCCTGCACCAGGGTTTCGCACGCCTGGCAGACCCACTTGCCGCGAATGTGGCGCTCGACGTTGAAGGTGCCGGGGGTGTAGTCGAGCTTCTCCGCCACGTCCTCGCCGATGCGCTTCATCTGGCAGCCACAGGCGCAGGTGGTGCTGTCCGGCTCGTGATGGATCTCGGTGCGAGGCAGTTCGGGCGGCAGGGGTTTGCGCTTGGCCTGCCCCTTGGCGGAGGCGGGTTTGCCGGAGAGCTGCTCAAGCTCCTCGGTCATCGCCGCGAGGTCGGCCTCCACCGTCTCCTCGAACAGGTGCGCCTGCTCGGCCGGCAGGCGCTCCGTCTTGACCCCGAAGCGCCAGCGTTTGTGCAGCGAGAGCTCATGGGTGAGCTGGTCGATCTTGCTCTGGCGCCAGGTGAGCTCCCGGTCCTGCGCGATGAGCAGGCGGCGCAGGGCGTCGGCGTCCAGTTCGTGGAGGTTGGTGGGGAGAGCCATGCGCAGATCATGCCTCCCGCGCGTCCTTGCGGCCAGCGTCGCGCCAGCCCGCATACGATCGCTTCATATCGGGACACCTTTCGCCTGCTGCTGCGCTTTACCCAGGCACGACTGGGTAAGCCGCCGACGCAATTGGCCTTCGAGCAGATCGACGCGCCACTGATCGCCGCCTTCCTGGATGACCTTGAGAACGGACGCAAAGTCTCAAGCCGCAGTCGTAACCTTCGGCTCACCGCCATCCGCTCGTTCTTTCGCTATGCGGCGTTCGAGATGCCCGCCCAGTCGGAACAGATTCAACGGGTGCTGGCAATCCCGAGCCAGCGATTTACGCGCGCTCAGGTTGGTTTCCTGACCCGCAACGAAGTGGACGCACTGCTGGCGGCGCCCGATCGGCACACCTGGTCTGGGCGTCGCGATCACGCGCTTCTGTTGCTTGCCGTTCAAGGCGGCCTGCGCCTCTCCGAACTCACCAGCCTGCACCGGCAGTCGGTGTGCTTGGGTCCGGGCGCCCACGTCCGCGTGCTGGGCAAAGGCCGCAAGGAACGCGCCACGCCGCTGACCCGACAGACCGCCGCCGTCCTGAAATTCTGGTTGCAGGAAATTCCCTCCAACACCGACGCGACCGTGTTTCCGAACGCCCGAGGGGGCCGCCTGAGCGCCGATGGCGTGCAGTACCTGCTCGCCAAGCACGTTGCGGTAGCGGCCAAGGACTGCCCGTCCCTGGCGCGCAAGCGGGTCACGCCGCATGTGCTTCGCCATACCACGGCCATGGAGTTGCTGCAGGCCGGGGTGGATCGGGCGGTGATCGCGTTATGGCTCGGCCACGAGTCGGTGGAAACGACGCAGATTTATCTCGACGCAAATCTTTCCATCAAGGAGCAAGCACTGGCCAGGACCACGCCACCCGACGTCACTCCTGGCCGCTTCCGACCGGATGACCAATTGCTGGCATTCCTCAAGGAACTATAGGGACTGAAGCTCTGGACTATGCCGAGTTGCCGACGTGCATCCGCCCTGGAACGACCACCGGCAGCACGCTTTCGAGCGCGCATGTGATTACAGTCGGCATAGTCTGGGACACGGAATAGTGGCGCAGGGTGTGCATCGACACCCGCTTGTCGATCTGAGCCGCTTCGGCGGCGGCGTGGATGGCCCGGTTGAGCTGCCGGGTACTGAGCGACTCGATCGGGTTCATCCCCGGAAACAGCCAGCCGCCGTCGAGCATCTTGCCTTGGGCACGGGCGACCTTCCACCAGACGCGCAGCCGCTCGAGCAGCACCGGCGAGAGCATCGCGTAGCGATCCTTGTGGCCCTTGCCCTGCTCGATGCGCAGGGTCATACGCTGGCCGTCCACATCGCCCACCTTCAGCGCGACCACTTCGCTGGCCCGCAGCCCGGCCCCGTAGGCCACCGATAAGGCGGTCTGGTGTTTCAGGTTGCCGGCGGCGGCGATCAGGCGGGACACTTCCTCGGGGCTGAGCACCACCGGCAGCGTTCGGGGCACCCGCACCGGCTGCATCCGGGCCATCAGTTCCTGGCGATCGAGGGTGATGTCGAAAAAGAACTTCAGTCCGCTGATCGCCGCGTTGAGCGAGACCGGCGAGATGCCGTGATCGACCAGGTGCAGTTGGTAGTTGCGCAGATCCTCGGTGCTGGCCGTATCCGGCGAGCGCCCGAGGTAGGCGGTGAACTGGCGTACGGCGCGAATGTAACCGCTCTGGGTCTTGGGGGAGAGCTTACGCATGCGCATGTCGTCGATCATGCGTTGGCGCAGCGGGCTGATGGGGTGAGTGGAGGCGGTCATGGCTGCGGCTCCTTGAGAACGAGGCGGAATGCCTCTGTTCTCAAGGTAGGAAACCGCGCGGCGCTATCCGCGACCACCTCGCGGGATCGGAGGGCTACCGCGAGAGCGGTTCAGTCCCCGGCCGAGAGACATCCCTTCCGTCCTTCCTCACGGATGACCTCTCCGGCCGAGCAACCGACAGTCCAACCGCCTATGTTATGCCTCTGAGTAGGAAGCCCTCGCAGCCCCCAATCCTGATTGATTTCAGAGTTGCAAAGACAAATACGCCCGGGGCATCGGGCGCATTAAGGATCGTTTGAAGTTCTCGACTATATTTTCGAGCATTTAACTTTATTAACCATTTAATTATTCAGAGCACATCGAGAACCGGGAAAATAGCATTCAAGCCTCCCCCGGCCATTTCCTCCTTCAAGCCCTGAACCGCAAATGTGACCATGCGCCAAATTTTCTGGGGTTGTTCGTTTAGCACTTTGTCGATCAAGGTCCCCTCCTCAGGTGGCGAGGTGATCGAACGCGGCACGAGAGCCTCACTCATTGCGCACGCCGGATCGACAAGTGCGTACTGAAATCTGAACAGGCCAAACGAGTGATTAGGCAGGAGCGGTTCAAGTGAAATCCCTCCACAACTCATACTCGGCGATATCCCACTCTCCGTAGGCTGTGCAGTAGCGCTTCCCTCCTTCGACTTCATAGACGTGCGCCAGGGGATCGGCGGATTTCTTCCAGACCCGAACCAGTAATTCCATTTTTCAACGCTCGGAGCCGTTCATAAACGGAGGGGTAACAAGCTGAACGCAAAGCACTGAAACACCTTCATCCTCTTGGTCGAGAAAGGTTAGCAACTCTCCAGCAGGATTGGCAATGAGTGCCGTTTCCGAAAGGTCCCCTTTAGGGGTGGAGAGGGTATAACTGACGTAGAACCATTCTTTGGGCGCAGTGAGGCCCACAGCCCGCCAAGCGTCCTTTCCATTGCCAAGAAGGCGAGACATGAAAGGATGGTAAGCGGATGCATCTGTGATGAACATGCGATTCGAGGCTTTCAGTGGTGACGTGCGGCTGATACAGCCGACGAATAGACTACGTTGATCAAGTAGCAGCGCCCCCCTTCGGAATTCCGTTTGAACCGATAATTCAGGGGAAACCGATATTGTGACTCAAAAGCGGCTGACTTAAAAGCATCCCTTCGAGAGACTGATCCAATGTCTCTCAGCGAATCATCGTCCCGTTCAAGCATCCCAACAGCACGGGAGCTCCTTGCGATGAATATCGTTCGACTACGTAGGGAGAAGGGATGGTCTCAAGAAGACTTGGCATTGGAAGCAGGTCTTCACCGTACCTTCGTGGCACATGTTGAACGCCAAGTGCGGAACATCTCGATCGACAATATCGAACGTCTTGCAAACGCCCTGCAAGTCAGCATCCACAGCCTGTTGCTACCGTAATTCCGGCCACTGCCCCCCCCCCCGGACAGGGTGCGCATCTGAGCAGACGCGGTTTTCAAGAAAGCCGGGATCTCCAACAATCGAGTACGAGCAAAGCGGTTGAGCTCCTAGCCACTACCTGCCCCTGATGTGAGGTATTTTCACTGGCGGACTCGACCAACCAAACGCTCGTCGGAGCTGACACCCAACATTCCATATGCATTTCTTAAAAATGTCAGAAAATAGTCCTAAAGTTGCAGCTTGAAACCTATTTCATTACAAATTCACAATAAATTGTTGTAAATTAAAATAAAAATCCGTATACTATTCATACAGTTAAGTGTCTTAAATTGAAATATAACAAACACTTTACTGCCACACTACGCCTACAACAACCCGGCGATCCCCAACTCCGGCTTCGGCACCCCGGGCGGCAACCCTCTCACCGGCGCCCCCATCCTGGTGCAGGTCGGCAGCCTGGACGACTACGACCGGGCCAACGCCAGCGCCGACGGCGCGGCCCGCTGTGTGGCCCTGAAGGCCAGCCTGCCGGCCGGCGAGCAGGCCGTCATGGACGTGGTGCGCCAGGATGGCGCCTACCACGGCTGGGACCGGCTGATGGTGCCGATCAAGGTCAGCGACCCCTTCGGCCACCTGGGGGCGGACCGCTTCGACCCCTACGCCCGGGTGGAACTGCGCCCCGACGTGGTCAAGGCCTACTCGTCGCGCCAGCGGGTGGTGCGCTTCTTCCTGCGCAATCTATAGGCGCCCGAGGCGGCTTCAGCCGCCCGCAGGTGCTTGTGATCGGAGCCCGCGGGCGACCGAGGTCGCCCCTACAGGCGCTCTGCACTCGCCCTGCGCTGCCGGCTCACTGGCCCGCCAGCACCCCGGCCTTGGAGAACAGCACCGGCGGCCTGCCCGCGCCGCCGGCGATCAGCGCGGTGAGGGGCTGTCTGTCGGGGCGCTGGGTGGCGCTGAACTGCCTGCCGCCATCGGTGCTCAGCAGGCTCACCCCATCCAGCGCCGAGGCCATCACCTGGCCGCCGGCCCCTTCCGAGAAGGCGGTGATCGAGCTGAGGCTGGCCGCTTTCAGCGGCGCCCAGTGGCTGCCGCCGTCGTCACTGCGATAGAGGGCGCCGCGCAGGCCGCCGACCAGCAGGCTGCCGTCCTCCAGCGCGATGCCGGCCCACAGGGAGCCCTTGTAGCCCGTATCCAGGTAGTCCCAGCTGGCACCGCCATCCCGTGAATGCACCACCCTGCCCTGCTCGGCGGCGATGAACAGCCCGCCCTTGCGATCGGCGAACAGACTGTAGAGGTTGCGGTCGGCCCGCTTGGCGCCGGGGGGCACCGGCAGGCTCACGGGCTGCCAGGTCTTGCCGCCGTCGTCGGTGCGCAGCAGCAGCGACCACAGCCCGCAGGCCCAGCCGTGCTGCGCATCGGTGAACAGCACCGAGAAGAGCGGCTGGTCCTTGTCCAGGTCCTGGCGCTGCAGGGTCCAGGTCTCGCCGCCGTCGGTGGTGGCGAGGATCACGCCCCGGTGGCCTGCCGCCCAGCCCTGCCTGTCGTCGATGAAGCTCACCGCGTTGAGCATGGCCCGCACCGGCACCTGCCGGGCCTGGCGGAAGGTCTTGCCGCCATCGTCGGAGAGGATCACCGTGCCGTGGTCGCCCACCGCCACCAGGCGACTGCCGGCCCGGGTGGCGCCCAGCAGCATGGCCTGGTCGGCATGGGGGTTGGCGCGGGCGGCCTGCAGGGCGGGTACCGCCGGAGGAGCGGCCGGGGCCTCGGCCCGGGCCAAGCCGGCGGCGGCACCGAGCAGGGCCAGGATCAGGCGGTTCCGGTAGCGGCGGCCCAGGCGATGCAGCCGGGCCAGGGGGCGCGGCTTTGCCGCGGAAGGAAGAATGCGGTTCATCGATGCGCTCCC